>JAYREN010000040.1:0-20319 GCA_041908845.1 Holophaga sp. | reverse complement strand
ATCACGAGCATGTTGGCCTCCTCGGCGGAGAGGCCGTAGCGCGCGAGTTTCTCCCGATCCAGATGGAAGTCCAGGAAGAAGCCCGCGGCGGTCCGCTCGGCAAAGGCACTGCGGGTGTGGGGCACCTTGGCCAACAGGCCCTCGGCCTCCACCGCAAGGCGCTCGATCACGGCCAGATCGGGGCCGTTGATCTTCAGGCCCACCGGCGTGCGAATGCCCGTGGAGAGCATATCGAGCCGCGCCTTGATGGGCATGGTCCAGGCGTTGGGAAGGGCCGGCAGGCGCACGGTCTGATCCAGATCGCGAACGATATCGTCGTAGGTGATGCGATCCCGCCAGAAGGGTCTCAGCACGGTCTTGAGCCAATCCGGTGCCCAGCCTGAATACCACCGGGGATGCTCCCGCCACTGGGCCTCGGGCTTGAGCGTGATGACGGTTTCCATCATGGAAAAGGGCGCCGGATCGGTCGCGGTATCGGCGCGCCCGGCCTTGCCAAAGACTCGGTCCACCTCGGGCACGGTGCGGATGAGCTTGTCCTGCACCTGCAGGATGCGCATGGCCTCGGTCTGGCTGAGCCCCGGCAGGGTGGAGGGCATGTAGAGGATGCTCCCCTCGTTCAGGGGCGGCATGAACTCGCTACCCAGCTTGAAATAGATCGGCACGGTCGCGATGACGAGCAAGGCCGCGACGGCGATGGTGGCCTTGGCGTGGCGGAGCACGAAGCGACAGGGCGGCTCGTAGATCCGGTGCATGATCCGGGAAACAGGATGGCGCTCTTCGGAATGGTACTTGCCCACCAGGATGCTACTGGCTATCTTCGCCACCCAGGCTGGCCGAAAGGCGAAGGGATCCACCCGGGCGAAGAGCATGCGCAGGGCGGGATCCAGGGTAAGCGCGAGCACGGCGGCAATGGCCATGGCCAGATTCTTCGACCAGGCCAAAGGTGTGAAGAGACGCCCCTCCTGGTCCACCAGGGTGAAGATGGGAATGAAGGCCACCGCCACCACCAGCAGGCTGAAGAACACCGAAGGCCCGACTTCGAGCAGGGCCGCTAGGCGCACGGAATGGAAGTCTCCCGGCCGCCCGGCAGCCATCCATTTCTCGATGCGCTGGTAGGCGTTCTCCACCTCCACGATGGCCCCATCCACCAGTACGCCGATGCTGATGGCGATGCCCGCGAGGCTCATGAGGTTGGCGTTCTGGCCCATCAGGTACATGGGAATGAAGGCCAGGGCCACGCTCACGGGAATGGTGACGATGGGCACCACGGCGCTGGGGATGTGCCAGAGAAAGACCAGGATCACGAGCGAAACGATGAGGATCTCTTCGATCACCTTCCATTTCACCGTGCGGATGCTCTCTTCGATGAGCTCACTGCGGTCATAGACGGGCACGATTTCCACCCCTGCGGGCAGCCCCTGCTTCAGCTCCGTCAGCTTCGCCTTCACGGCCCGAATGACGTCGAGGGCATTCTCCTTCTGACGCATGATGACGATGCCGCTGACGGCATCCCCGAGCCCGTCGAGATCCGTGACGCCCCGCCTCATTTCGGGGCCGAAGCTCGCCGTCGCCACATCGCCCAAGCGCACGGGGGTTCCGTTTTCCGAACGCAGAACGGCGCCGGCAAAATCCTGGGGCGTGCGGGCGTAGCCTCGCCCTCGGACCATGTACTCTCGCCCGGCGCTCTCCACGAGACGGCCCCCGGCCTCGCTGTTGGCCCCCTTCACGGCGGCCACGAGCTGGTCCACGGTAACGCGATGGCTGGCCATCTTCTGGGGATCCATCTGGATCTGCATCTGACGGCCCTGCCCGCCTACGCTGGCCACCTCGGCCACGCCGGGCACGCTCTGGAGCGCGAATTTCAGGAACCAGTCTTGATGCTGCTTCAGCTCGTCGGAACTGTGGCGCCCCGTGCGGTCCACCAGCGCGTACTGATAGACCCAGCCCACCGAAGTCGCATCGGGCCCCAGCTCCGTCTTGACGCCGGGCGGCAGGTTGGAGGTGATCTTGCTGAGGTACTCCATCACTCGGCTGCGGGCCCAGTAGAGATCCGTGCCGTCTTCGAAAATTACGTAGACGTAGGAGTAGCCAAAGTCCGAAAGCCCCCGCACGGCCTTGACCTTGGGGGCCCCCAGCAGGCTGGTGACGATGGGATAGGTGACCTGGTCCTCCACCAGATCCGGACTGCGGTCCCATTTGGAATAGACGATCACCTGGGTGTCCGAGAGATCCGGCAGCGCATCCATGGGGATGCGGCGCATGGTCCAGACGGAAAGAGCCAGGAGCAGGATGGAGGCCGCGATGACCAGGAATCGGTTCTCTGCGGAAAAGCGGATGATCCGGGAAAGCAGGCCGTTGGTATGAGTGGGCTCGTGCATCTCGGCCCCCTAGTGCCGATGGCCAGGGGTGGCTTCAGACTTCCGCCGCGTCATCTCCGCCAGGGCATTCTGCAGTCGGCTTTCGCTGTCCACCAGGAAGGCCGCGCGAGTGACCACCGCCTCGCCCTTCTCCAGGCCCTCGAGGATCTCCACACGGTCGGCGGATTGCTGACCCGTGGTGACCTCCCGGGGTTCGAAATGCCCCTGGCTGACATCCACGAACAGGATCTTGCGCGTGCCACTATCCAGGACCGCGTCCAGCGGCACCGTGAGCACCTTGCGCTCGGGGATCTGGAAGGTGACATCCCCCAGCATCTCCGGGCGCAGCTGTCCCCCCGGATTGGGAAACTCCAACCGCGCCTTGAGGGTTCGGGTTTTCGGATCCAGGACGGGATCCAGGAAGATCACCCGCCCCTGGAGCTTCTTCCCGAGGGAAGCGATCTCCAGTTCGGCCCCCATGCCCACCTTCACCCGACTCAGGTCGGCCTCGAAGAGATCCGCCAGCACCCAGACCCGGCTGAGATCGGCGATCTCGAGGGCGGTGTCTGCGGGCGAGATCCGACTGCCCTGGGTGATGTTGCGCTGGGTCACGAGGCCACTCATCGGAGCCAGCACCGGCAGGCGGCGAACCACCTCTCCGCTGCGTTCCAGGGTGTCGATCAAGGCCGCAGGCACATCCAGGAACTCCAGGCGGCGCCGTGTGGAATCCGCCAACTCCCGCCAGCGGGCCTCCTGCTCGGTTCCCTTGAACGCTCGTTGCGTGCGCAGGGCGATCAGATACTCCCGCTGGGCATTGAGGAACTCGGGGCTGTAGAGCTCGAACAAGGGCTGGCCCTTGGTCACGGGGTGACCCGTGAAGTCCGCCTGGAGGCGCTCCACATAGCCTTCCAGCTTCACCGTGATGCGGCTGAGGCGAGTCTCGTCGATCACCACCCGGCCCGGAGCCCGCAGGCCTCCACCCAACTGGCCCTCTTCGGCCTTCGCCGTGCGCAAGCCCATGAGCTGCTGGCGCTGGGGATCGATCTGAACCGTGACCAGCCCCTCGGGACCGGGACTCTGGAGCGCCTGGGTGCCTTCCATGACCACCAGATCCATGCCGCAGATGGGGCAGTCGCCCTCGTGATCCTGGATGATCTGGGGATGCATGGGGCACTGGTAGGCCTTGGGTTTCCCGGCCTCGGCGGGCGCCTTGGTGGTACGGGAACGCAGAACCAGGCCGGTGGCGTCGCCGCCCAGGATCAGGCCGATGGCCAGGCCCACCAGGGTGCCCTTCCAGCGTCGGTGCGCGTGAGGGGGATTGGAGAGTTCGTTGAAGGATTCGGTCATGGTCGGCTCACATCTTCATGGGGGCAGCGGTGGATTCGGTGGCAGCCGGGGCTCCCGCGCCCGGAGTCGAGCGCGAGGCCTGGGCCGATGCGCTCGAGGCTGCCAAGGAGGCGCCCATGCCCAGTTCGAAGGTGGGCGGCGGCTCGAGCGAGGCGCGATGCTGCTGGAGGGTCAGCCGATGGAGGTCGGCCGTGAGGTCGAGCAGATCTTCGCGGCTCTTCAGGAGCCCATTGAGGGCCTGCATGACCCTCGGCACATCGGCCTTGCCGGATTCCATGCTGGCCAGCAGGGCGCTCACGGTAGCTTCCCCCGCAGGCAGCAGTTCCACCCTTACCAGTTCGGCGGCCTTGAGTCCCAAGACAAGGGCTCGGGCTCGTTCTTGGGCCCGCTGCGCCAACAGGAGACGCAGGGCCTGACGCCCCATCTGAACCTCGCGGACCTCGGCCTGGCGCTGGGCCACCACCAGGTTCTGCTTGCGCCTCGGCTGGAGGGGCACGGCAATGCCCACCTCGGCCTTCCAGCCCGGGGTCATCCCCTTCTCGGCCATGAGTCCCAGCCCGATTCGCAGATCGGGACGGCGATCCAGGCCAGCGAGTCGCAGGGCCGCGTGGGAGGATTCCTCATCCTTTGCCGCAGCCGCCCACTCGGGGCTGCGGGCGAGGAGATCCTCCAGCAGACTCCGGGCCGTGCGTGCCTCGGGAAGCGGTAGGCTGCGAAGATCTCCCGCCAAGTCTGGAGCCGCACTCGGTTCCAGGCCTGCCACCCGGGCCATGTCCTCTTTCAGGTTGAGTTCCCTGACCTCGAATGCCTGCAACCGCTGTCGCAGGCGCGTGCGCTCCTGCTGGGCCTGGAGCAGGTCCGAAGTGCTGCCCCGGCCCTGCTCGAAAAAGGTGCGGGCCAGTTCCTCGGTGATGGCCCAATGGCGCTCCTGATCCTCCAGCAGCGCCCGGCGGGCCCTGAGCGTGAGCAGGTCCAGGGCGAGACCGAGGATTTCGCCTTCCTGGAGGCGACGGGCGGCTTCCATTTCGATGCCACTGCGTCCGTGGGCAAGGCGGGCCACCTGCGCGCGCGCGGCCCGCTTTCCGGGCCAGGGGAGCACCTGGGAGGCCATGAGGCCCACCTCCGTGCGGGCGGGCACCATCCCGCTGAGACCCATGAGTCGGCCAGGGTCGTCCATGTTCTCGAGGGTCACATCCATCCCGGGAATGCGCTGGATGCTCACCGAGAGATCGGGGTCTGGCAGGGCCGCGGCGGGCGCGATGCGGGTCGCGGCAGCCTCGCGGCGGGCCTGGGCGGCCTGCAGCGCGGGGCCCCGGGCCTGGTCCAGAAAGGCCTGCAGGCCCGGAAGCCGAAGAAGGGGAGGCGGTGGGACGGGTTCCCCGGCCGCGAGAAGGGCAGGTAGAACCCATCCCACGAGGGGACGGCAAGGGTACAAGCGCACAAAGGCTCCGAAGAAAGATGAGGAATAGAAACAAACCGAGGTCAGTGACCCCCGAGTTGTTCTGGCCTCATTTCCGGAGCGTGCAGATCAGATCGAGAAGGGGCCCAGGTGGCGAGCCGAAGGGCGAAAAGAAAACGGTATGGCCGCTGATCGCGAAGGTTTTCTTCAGGGATGGAGGGACAAGATCATTCGGAAGACCGCTCCAGGGACGTGCCTCCACCCGGCGCGCCTGGGGGGCGACTGGGGCTTCCTGCCGTCGTAAGGCCACCACGTGACTGGCAGAAGGGGTAGCAGGTCGGGGATTGGTCGGGCACTGGGCCGGGCCGCAAGGACAGGGATCAGGAGCCGGGGCTTCACCACAGCAGCAGGATTCCACAACGGGGATGCGCGTTTGCAACCCGCCTCCGCCCATCCCGAGGGTGAGCAGCAACGCGAGGAGAAACAACCCGAAACGACGCACAAAGCAAGGATAAGCGACAACGTCTCACCCACAAGAAGGAAATTCCTTCCCTGCGGCAACGAGTCCCTGAAAGCCTTGGGATCGACGAGGGCCAGCTATTTTGCCGTCATGGCCTTGCCTTCGCCTTCCACAAAGGCCAACAGCGTTTTCAATCGGGGGCCGGGATCCCCCTTGGTGAGCAGCGTGATGGGTCTCCCGACTTCGGGCGTCACAGGGCTTGTGAGCTTTTGAGCCATCAAGGCAGACAATGGACCAATGCCGATGGAGCCAGGGGTGCTGGCCAGGGTCCGGATGATGTCGGGGGTGGTAGCGACCCACCGAACCTGAGGGGTGTAGGGAGCGCGATCCAACATTTGTTCCTGGAAGGTTTTGTTGGTGCCGGGAACCTTGTCCCCAAGCACCACGACCACGGGTAGGTCCGGTCCGCCCAGTTCCTTCCAGTTTGCAGTCTTGCCCGTGAACAACGCTTTAAGCTGGGCCTTGTCCAGTTCCAGAAAAACCAGATCGCCGTGAAGGAACACATTGATCTTGTCGAAACCGATGCGCCGAGCCTGAAAGGCGCTCACGACCACCCCCACATGCCCCTTGCTCGCCATGAGCTCGAACCAGGATTCGGGACTCAGCCCTGCCGCGGCCGCATCCACCTCGTCGCGATGGAGCGCCAACAGCGCCAGTTCGGGCCCGTTTTCGCGAAGGTCAAGCTGAAGCCCTGACTTGGCTTCGAACGCCGGTTTGATGCGTTTGAAGATGTTTTCCATGGGAGCCGCGCCGCCATCGATCCGAATGGCCTGGGCTCCGAGCTGAAGGGTCCATAAAATCAGAACAACGATCCAACGCATGACGCCTCCTGAAGACAGTCCGATCCGGATCTCTTCGTCTGCAGGAATGAGTAGCCTGATAATTGATCATCCGATCCGTCAGATTCCAACCGGAAGGCCTGTGACCATGACCTTGACTCATTGGGGTTCGGGACATGCGGCGGCGAGTACACCACGCAGAAAGGCACCCCTGTCCCTGGAACAGGGGTGCCTTTCTGTTCATCAAGCGTTCAGACTTCGGGTACCTCGAGGGCACAACGTTTTCGGTGGGCAAGAGTCCCCACCACCAGGAAGGCCGTTTCCGCCAGGGCCACGATCACCATCCACATCACCACGGGCGAATCCCCCATACCGTAGGAGTGCATCCCCGTGCTCAGCACGAAATTCACCCCCAAGTAGGTCATGAGGATGGTCTGGAAGGCCACGATGCTGATGGCCGCCACCCCGAACTTGCCGATCATGCGGTCCAGCTTGGCGTGCAGGATGGCCATGTAGGCCAGGAAGGCCACCAGCGACCAGACTTCCTTAGGGTCCCAGCCCCAGTAGCGCCCCCAGGAGGAGGCCGCCCACATGGAACCCGTGAGGATGCCCGCCAGCAGGAAGATGGAACCCGCGAAGGTGTACCAGTAGTTGAGGTCGTACATCCGGTCGATGAGCTCTCGCCGCTGGGGCGCAAAGATGGTGACCCCAACCTGCATATGCGCCACCACCACCCCCAGGGCCAGGATCGAGTACCCCAGCATGATGATCGGCACGTGAATGGCCAGCCAGGGCGTGCCCGCCAGCACCGGGGCGATGGGATGGATGAACCGGTCGATGGGCAGGAGATCCGTGAGGATCATGGTGAGGGTGGCCATGACGGCGGCGTTCAGCACCACGATGCGGTTCTTCAGAATCAGGTAGGCTGCGATGGCGAAGAGCCCGACGCCCCAAGCCAGGAAGAGCAACGACTCGTACATGTTGGCCGCGGGAATCCGCTCTCCGGCCTGCCAGCGCAGCAGGATGCCCCAAGTCATCATCCCGAAGCCCGCGATGAGGGCGCCGAAGGCGAGGCCATCCAGCAGGCGGCTCTTGCGGATCCAGGCCGCGATGGTGAGCACCAGCGAAGCCAGCAGGATGATCCAGGAGAGGCGGGCGGGATTCAGCCGGTTGTAGAAGACCTCGCGATCAATCTTCTCCGGCGTCGGCCATTCGGCCATGCGCGGGCCGCTCATGAGTTGGGTGAGGGTCTCCGCCGTCAGAGGGCTGGGCACGCCCCACTGGGCCTTGGGATCGGCCGCCAGAGGGATGGGCCGGATGGTCTCGTGAAAGAGGACCGCCTTCAGGGTGAGGATCCGCTGGTGAAGCTTCTCGGCCTCCTGCATCACCCCTTGCCGGGGCATGCCCTGGGCCTCGGCCTGCTCGGCGGCATGCAGCAGCCTGGAGAGTCCGGGGTTCTGAATGAGCTGCATGAAGGAGCAGTGGGTGGTGCCCGCAGGCAGCTCCAACGCCTGGGCGAGGGCCTTCGAGCCCACCCGGACAACGGGAGCGGCTACGGTGCTTCGAGGATCCGTGGTCCAGGTCGTGAGAGTGACAACGGGATCCTGTCCCTGCCACCGGTTGGAGCCCGTGACTGTCCAGACGGTCTCCCGCGCCAGGGTATCCAGAGGCATGACCCGGCCATCGTGCTGCACCGGCAGGCGCCGCATCACTTCGGGGTCGGACTGGGCCTGCAACCCGGCACTGCCCATCAGCAGGAGCACCAACAGCGCCGACTTACCGATGCCATCCATGGTTGTGCGCGCCCGGGCCTGATTGATGCGGGTGATCATCACGAGCACCATGCCCAACACCAGCGTGATGAAACCGACGAAGGCGATGGTTTGGCCGGGATCCTTGGACACGGAGAGCACCGTCGCCTCCCGCCCGTGCATCTGTTGGTAGCTGGACTGGAAGAGGGCGTAGCCCCGGTAGTGCAGTTCATTGTTCATCCAGATGCGCGCGGGGAAGGTCCTGCCCGTGTCGCGATCCGTGATCTGCACGACGCTCATGAAACCCGCCGGGCGCATGGTCCCAGGGTAGGTGTCGAGCACGAAGTCCTCGAGCTTCACTGTGAAGGGAAGCTCGTGGCGGGAAAGGACCTGCCCGTCCGGAGCCTGCCGAATGATGGCCGAGGCGCTTTCGCCTTCCCACATCCCCATGGTGCCTTCGGTCTTAAAGAAGAAGGTGAGAGACGCGCCCACCAGGATGAGCAGCAGCGAGGCATGGACCACCAGGAAGCCCACGCGCTTGCGGCCCCAGGGGAAGAGATCCACCAGGGACAGGGCGACATTGAGGGCAAAGAGCCCCTGCAGCGCCAGGAACCACGGCGCGTAGTACACCAGACGCCCGGCAGTTTCCGCGTCCGTGCGGGTCTCGACGATGGTCCCCACGGAAAGCCCCACGAGGAGCACAACCAGGAGGATCACGGCGAGCTTGAGCGAGGCCAGGAATGCGAAGAGTTTCTTCATGGATTCCTTCAATGCGAGAGTGGACCGATTTAGCTACTTGGCTGCAGGGGCCTGTCGGGCCGTGATCAGATGCTTGATCGGTGTGTAAAGAGCGCGGGGCAGGATCTTACGGGTTACCAGGTTGGTCTTGGTCAGATAGGGTCGCCCCGCAATGATCTTGCCAGCCATATCCTCGGTAATGCCCGGCAACTTCATGAGCTCCGCCTTGGTGGCCACGTTGAGCTCCAAGGGCTTGACGTTGGCCGCCCGAGGCGGCCTGGACTTCGACTGCGCGGCCTTGGGGGAGGTCTTCCTAGGAGTCTCCTCCTGCGCAGCGATGACAAGGCCCGTGCCCATCAAGAAGGCTAGGGAGGCGATGCGCAGGTTCATGTGATTCCTCCAGGATTTGGAACTGGAATAAGTGTACGGGGGTGGGATGCGCGAAAAAACCCGGAGGCGCGGGCGCATCCGGGTTTTTCGTCGCGCGGAAAGAAGGCGGGAGGGACCCTAAGGCCCTCCGTTACTTCCTCCTACTTGTGGACAACGGCGGGATCGTAGGTGGAACCGACCCCATGGCAGACGGCACAAGACTCGCCGGCTGTGTTGAGAGTGCTGCGGGCCACAGAAATCTGCCCACCGTTCATCCGCATATGAGCCGCGGCTGGGGCGCTATCGTGACAACTGGCGCAGGCGGCCGTGAAGGGCGTGGTCATCAGATCGCCCGCGTTGTTCAGGGCCAGAGCAGAGGCCGCAAGGGCTGTAGTCGTATTCCCGGCGGCATTGATCGCCTGATCCCTAGATGCCAGCGTCTTGGCCGGCACAGCCACGCCGTTGTAGGTATGGCAGCTCTGGCAATTGCTGAGGATGCCCGGGAAACCAATATCGGCACCATTTATCAAGGCCCAGCGATCCCCACGAACAATCTTGAAGGGTTCCGTGGTCCGGGCCTTGCCCGCATGAATGCCGTGGATCATGTCCTTCATGTTGTTGGTGACCTGAGGGAAGCTGAGTGCCACGTTGGTATAGCCAGCAGTGACTGGATTCGTCGCAAAACTGATGCCCGTCCACTGGGTGAGTGCCGCTTTCTGCTTCTCAGTGAATGAAGAGTATCGGCTGGATAGCGTGGCATCTGAGGTGCCGCGCCCGCTGGTCGTAAGTCCGGGCACATGGCAAGTGACGCAGACCTGCACGTCATAGACACGGTTGCCACCATGACCCTCGAACCATTCGTGGCAGTTGGCGCACTTGGCATTGTCAATGACCTTGCGGCGGGTTTCACCGGTGCTCACAGCCTTAGTGACGGAAATGGCGTGGCGGGCGGCAGCGGGGGCCACCTGGGTGAAGTAGCCCTGAAGCGCTGCGGTGCGCAGCGTAGCGCCAGCGGGGAAGGCATAGGCACTGGCGATCTGCGCCGTATAGTAGCCGCTGCCGTCGGGGCCGGTCATAGTGCCACGGGAGGGGCTGGTGCTGGTATTGAGCAGATTTGCCAGAGAAATACTGATGGGCTGGTAGTTTGAGCTGTATGGCGTGCCATCCACTTTCAGGTTGTTGTAATCCGCCGGGGCCGCGATGCCCTCCTGGGGCATTGCCCAGGCAAGCAGGAAGCCTGGCCCGCCCGTGAAGCCGGTGAGGGGGTTGGCGACACCAGCGGCAGGTGCCACAAGAGTCACAGGCGTCGGTGTGCTGCCATCGGTGCTGGCAAGAATACGGAACTTGATGTCCACCTGACCGCCGGCAACGGCCTGAGTCACGGAGGATATCTGGTACGTGAAATTCGTCAGCCCTGGCGCCACGACCGGATTATTGGGCGTGAGGTTCTGGGTGTAGTGGTTCTCCTTGATGTCCGCCACGTCATGGCAGCCCGCGCAGGCGTTGTCGCTCGTCTGAATGGCGTGCCCCGTGGTCCCGCCGGCAAAGTCGACACCATCGTGGCAGGTGCCGCAGGAGTAGCGGCTGGGTTTGGTGTTCCAGTTTTCTCCCTGGGTGGTGGCGTTCGCCCCAGTCCCAGAATGGCACTTGCTGCACATGCGCTGGCCGCCGTCGAGCATGGAGTAGCCGAGCTTGTCCATGTAGACGCCTGCGTACTGGTAGCCATCCTTGCTCAGATTCGTGCCCATGTGGATGCGGTGCACCATGGGGGTCATGTCACCCACGGCCATACCGTTGATCTTGCGCTGCCCCGTGGACGTGCCGCCCAAGGATTCGGTGGGGTTGTATCCCGTCGCAGTGGTAGTGGCCTCGGCGTAGCCGTACTTGCGCTGGTCCGTGTGGCAGACCACGCAGTACTTCAACTCAACCCGGCCACCGCCATGGAAGGCCAGCTTATCGTGGCATTCGTTGCACTTGGCAATGGATCCAATCTCCCGGACATCAGCACTGACCGCACCCGTGGAGGGAACGAAGTCATAGATGATGTTGATCGGGTTCTTCATCGCAACACCGGTTGCGACCGTGGCCCCAGTGGGGGTGTTGCTGCCGGTGCCGCGAGCGTTGCCGGAGAACTGGATGCTCACCCGGTGGGTCCGGGTGGGCTCGTAGGTCACATCGCCCAGATCGGCCTTCAGGTTGTTCCCCGTGTAGGTGTAGCCATCCAGGAAGGCCTGGACCGTTGTGATATTGCGATAGAAGGTGTAGCGATAGGTGCCGTCTCCGTTATCCACCAGAGTTCCTGTGTTGTCCGTGGTGGGCCGCGTAGGTGCAGCGGCTGTGGTCGTAGTAGGCACCGAGGTCACGATGTAGTTAACCCACTTGCTCGGGGCCTTCGTGGTGGGGTCCTCGGGAATGAATTTCGCGATCGAGAAGGAAAGATTTGGATAGCTGGGCGTAAGGGCCGTAGAGCTCTGCGAAGTGAATGCCCCAAGGCCCTTGATTCCGTTGCCTGCCGCATCCTTGAGCTCGAAGTTGACGATGGGAGCAGCCCCCATGGTGACGCCGAGCACCCTTCCCTGCGGCTTGAGAGCGGCCCACTGCTCCGGGCTCATCTGCGCAGCGTCCTGAACTAGGGTTGGGGTCGTGCCGTCGGTGCCGGGAGTGCCATTGGTGCCGTTTGTGCCATCTCGTCCGTCTGAACCTTTACAGCCGACGAGCACGAGGGCGACCAATGCGGTCGCGATGAGGCCGGCAAACCTCTTGAGAGGTTTACGTTCCATGCTGCATCCTCCTATTGTTGAATTGCTTTGCATTGCTGTTGCTTTCGAAAAGGTTGAATCGCGAAGCTGTTGTTCCATGTTGCAAGTCCGGCACCTCCCCTTGAGTCCTGGCGGAGCTAGGCCACGCCGCGATCAGGGATTCCGATCGTGGCACATGGTGTTGTTGTAACACCCGGGAGCGGTACCTGCCGGCGCCGGGGTGGAGGGCACAAGCGTGGAGTTGGCGCCATTGGCGTGGCACTTGAAACATTCCGGGGCGTTGTTGAAGTCGGTCTTGTCGTGGTTCGGAAGAACAGCCGTGCCACCCAGCCAGGGGCGATCCGGGTGCGGGGCCTTGGTGTGGCAGGCCTTGCAGGAGACTCCAGAGACGCCTCCGGTGTAGTCATCTCCATGGCACTTGGCGCAGTGGGCGAAGCCCGCCATCACCTTGGGATCCGCAGACGGCGCCAGCTGCGCACCGGCCCGGCCGTGCTGGGCCGAGGCCGCCCACCCTTCCGGATGGTTGACGCCCTGGGCATGGCAGGTGAAGCAGCTCACCTTGGAGGTGCCACCAGCCATCGCGGGATCCACGGTGGATCCATGGCAGGCACCGCACTGGGTGGGGTGCTTCACATACTCAGCCCAGTGGCCCTGAATCCAGCCAGCGGGATGTTGGCCGGTGGTGGGGTTGAATTGGGGGGCGTCCGCGTTGCTTCCGCTGCAGCCCATGGCCAGCATGGCGAAGGCTGCCGCCCATACGCTCCGGACCATCCATTTGGCTCTGTTCATTGGGTTCCTCTCCGGCAAATGGACAGACCGCTACCTGTGGCAAACCATGCATTTTTCGTTGTTCGCCCGGCCGTGGCACTTGAAACAACTGGTTGGGTCCATCTTTCCTTCAATGCGATGCAGCGTCAGGTAACCGCCCTTGTGATGGGTAGCGCGGTCCGGACGATTCCCGAGCTTGGTGGAAGGCGTCATCACGCCCTTGCCCCCGTGGCAGTCGGCGCAGAAGGACTGCCCGTGGCAGGCCGCGCAGGAGGCGGAATCCTGGTTCGCGGGCGCCTTGTGGTTCCGCACGAAGGCCTCGGTGTGGTCGTAGGCCGCGTAGGTTTTCGGACTGGCCTTCATGGCTTCTGCGCCGTGGCATTCCGAGCAGACGGGACGCCCTGCGCCCAGTTCCTGGGGATGGGTGGCCGCGAAACTCTTCTCGGAAGAGACCAGTGAACAGGCCGTCAACACACCGAGCACCAGCGTGATGGCCAGGGAAAGCAGTGCCGTCTTCCGATTCATTTCTGGCCTCCGTTGCGGACAAAGCCGAACCGGTATTCCACCCGCAGGAGCCCTCGGGTTTCGTTCTTGTAGAGGGGATTGGCCCCGATTCCGAGATCCGCCGAGAGCTTGAGATCGTCGCTGGCGCGGTAGCCCACCGAGGCCACAGCCTCGAAGGCCGAGGACTTCCCGTTCAGGTTCGGATTCGCTTTGTCGTCGAAGGTGAGGAGGATCCCGTCCAGGCTGGCGGACAACTTCTCTCGCTCATACATGACCCAGGCCCTGAGTTCCCCGTGGGACAGGCCATAGGAAGGAAGCAGGGTGCCCGGCTGGAGTACATCGTCCGCCGATATCCGGTGGTACCCAAACCCGGTCTGGATCTTGGTATCGGTGGGATTCCAGCGGACCTCGGCGCCGAAGCGATTGGCATCCCCGTAAATCTCACGGCTGGTGTGGCGGAAGTCCGCAACGACGCGGATGGGTGCGAAGGTGGGATTCCAGTAAAGGTTGCCGCCGAAGGCGCTGAACTTACCCTTCTCATCCGTGCGGAAGAGCGACGGCATGTTGGTGCCCGCGAAGTAGGCCCGGAAATTACGCTCCACAAAGGTGCCACTAAAGGAAACGGTGTCCACCACCTTCACTGCAAGGGTGTAGTCGTGCTCGGCGATGCGGGAGGTGTTCTCATCCCCGATGACGTTCTCCGAGTGCTTGGCGAGATCGAAGACCGTGCGGCCACTGAAATCCAGGGATGACAGCGGCGTCACCTTGAGGTCGAGACCCATCTGCTTGCGGGTGAAGTCACCCAGGGAGGGCTGACGGAGATCCTCGGCGGCCTTGGTTCCATCCTGGAGATAGGAGAGACCCACTTCGCCAAGCCTGGAAGGGCGCCAGGAAAGCCGCGTCCCGAAGATGAAATCCCGCTGGTACTCGTAGTCCCTCTGGGCGAGGGGATCCTGAGTCTTGAAGCGCACGGGCCGACCGCCGAAGGCGGAGATCGCGAAGCCGCCCTTCAGATCGGTGCGGGCGCTGACGCCATCCACATGCTCCACACCCACTCCCTGGTAGATCGCGAAGCGGCCCGCCTTGATCTCGGCGTTGGCCTGGGAGAAGCGGTACTGCAGGTAGCCGATGCTGAAATCACCACCGCCCTTGCCTCCGGGCATGGAGGCGTCGGCGAGATCCGCCACGCCCCATCCGAAGAGGTGGAGGGAGATCGCATCATCCCCGAGCTTGGTGGCGTCGATGCCAAGGAACAGCGTGGCAGGCGCAAGGGTGCTCTTGTCGAACCCTGGCGTGTCCTGTTTCCACATCTGGGCGATGGTCGTGCTGTAGACGTTCACGTCCTGGGACCAGGCCGGAGCCGCGACCAGCAGGGCAAGCAGAGCCGTATGGATGGACGGTTTCATGATCTGCTCCCCCCCTCAACCCCACTCGGAGAGGTGGCAATCAGGACCCGGATTCTCGCTCCCATGCTGAACCTCCTACAGGGAAAAACAATTTGGATATCTGGGTCCGCTAATAGAGCCCGGCCCCAAGGGTATGCTTTCGGCCAAAGGACCACAAGACGCGAATTTGGGGAAAAGTTCCGGGGAAACACCTACAGAAATAATCCCGATCAATTCGATCATGTATTTTTTTGACGGGGGATTTAAAGCCCATCCACCATGATCATCCCGGTGCTCACCCATGACATCACCTGCTAGCACGATAAAAGGAGCCGTCAATCCAAAAACATCGTCAGGATAATTCCGAGATGGCCTAGACCATGGGCTGCCCCCTGAGTTGGGGCCAAGCGATGGCCTCCCAGTCGCATGACCGGACTGGCCAGACCGCCCCCTAGGCATTTGACCAAAGCTGACGTGGTCTTGAGCACAGGAACTTTTCGGATGCCCATCAAGAATCCTGAATTCTGTTTCCCCGCTTTTCGAGTTCGGGCAGGCATCCAGAAAATTTCGAGAATTCACCTGGGCCGTTGAGCACCCACATCGGCCACCGAAATGGCCATGGCATCCCGCACCAACCGTAGCGTGGCGCGGATATCACGACCACCGTGGGTGTAGATCGCCTGGATCTGGATCAAATTCCCTCGAAAGCGGCCCTCGATCTCCCACCCCGCGTTCACCAGCGCCCGGGTGTAGACCGTGAGGAATTCGTGGGCCGATACAGGCGCGGCCAACTCGTATTCCTTTTCGATGAAGATGACACCCATGAGCGTGGGCTTGCCCTCAGTCAATTCCACGGCCACGGGGCTCGGAGTGTCCGCGCAGCGCACGAGCTTGGCGCCGGGCCAGGGCGGCAGGTAGGAGAAATCCTCCTCGGGGCGGGGGGGCCGTTCCAACGTCTTGCCGGGTCTGGGAAGAACAATGGATCGAGGCTCTCGTCGCTCCACGACCACCATCTTCATTTCGCCGCTACCCGCTGGGGAATATTTCAACCAGAGTTCCTGCCCGTCCCGCTCCCGGCGGGCGATGCCGCGTTCTTCGACCTGCCACACCCAGCCCGAGGCATCCAGGGCTGCTTTCATCCGCTGAACCAGCGTCAGGTAGCCCAATCGCCCCTCGGCCGCGATGAGAGAGAACCGCCACACCCGACCATCGACATTCACATAAACGGGGCCCTTTTCCGGTGTCGAGCGGACCTCGAAACGCTCATCGTCGAAGGGCCACAGTTCCAGGCTGCCGGGCTTCCAGGTGAGCGAAGGGGGCAATTGCAGCCCCGGCGGCGGGGCAGGAGCTTCCTGGATCTGGGCGGGGGGAATCAGCGGGAGCATGGAACCAGCATGGAGAGGTTGAGCCATCCCTGCCAAGAAGAAAGGCGAATCCCCATCACAAAGGATATGCGTTACGCTGGGGGTTCTCCCGAATGGTCCCACGCATGGCAGGTAAACGACCCCGCCGAGCGTCCCTTCCCTTCATCTCTTCAGGAATAGATATGGTCGAAGCCATCCGCTCCTCCCTCCGCGACTCCAAAGCCACCCGCTGGACCGCGCTCGTCCTGGTCGCCCTCAGCATGCTGGCGGCCTACTTCTTCGTCGACATGATGGCTCCACTCCAGTCTCTGCTCGAGACGCAGCGCGGTTGGACTCCCGGTCACTACGGCTTCTTCTCCGGCTCGGAGTATTGGCTGAACATGCTGGGCTTCCTGCTCATCTCCGGCATCATCCTGGACAAGATGGGCATCCGCTTCACCGGGCTCATGGCGGCCATCGTGATGGTGGCCGGTGGCTTGATCAAGCTGTACGGCCTGACGCCATACTTTGCCGCGGGCGGCTTCGGCCACGGCTTCTTCAGCTCCTTCTGGACCTCCATGCCCGCTTCCGTGAAGATGGCCTCCCTGGGCTACGCCATGTTCGGCATCGGTGTGGAGATGATGGGCATCACCGTGAGTCGCGCCATCGTCAAATGGTTCAAGGGCAAGGAACTCGCTCTGGCCATGGGCATGGAAATGGCTACTGCCCGCCTGGGCGCCTCCATCGCCTTCTTCTTCTCCGCGAAGATGGCAGGGGTCACCATGGTGAACGGCGTTGCGCAAGGGAACGTGCTGAACCCTGTCTACTTTGGTCTGGCCTTGCTGGTCATCGGGTTCCTGACCTTCATGTCCTATACCTTCATGGATGCCAAACTGGATGCCCAGGAAGGTGTCTCGGGAGAGGTCAATTCGGAAGAGGCTTTCCACTTCAGCGATCTCGGAAAGATCCTCACCAACAAGGGATTCTGGTACATCAGTCTGCTCTGCGTGCTCTTCTACTCCGGTGTGTTCCCCTTCCTGAAATACGCCGTGAACATGATGCAGAGCAAGCTCGGTGTTTCTCCCGACACCGCGGGCATGATTTCTGGCCTGCTGCCCGTTGGCACAATCATTCTGACGCCCATCATCGGCCACTACCTAGATACCAAGGGCAAGGGCGCCACCATGATGATCTTTGGCGCAGGCCTGATGACCATCGCCCATCTGACCTTCGCCCTGGCACCCCTCAGCATTTTCCTGGCAGTCGCTTCGATCGTGGTGCTGGGCGTGGCCTTCTCCCTGGTGCCCGCCTCCATGTGGCCCTCCGTGCCCAAGATCGTGGAAGAACGCTACCTCGGTTCTGCCTACGCCCTGGTCTTCCTGATCCAGAACTATGGCCTGGGCTTCTTCCCCTGGCTGATCGGACAGATTCTCGAGAAGGTGAACCCTGGGATCGCGGAGCGCATCGCCAAGGGCGACACTTCTGCCGTCTACAACTACACCCAGCCCATGCTCGTCTTCGCGGGTCTGGGCGTCTGCGCCATGGTGCTGGGATGGCTGCTCCTCAAGGAAGACAAGAGCAAGGGCTATGGCCTAGAGAAGCCCAACAAGGAACCCCAGGAACACCCCGCGCCGATGGTCTCTGAGTAGTCAGAAGGAAACAGCGTCATCTCCGCTCAAGCGCCCCCTCGGGGGCGCTTGTTTTTTCGGGATAGGATGACTGCCGGGAGGCAGCCATGGACTTGGGAATCGGAAATCGCGTGGCCATGGTGGCGGCGGCCAGCAAGGGCTTGGGCAAGGCCGCTGCCGTCTCTCTCGCCCAGGAAGGCTGCAAGCTGTCCATCTGCGGCCGCAGCGAGGCGGGCCTGGAAGCCGCTCGCTTGGAGCTGGAAGCCCTCGGAGTCGAGGCACTCGCGATGCCCTGCGATGTGAGTCGGGCGGAGGATCTGGCGCACTGGCACCAGGCGACCCGTCAGCGCTTCGGCCCGGTGGATATCCTCGTGACCAATACCGGAGGTCCCAAAGCCGCCATCTTTCAAGATCTCTCCGATGAGGACTGGGCCGCGGGGGTGGATTCGACCCTCATGAACATTGTGCGCCTCACCCGCCTGGTGCTGCCGGACATGCGCAGCCGTGGCTGGGGGCGCATCGTCCACATCACTAGCCTGGTGGCCAAGCAGCCGCTGCCGATCCTGACCATCAGCTCTACCCTCCGCTCGGGCATCTCAGGCCTCACCAAGACCCTGGCCCAGGAAACCGCCAAGGATGGCATCACCGTGAACGCCCTGCTGCCGGGCCACATCATGACGGATCGCCAAGTGCATCTGGGCGAGCTGAAGGCCAAGGCCGAAGGCATCAGCATGGAGGACTACTTCACCCGCACCGCCGCCGCCATTCCCGCCGGGCGCATCGGCAGGCCGGAGGAGATCGGAGACACCATCGCCTTCCTGTGCAGCGCGAGGGCCTCCTACCTCACGGGCACCTCCATCCAGGTGGACGGAGGCCTCATCCAGTCCACCTTCTAGCCTCAGCCCTTGCGGGGTCTCCGTCGAGGTGCGGGGCTACTACCAGTGGCCGTCTCGCGCTTGCCGCGGGGATGTCGGGAGGGCTTCAGGCCCTCGCCCACATCCATGACTCGGCGTACGCGGGCCTCGTCGCGAGGTTCCTCGTCGCCCTTCTGCTTCTTCTGGATGCTGAGACGAATGGGGGTGCCCACGAAACCAAAGGTCTCGCGCAAGCGGTTCTCCAGGTAGCGCACGTAGCTGAAATGGAGGCCACGATCGGTGTTGGTCTTGACCACGAAGGAGGGGGGCCGCACACCTACCTGCACCATGAAGTAGAGCTTGGGGAGCTTCCCGTCCACCGCATGGGGTGACATGCTCTCCACGGATTCCCGCAGGAACTGGTTGAGTTTGCCCGTGGAGATGCGGCGGGCGTGGGCTTCCGCACATTCGTGGATGAGGGTGAACAGTTTGGACACCCGTTGTCCAGTGAGGGCGGAGATGAAGATCATGGGCGCATGTTTGAGGAAGCCGAGATCGAAGCGGATCTTCTCTTCGAAGGCCAGGGACGTGTAGCCGTCCTTGGGGACGAGATCCCACTTGTTGATCACCAGGATCACCGCCGCGCCAGCCTCCTGGGCATAGCCCGCGATGACCGCATCCTGGTGGGTGACACCCTCCACCGCATCGATGAGCAGCAGGGAGACATCGGCCCGGGCCATGGCCTGCTTGGCTTTGAGGATCGACAGGATCTCGGCGCCCTCGGTTGTCTTGCCCTTGCGGCGGATGCCCGCGGTATCGATCAGGCGATAGAGGCGCTCGTCCACACGAAAGACCGTATCCACCGTATCGCGGGTGGTACCGGCCACATCGCTGACCAGGCTGCGCTCGTAGCCCAGCAACTCGTTGGTGAGAGAGGACTTGCCGACATTTGGACGACCGATGATGGCGAAGCGGAGCTCGTCTTCCGGGTCGTGGCGCTCGGCCTCTTCCGGGGTGCGATGAAAGGGCAGCTTGGCCCGAACCGAGGCCAGCAGATCCGGCACGCCAGAGCCATGGCTGGCGCTGATCACGTGGACCTCGTCGAACCCCAGTTCGTAGAAGGCGCCATCCGGTGCCCCGCCCTTCACGCCATCGATCTTGTTCACCACCAGGATCGAGGGCTTGTTCGCCTGGCGGATCTTGGTGGCGATTTCCGCATCCACCGGATTCCAGCCATCGTGGGCATCCACCATCATCATCAGCACGTGGGCCTCGCCCATGGCGGCCTGGGCCATGCGGGTGATCCCCGCGGTGATGACGTCATCGCCCTCGAAGTCCAGGCCGCCGGTGTCCACCAGTTCGAAGACCTCCTCGGGCTCGCCTTCGTCGTCCAGACAGGTCACAAAGCTGTAGGAACGGTCCCGGGTCATGCCGGGAAGGTCATGGACCAGGGCCGTGCGGGTGCGCGTGAGGCGATTGAACAGCGTGGACTTCCCCACATTGGGGCGCCCGCAGAGTGCGACGAGAGGGAGTTTCATGGGAACCGATCGGAAAGGCGGATTTGCCTGTGAAATCAATGGTACTTCAGAAGAAGGAGAGGACATCGGAATCAATCCGATTCGGGCGGCGGCCCATGGGGTCGGGGCTCGAACTGGCCCGCCGCGCCCCTTGGGCTTGCGTGCCCGGCCTGCGGGCCTTTATCCGCCGCAGGCGGCGGCCCGCATCCCATTCGACGCTAGATCCCGGCAACGCACGCGTTGCCGGGGCGGGTTCGAGCCCCGTCAGCCAAAAAAAAAGCGCCCCGAAGGGCGCGTTTTT
>JAYREN010000039.1:0-20621 GCA_041908845.1 Holophaga sp. | reverse complement strand
CGCCGATTTCGGGGCCCGCATGGGTCAGGATGGTGGCCTCGGCGGTGCGGGTGGCCGTGGAGCCCAGCACATTGCAGATGGCCAGGGTGCGGGCGCCCCGGGAGGCGGCCTCCTTCATGGCGGCCAGCGTATCCGCTGTCTCGCCGCTCTGGGTGATGCCGATGATCAGGGTGCCCTCGGGGATCACGGGCTCCCGGTAGCGGTACTCGCTGGCGTAGTCCACTTCTACCGCGGTGCGCGCCAGTTGCTCAATGAGGAACTTGCCCACCAGACCCGCATGCCAGCTTGTCCCGCAGGCCACAATGTGGATGCGCTGGAGACTCTTAAGATCCTCATCCGTGAAGGGCAGTTCCAGGGGAATGGGATCGGCGGCTTCGATGGGCAGGCGATTGAGCAGGGTGTTCGAGATGGCCTGGGGCTGCTCGAAGATTTCCTTCTGCATGAAGTGTTTGAAGCCGCCCTTCTCCGCCGCCACGGGGTCGTAGGGAATGTTCTGGATCGGGCGGTGAAGCTCCTTGCCCTGCAGATCGAAGATGCGAACGCTATCCCGGGTCAGTTCCGCGAGATCGCCGTCTTCCAGGAAGATCACGCGGCGGGTGTGGCGCAGCAGGGGCACCACGTCCGAGGCCAGGAAGTTCTCCCCTTCGCCCAGGCCGATTACCAGTGGCGGTCCGCTGCGGGCGGCGAGGATGCGGTCAGGGTCATCGGCGTGCAGGCAGGCGATGGCATAGATGCCTTCCATGCGCCCCAGGGCTTGGCGGAAGGCCTCCGTGAACGTCGCTCCGCCCTTGAGCACGTGGGAAACCATGACCGGGAAGGCTTCGGTGTCCGTTTCCGAGAGAAAGCGTTCGCCCTTGTCCTGGAGTTCCTTCCGGAGCTCCAGAAAATTCTCGAAGATCCCGTTGTGCACGGCCACGACCTTGCCATCGCCGCTGCGGTGGGGGTGGGCGTTCTCTTCTGTGGGGCGACCATGGGTGGCCCAGCGGGTGTGGCCGATGCCCAGGGTGGCTGGGTCCTGTGGGTCCAGGCGGCTCTGGAGGTTCACCAGCTTGCCCGAGGCCCGAGTAACCCGGAAAGCGCCATCCCCCGGCGCCAGCGCGATCCCAGCGCTATCGTAGCCCCGGTATTCCAGGGTCTTGAGCCCTTCCAGCAGCAGTGCCGCCGCCGATTGCTGACCGATGTATCCGACGATTCCGCACATGAAAACCCCTTGGTGAAGTCTCGATTGACTTTGCCAAGGCTAGTCTCTTTTTTCTGGTTTAAGCAATGTGGTGATTGGGCTACAGGGTGAAGCAAGGCCGAAGCCACGCCCGTGGTGGAATGGACACACCGACGGGGAGTGGCTTCAGCGCAATGCCTGTGGCTACTGAGGCGATTCGCTTGTGGTTTCTGACGATTCGGCGGCGAATTTCTCGAGGCCTTCCTGGGTGGGCTGGATCGCCAACTTCCCCACCGTCCAATTGGCAGGGCAGACCACACCCAGGGTTTCACTGAGTTCGATGGCGTCGAGGATCCTCAGCACCTCTGCGACATTTCGGCCGATGTCGTTGTGGTTGATGGAGAGGTGCTTCAGGATGCCCTTGGTGTTGATGATGAAGAGGCCCCGCAGAGCCGTACCGGCTTCCTCCAGCAGCACGCCGTACTCAGTGCTGATCTCCTTCCTGGGGTCGGAGAGCAAGGGAAAGTTGATCCCCTTGATCCCTCCGGCCTTTCTGTCGACCCGGGCCCAGGCGTGGTGGCTATGTATCGAATCGACACTGATGCCCAGCACCACGGAGTTCCTTTTCCAGAATTGCTCGATGGCATCGGAGAAGGCATGGATTTCCGTGGGGCAGACAAAGGTGAAGTCTGCCGGATAGAAGAACAGGACCACCATCTTCTTGCCCTTAAACTCGGAGAGGCTGACTTCCTTGAAGGAGCCGTTCACGAGTCCCATGGCCTTGAAATCGGGGGCCGGTTTCCCGATGGATGCAGACATGGAGAATCCTCGCAAGGTGTTCTGGGCGGTGTGAACCGAGCTCGGGATCGACGGGCGCCCGATCAGGCCTTCCGGTGGATGTCCATCACCGCGTGCAGGAGTTCGATGGCCTCTCCCTTGGGACGCTGGAAGGCATTGCGGCCCATGATGCTGCCGAAGGCCCCTCCGGCAGCGATCTCGGTAACCTCCTTCAGGACCTCCTCGGTGCCCTTGGCTTCGCCGCCGCTGAAGATCACGATGCGGCGACCGGCGAAGGCGCTCTGCACCACGTGGGCGATGCGCTCCCTCAGAGTCCCGGTGGGGATGCCGTATTTCTCGTAGACCTTCTTGGCCTCGGCCAGTTCGATGAAGTCCGTGGGGGGCTTCACCTTGATGACATGGGCGCCCAGCTGGGCGGCAGTCTGGGCGGCATAGGCCACTACATCTACGGCGGTTTCTCCCTGCTTGGAGAGGCCACCGCCGCGGGGATAGGCCCAGAGCACCGTGGGCAGGCCCACGGACTTGGCCTCGAGAATCAGTTCTCGGAGATCCTGGTACTGTTCATTGCGGGCACCGCTGCCGGGATAGATGGTGTAGCCGATGGCGGCGCACCCAAGGCGCAGGGCGTCTTCCACGCTGCCGGTGATGGCGCTGCAGGGCTCGATCCCCTTGGTGAGGCTGTCGCTGTTGTTGAGCTTGAGGATGAGGGGGATGTCGCCGGCGTAATCGGAAGCCACATGCTCGATGAAGCCCAGGGGGGCCGCATAGGCGTTGCAGCCTGCCTCGATGGCCAGTTCCACATGGTAACGAGGGTCGTAGCCGGGTGCATTGGGCGCGAAGCTGCGGGCGGGGCCATGCTCGAACCCCTGATCCACTGGAAGGATCACGAACTTGCCCGTCCCCGCCAGCCGACCCGTGTTCATAATCCGGGCCAGGTTGGCCTTCACGCCTGGATTTTCGGATGTGTACCAGGACAGGATCTCGCGAACTCGTGCTGTGGCCATGGAACCTCCTTGAGGGTGAGCAGATGCTTAATTGTGGCGGAAGCTGCAAGCGAACTCGAGGGTGAATGGGCCCCATCGAGGCAATGGTCACATATGGTCCCAATGGGCCCACGCCCGGGTGCCTGCGCCTTGTTCAACTCGGCCACCGAAGGGGAATCGAATCCATGGGAGAATCCCCCGAGGTGGAGGCCCACGGCATGTTCAAGGTCGTCGCAGATGTTGCGAGGAATCGCTTGTGCATCACCCTGGGCGGTCATCTGACCACGGCTGAAGTAAAGCAGGTCGTCGAGACCATTTTCGTGGAAGTGGGAAAACTGAGGCCTGGATTCGACCTGATCAACAACATCGCCGATGCCTTGCCCACCGATGAATACGGCACGAAGGAGCTGATGCGCATGCAGAGGCACCTGATGTCTCTCGGCATGAGGCGCGTGATCCGGGTGACGAGGATTCTTCTCACGGAGCTTCAGTTCGAGAGAATCAGCAAGCAGGCCGGGTACCATTCGATTGTTGTGTCCTCCGTGGAGAAGGCCGAGAGATTGCTGGATTCCTGCGTCATTCCCGAGGATTCCACCGCCAAGCGCAACTGGGACAAGGTTCGGAAATACCGCCGGGTTTCGGTGGGGCCTGATCACACGGTCCAGTTCGTGCTGGGTTCCCTGGAATTGACGAACGTGAGGATCACTAACCTCAGCGCGGAAGGGTGCTTCGCCGTTGTGCAGGAGGAGTACGGCAATCTTCTGCGGGAGAACACGCATCTGGGCAACTTTCAGTTCGAACATGTTGATCTCCCGTCCACCAAGATCACGGCCAAGGTGGTGCGGGTGCTTCGGGGCCTGTCAGAGATTGGCGAGAACGATATCGGGCTCGGCATCCAGTTCCTGACCTCTTCCCAGCAGTTCACTGAGTGGGTGGATGCCTACGTGATGGCCTACTACGGCTTGAAGAACGGCCCCACCTGAACGCCCGTAGCATCCGTATAAATCGGACAGGAGCTGTCTAATCATCAGTCGCGGGCCAGCCTCGCGCAGTTGCGACCCACCTGTTTGGCCTGGTACATGGCCCGATCGGCGCGCTTGAGGGCTGCTTCCCAGGTGAAGGCCTGTCCCGGCGGGAACAAGGCCACCCCCACGCTGGCACCCACCTGAACCGCATCGCCCTCCGGCAGGGGAACCGGCATCCCGATGGCGGCAATGAGCTTGTCGGCGATGCCCAGGGCCATGGCCTCGTCCTCCAGGTTGTCCACGATCAGCAGGAACTCGTCGCCGCCCAGGCGTGCGACCTCGTCCGTGCGCCGGAGGGACCCTTGCATGCGCAGCACCGCTTGGCGGAGGACTTCGTCGCCCGCATCGTGTCCCCTGGAATCGTTGACTTGCTTGAAATGGTCGAGATCGACGAGCATCAGGCACAGGGGGCGTGAGCCCTTGGATGGCCGATCGCCCAGGAGCCGTTCGGCACCCAGCCGGTTCAGGGCGCCGGTCAGCGCATCCCGGGTGGCCAATTCCTGGGCCGCTTCGGCAGCCTCCAGGTGGGACGTGACATCCTCCAGCAGGCCCTGGATCCAGTCGGGTCCGATGGGGTCGAGCGTCAGTTGCAACCAGCGCTGGCGGGTGCCCTGCAGATCGCTGATCTGAAGGGTTTCCACCTGGCGGAGCCCCTGCTCGCGGCACCGGGCCAGGCAGGTTCCCACCCGATCGGCGGTCAGTCCGAACAGGGCCGGAAGGTCGCTTCCCTGCGGTGGTGAGGCACCTTCCAAGTCCAGAAGGCGGAGGAAGGCCGGTGTCCAGGCTTCCATGCGACCGTCCCCTTGCACCACGAAAATGCCAGTGCCGGCATTCTCGAGAATGGCCTGCACCTTGCGCTGATCCAATTCCAGTTGGCCCCGTAGGTCGCGCTCCACCTGGAGGGCGTTCATCAACCGCTCTACGAGGGCATTCACATCCTTGACCAGCTGTCCGATTTCATCACGCTCATGGCCGCTCGGGAAGAAGAGGCGGGCGCCCGTGGTGGCTTCCAGCTCGTGGAGGCGGCGGGAGAGAATCCGGATGGGGCGGGTGATGCTCCGATGCACCACGAGGGCCATGACGCAGCCCAGGGCCAGGGACAGGACTGCGACCACGGCGCGGACCATGGCGGCAATGCGGGCGACCTGGCGGGCGGCCTCGGCCGGATCGGGGATGAGCACGAGCTCACCGATCCGGCTTTCGGGAGCGAAGGGGGAAGCCAGAGGCCGTACCAGGGCCGGGGTATTTTGCGGGGCGATGGGACCGTCCCGGGAGGCCTGGGCCAGATCCTGGTTGGCGGTGCGCAGGATGGCCGATTGCACGCTGCGACTCCCCACAAGGCCTTGGACCACCTGCTGGGCGAGGGCCTTGTCCTCCACGAAACAGGCCGCCGCCGCCGAAGGCTCCACGACGTCCAACAGGGCCTCCATGGCTTCGCGCTGCTGGGAAACGGCCCGGGTCCGGGTGGCCTTGATGGCCAGGTGATCCGCGAGGACACCTACCGCCAGCGTGGCGCCCAGGACCACCAGGGTGGTGCGGAGAACGATGCTGCCCCTGATCACGGAGCCCCGCCCAGCACCAGGACCACTTTCACGCGGCGGTTCACCTTGCTTCGCTCCACGAATCCGATGGCGCCCCGATTGGCGGCGACAGTTTCCATCACTTCCTGGGCGCTCTGGGCTCGGTGTGGGGGCTGTGCCTGGCCCGAGAAGAAGAGCCGGGCCCAATAGGCGTTGATCTCGGCCAGATCCTTGTCCACCAGCAGTCGGTAGAAGCGGGCCCAGACCGGGCGGGGATTCGTCTGCTCCACGGGCAGGGCGGTCAATCCGGACGGAAGGCGTTTCTGGCGCCCCAGGTACAGGTTGGTCACCTCCTCCCGGCTGAGCTGGGAGATGCCACTCTCCGGGTGGACGATCACGGCAATGGACTCCTGTGCGCGGAGCAGGGGGGCCATCGCGAGGAGCAGGAGCGGGAGAACGCATTCGCGGAGTCGCATCTGGTTCCCCTAGAACACGAAGTCCACGACGGCGGATACCAGGGTGCCCCGGCCGTCCCATCCGGGCTGAACGCGGCGCCACATCCCGGCGGAGTCCTGTGCCCGGATGCGATCCACCTGGAACTTGAAGCTGGCCTGGGACGCGAAGTCCCATCGCAGCCCGGCCGACCAGGTGGATTGGTCGTTCACGTTCCCGCCGAGGGCCGCCTGGATTCCGCCCAGAAGGGCCTGGGCGCTCGGGGAGGGCACGAGGGGCAGGGCTCCGAGATCCAGGGTCGGGCGGTCCGTGACCAGGCGCGACCAGTAGGCGAAAGGCACCACCTTGCCGAAGCGATAGCCACACGAAATGAAACCAGACCAGGAATCAGGGTAAAGGGCCGCTGTTGAATGGAACCGAGCCGCTGCGGCCTGGGCCTGGAGATTGCCCGGTTCGTAGGAGATCCCGCCCGAATAATACTGGACCGTCCGGTCCTGGAGATTGAGCGCCTCCGCAGCCTGGGGCAAGCGGGGATCCGTGAGCGCCAGACCGAACTGCCGCAGGCCTGCCTGCAGGTCCGGGATCTGGCTCGTCAGGTTGTGGCGAAGCCGGAGGTGGGCGTATGCGAGGCGGGATCGCCAGTCTCCGGCCTGCCATTCCGCTGCGACACCAGCCAGTCTGCTGCCCGCCAGATCAAGGGGCTGTCCTCCCTGCACAGGAAGTTTTTCCGAGGCGAACCCCCCGTAGACCTTGAGCCGCAGGGTGCCCGCCCTTCCGATGGAGAGGTCTTGGGAGGCGTCCAGGCCATCCAAGTGCGAGATGGGCAGGGTTCCGTAATACTCCACCGGAGGGCGGACCCAAAGAAAGGAATAGCCCACATCCCGACTGTCGGCGTTCATGAAAACATCGAAGCCCAACCGCCCCATCCGGATCTGGAGGTTTTGAGTGGGGTTCCACCCCAGGAAGGCCCAGGTGATCTGGGGCTTGAAGGTCCCGTCGTAGCCGTACTTGCTTACCACCTGCAGCGTGCCTCGCAGGTTGGTGCCAAACCCACCTTGCACCTGCAGTCCCAAGCGGCTATCCAACCTTCCGTCCAGGGAATCGTTCACGCCCCGGGGCTGGGAAAGATCCCGGAGGTAGTCAGCCTGACTGGAATCGCTCCGTGCGGCCCCGAGCGTTCCGAATCCACTGAGCTTCCAGTCGAATTCAGCCCCCTGAGACAGAGCCGGAGCCGCTCCAGCCAGGAAAAGGACGGCCCACTTGGCAAGGTGCTTGATCATAGGCGCTCCCCACACGGCACAAGAGGTCTATCGGGCCGAGCCAGGAGGCGGATTAGGAACCGGCGTGCCCCGGGTGCCGTGGCCCTGGGAATCTCTTCGGCGATTCACCTGCCGGAAGGCTCTCGAAATCGCTCTCCCCGGGGCAGGGACGTCCACCCTGAACCATCCGGGTAGGCGAGCTTCACGCTGGCCCCCATCCGCCTCCGTTCACGCCAGACTGCGGATCCGGGTGTCGGTGCTTTCGATCTCGGTGATGCGGAAGGCGAAGTTGCCATCCACGACGACCACTTCTCCCTTGGCGATCTGCTTGCCGTTCACCAGCAACTCCACGGGGGCATCCGCGGCGCGGTTGAGTTCCAGGATGGAGCCGGGGGTGAGCTTGAGGAGATCGCCCAGGGACATTTCGGTCTGGCCCATGCGCACCATGACCGGCAGTTCGATATCCAGCAGGAGATCCAGGTTCCCGGTATCTACGGAGGACTGGCGCGAAGCCGCCGGCGCGGGGCCTGTAGCCATGGGGGCCGAGGGAAGCTGAGCGGGAGCCGGGACAGGGGTCGAGGCCACCGGGGCCGCGGCGACAACCGCCTGAACCATGCCCAGCTTGCGCTTGAGCTGCTCCACGAGCAGATCGGGGATCAGCAGGTGAATGGTGGTCTTAAGGTTTTCCTGGGTGGTGGCCATGCTCAGGCAGTCGAAGGGACCCGTGCCGACCAGTTCCTGGAGCCCCGCCCCATCGCCCGTTTCGAGGGAGAAGATCTCTACGTTGGAGATGGATAGCGTCTCACCCGCCATGTCGGAGAGGGCCTGGTTGGCGCTGCCGAGGATCTGGTTGAAGGTTTCCGCCAGGGCATCCCGGGAATCGCCCGCCAGTTCCGCCGAGGGCGTGCCTTCGCCCCCCAGCATCAGGTCCACCAGCATAGTGCCTTCCTGCAGGGGCAGGGCGAAGAGCATGGTGCCCGTCACACCCTTGGTGTAGTGGGCCTTCACGAAGACGGTAACCCCGCTCTGGAGCTTCGCGATGGCCACGTGATCGAGGCTTTCCCCCACCTGGGGAGTCACGGCGAATTCGCGACCCGTAAGCATGGAGAAGACGGAACCCATGCTCTCAGCAAAGCCAGGGCCGATTTTCTGGAGGAGTTGGGTCGTTTCGGGATCCATCTCATCCCTCCTGTTTCAGCGAAGTGACCTGGAAGACGCGCTTCTGGTTCGCGTTGAGCGCCACGTAGCCGTGGTAGCGGGGAATGCCGTCGATGGTGAGATCCAGGGTGGCGTCGAAGCGTTTCGTCAGCGGAATGATGTCTCCCCTTTGCAGGGCCAGCACATCCCGTAACCGCAGCGAGGTGCCCCGAATCTCGGCGCACACCGTCATGTCGCAGCGCTTGAGGCTCTCGATGAGCAGCTTGGCTTCCTCGAAGGTGTTGGACTTCTTGTAGCCCGTGTACATCTCCTGGTCGAACTTGTTGGCCACGGGCTCCAGGATGATCGAGGGAATGGCCAGATTGATCATGCCCACCACCGTGCCCATCTTGACCTCGAAGACCACCAGCAGCACCACCTCGTTGGGGGCCACAATCTGGATGAGTTGAGGGCTGGTCTCCCGGGCCTGGATCTTGAAATCCAGATCGATGATGCCGCGCCAGGCTTCCCGGAGATCCTCCAGCAGGAGTTTCAGCACCCCATCGAAGATGCTCTGTTCGATATCCGTCATGGTGCGGATCTGCTTCAGGGCCTCACCAGGGCCGCCCAGCATCTTGTCGATGATGGGGAATACGAGCTGGGGATTGACCTCCAGGGCAAAGCCGCCTTCCAGCGGGCGGATGCTGATGGCGTTGAAACAGGTGGGATCGGGCACGGAGAGCAGGAATTCCTGGTAGCTGAGCTGCTCCACGCTGACGAGGTTCACTTCAGTGATGGTGCGGAGGTAGGCGGAGAGGGAACTGGAGAAGTTGCGGGCGAAGCGGTCGTGCATGAAATGCAGGGTCCGCATCTGCTCCCGGCTCACCCGGTCGGGGCGGCGGAAGTTGTAGAGGCTGACCTTCTTCTGGATCTGGGCTTTTTTTGCCTTCTGGGCGTAGCTGGCCTTTTCGGGGGCAGCGCTCGGGGCAGAGGCCGCCTTGGGTCCCTTGGTGTGGGACTTCAAAAGGGCATCAACCTCTTCCTGGCTGAGAATCTTGGCCATCAAGACACCTGGGAATCAACCTTCGATCTGTCGTTCTTTGAGCTTGCCCCGGAGGCGGAGCATGGATTTTGTATGCAATTGCGATACCCGACTCTCCGTGATGTTGAGCAGGGTGCCAATTTCCTTCATGGTTAGTTCGTCGAAGTAGTAGAGCTGCACCACGAAGCGCTCCTTGGTGGGCAGCTTCTCCACGGCACCCTTGAGCATGGTCCGAAGTTCCCGGGCCTGAAGGGTGATATGAGGATCCTCCGCGTCGGGGTCGGGCACGAAACTGATGAGGTTCTCCCCCTCGCCGTCTTCACCGGCCTCCATGAAGGTGCCGAGGGTGACGCCCTTGAGTTCGTCCAGGGACTTGTGGAGTTCCTCCAGGGTGATGGCCAGGTGCAGAGCCACTTCTTCGTCCGTGGCGGCTCGGCCCAGCTGCTGTTCCAGGAAGTGGTAGGCGTTCTCGATGTCTTTCTTCTTGCGGCGCAGGGAGCGGGGCACCCAATCCAGATCCCGCAGTCCATCCAGGATCGCGCCCCGGATACGCTGTTCCGCATAGGTCTTGAACTTGACGTTCCGACCCGGCTCGAACTTCTTGATGGCGTCCATCAAGCCCAGGATGCCGGAGTGGACGAGGTCATCCACTTCCACATGGGCAGGCAGGCGGGCCGAGATGCGGTGGGCGATGAACTTGACCAGGGGCAGACATTCCGTGATGAGCAATTCCCGGTCGTTGAACATTTCCAGGTCATCGGAAAGCTCCGGACGGGCCGGATCATGGGGCTCCTCCGGCGCCAGTTCCGCAAGATCGAGCTCCAGATCCCGAGTGTCTTCGGGAATGGGCGCGGATTTCTGGTAGGCCGCCGCGGCAGCTCTTGCCGCACCGGGCTTGAGAGCTCCCTTTGCGGGCTCTGGCGGATTCGGCGCCGAAGGGACAGCCTTCTTCGTCGGACTCATAGCTCCCCAAGACTCAGTTGTTTCCAGAATGAAGCAAAACCGTCTTTTTGTAAGGGCACCTTTTTCTTCAGTTGATCGGCGATCTGGCGGAAGGCCTGGGCCGAGGGGCTGCGAGGGAAGCGCTCCACCACGCCCCGCTGCTCGCGCACAGCCTGAAGCAGGCTGGGGTCCGAGGGCACCATGCCTAGGACCTTGAGCTCACGGCCCAGGAAGCGCTGGGTGGCGGCCTGAAGCTGCTCGATGGTCTCCTCAGCCTCGTCCTCGCCCTGGGCGTTATTCACCAGGAGCCAGATGGGTTTCTGGGGATCGCGGAGGTGCACCACCTTGACCATGGCGTAGGCATCCACCAGGGAGGTGGGTTCGGGAGTGGTCACCAGCAGCACTTCCTGGGCGGCCAGCAGCAGCTTGATCACGGAATCGTGGATGCCCGCTGCGGTATCGATCAGCATCCAGTCCGTAGTCTCAGAGACCCGCTGAAGGCCCTGGATGAGGCGAAGTTCGGCGGTGGTGTCCAGGCGGGTGAGTTCCTGGATGCCACTGGAGGCGGGGATCACGCGGATGCCCAGGGGGCCATCCATGATGATCTCCTCCAGCACCTTTTCACCGCGGAGCACGTGTTCGAGGGTGTGGGTGGGGGTGAGGCCCAGCAGGATATCCAGATTGGCCAGGCCGAAATCTGCATCCAGTACGACTACCCGCTGGCCCATCTGGGCCAGGGACATGGCGAGACCGGCCACCACGTTGGTCTTGCCCACGCCGCCCTTGCCGCTGGTGATGGCCATGACCCTGGAACTGAAGAGGGTTGCCTCGGGAAGCTGCTGTCGAGCCATGGTTCGGAGGCGAGAGGCCTGGTCTGTGCTCATGCGGCACCTCCGCCTATCGCGCGCGTTGCGCGCTCCCGCTCGCTTCGCCTGCGGAGGCGAAGCCTCCCTGTGCCGCGCCCTGCGGGCTTCACTTCCAGTAAAGTGGCACTTCGCTCCTGCTTCGTGCTCATAAGGCCACCTGGGGAACGGGGAGAATGAGATCCGACACGCGACGGCTGGTGGCCAGCTCCAGATCCTGGGGCACCTCTTGGCCTGTGCCCAGGTATGAGAGAGGACGCTTGACGCGCACCAGCGTTGACAGAATGGGACCGTAGGTGGAGGTCTCGTCCAGCTTTGTGAAGATGAGGCGGCTGGGTTTGAGGGGCTCGAAGCGCAGGGCGATGTCGGCGAGATCCTTGGGCTTTGTCGTGGCGGAGAGCACGAGGTGGGTCTCCACCTCCGGCAGCTCCTCCAGAAAATGCCGCAGTTGGTCCAGCACCTCGGTGTCCTTGGGGTTGTGGCCCGGGGTGTCGATGAGCACCAGCGTGCGATCCTGGTAGAAGCGCAGGGCCGAGCGGAGATCCTCCACCGTGAGGGCCACATGAAGCGGTACCTGTAGGATCTGGGCGTACTGCTGGAGCTGATCCACGGCAGCCAGCCGGAAGGTGTCCAGGGTGAGCAGGGCCACTTTCTGTTTAAGCTCCAGCTTGGCGTAGGCCGCGAGCTTGGCGATGGTGGTGGTCTTGCCTACGCCGGTGGGGCCCACCAGAGCCGCCACCCGCAGCTTGCCGGGGTCGAGCTGGATGGGGGAGGCCACCGGGATGAAATTGGCGATGACCCGGCGCATGAAGATCCGCGCCCGCTCGGGATCCACCGTGTCCGCGTCACCCTCTTCGGTGAGGGCCCGCTGGGTGTACTCGCACAGTCTCAGGGCGATCATGGGGTCCACGTCATTGGTGAGCAGATCCCCGTAGAGTTCCAGCAGGCTGGGGGGCAACTGCACCTGGGCGGAGGGCATGCCCTGGCGCTGGATGCGGGAGAGCAGGGCCTTCATCAGGTCCAGTTCCCGCAGAATGGTGGCGTTCTTGGTCTCCTGATCCTTGAGCGCTTCTACGGCCCCCTTGATCTCCAATAGCTCTCGCCTCAGCGGCTGAAGATCCATGGGCGGCGGAGGGGGGGCAGCGGACATCGTCGGAGGCGCAGCGACGGCGGTGCGCGGCGAGGGCCGCAGGGCCATGGGCGGCTCCGGGGCTCGGTTGGCGAGGGGTGCCTTCAGGCCGTACGTGCCGCCATTTACAGGCAGGGGCGCCTGGGGCGTGAGGTCATCCACGGCGGCGGTCACCTCGATAAGGGCATTGCCCCCCAGTCCCAAGGGGCCTTTGCCATGCTTGGTCTTGGTGGAGAGGATGAAGGCCTCTTCGCCCATCTCCTGCTTGATGACGGACAGAGCCTCCTGCATGGAGGCGGCTTCAAAGGTCTTCACGCGCATGGGTCACCCAGGGGGAGCTTTCCGAAAGAAAAACCGTCCACGGATACACACGGATACATACGGATGGGATCTCGCAAGCTCATCGTGCCCTTCCTCTTCCTGTTTTTATCCGTGTTCATCTGTGTTCATCCGTGGAAAAACTTCTTTTCAAGCGACGGTTCCCAGGTTGACCACCCGCACATCCGTGGGGATCTCCGAATGGCTCAGGACGACGAGGTGGGGCAGGGTGCGCTCCAGGAGGCGTCGGAGGTGGGGGCGCACCACGGGGTTGGTGAGGAGCACGGGCTGGGCGCCTGGTAGGAGTTCTGCGATGCCCGTGGCGATGCGGTTCAGCAGTTCCTGGATGCGGGTGGGCTCCATGGCCAGGAAACTGCCCCGGTCGGTGGATTCGATCCCGCCCTGGAGGGTCTGTTCGAGTTGGGGATCCAGCACCAGCACCCCCAGTTCGTTGTTCTCGCTCAGGTGAGGGCTGGTGAGCGCCCGCCCCAGATGCTGTCGCACGTATTCCGTGAGCATGAGAGGGTCGCGGGTGATGACCGCTGCGTCGGCGGTGGTCTCCAAAATGCGCCCCAGATCGCGGATGGAAACCCGCTCCCGAAGGAGGTTCTGGAGCACCTTCTGGAGAGCGTTGATGGGCACTACGTTGGGTACCAGCTCTTCCACCAGCCGCGGGTTCTGCTCCTTGAGAGCATCCAGGAGGTTCTGCACCTCGGGGCGCCCCAGGAGTTCCGGAGCCTGCTGCTTGACTACTTCCGAGAGATGGGTGGTGAGCACAGTGGCGCCGTCGACTACGGTGTAGCCCAGAAGCTGGGCGCGGTCCCGCTGGTTCTCCTTGATCCAGTAGGCAGGCAGGCCGAAGGCCGGTTCGGTGGTGGCGGTGCCTTCGATCTCCTCCGTGGCCGTGCCCGGGTTCATGGCCAGGAACATGCCGGGTAGGACATCGCCCCGAGTCACCTCCTCGCCACGCAAGAGCAACCGATAGGTGTTGGCCGGGAGCTGGAGGTTGTCGCGGATGCGGATAGGGGGAACCACGATGCCCAGTTCCTGGGCCATCTGGCGGCGCAGGGCCTTGATGCGCTCCAGCACCGTGCCCCCCTGGGCCGCGTCCAGCAGGGGAATCAATCCATAGCCCACCTCGAGACCGAGGGGGTCCACCTTGAGCAGTGTTTCCACCCGCTCGGGGCCCTCGGCGGGTTTGAGTTTTTCCTTGGCTTCCTCCAAGGCCTGCTCGGCCTTGCTCTTGTCGCCGAGCTTCCAGGAGGCGTAGGCCATGACGCCAAAGATCAGGCTCATGAACCAGAAGGGCACCAGGGGCAGGCCCGGGGCGATGCCGAAGAGCAGCAGCACCACGGCGGCGATGGCGAGGGGTTTGGGGTTGCCGCCCATCTGACCGATGACCTCGGTGCCGAGGTTGAGAGACTCGCTGCCGCTGCGGGTGGTCAGGATGGCGCCGCCCACACTGATGAGCAGGCTGGGGATGGCGGTCACCAGACCATCGCCCACGGTCAACAGCGTGAAAGTCTGCATGGCCTGTATGACCGGCAGATCGTACTGCACGATGCCAATGATGATGCCGGCCACAATATTGACCACCAGGATGATCAGAGCCGCGATGGAATCCCGCTGGGTGAATTTCACCGCGCCGTCCATGGCCCCGTAGAAGTTGGCCTCCTCGGTGAGATCCTTGCGCCGTTTGCGGGCCTCGTGCTCGTCGATATAGCCCGCGTTCAGGTCCGCGTCGATGGCCATCTGCTTGCCGGGCATGGCGTCCAGGGTGAAGCGGGCTGTCACTTCGGCGATGCGCCCCGCACCATGGTTGATCACGATGAACTGGATGGCCAGCAGGATCAGGAAGACCACCAGGCCGATGACGTAGTTACCGCCCACCACGACCTCTCCGAAGGCCTTGATCATGTGGCCGGCGGCGTCGGGGCCCTGTTCGCCACCATAGAGCAGGATGCGCCGCGTGGCAGCCACATTCAGGCTCAGGCGGAAGAGGGTCACCATTAAAAGGATCGAGGGGTAGGCGTTGAACTCCTGGGGACGGGGCACATACATGCCGACCATGAGGATCAGCAGCGAGAGCGTGACGTTCAGGACGATCAGCATGTCCAGGGCGATCGCTGGCATCGGCATGATCATCACGACCATCACGATGACCACGAAGATGGGCGCAGCCAGATCCGCCCGCTTGGACAAGCGGGTGAAATACGGCAATACACGATCCAAGAAAGTCAGCATTCTGACACCCGCCAGGCGGAGGGCGAAAGGGATGCCAGCGGACCGAAAAGGGCATCAAACCCTCAACATTCCGTCGAGGGCGGACTCCTTGAGGGGCTAAAGCCCCTTCGGGGCCGCGATGTCCAGCCAGGCGAACCACAGGGGGTGGGTCTGCTTGTACCAGCGGAGGATTTCTAGCAGCTTGACCTGAGAGGCGGGAGGAATGACCTCGGGGGGGATGCGGTCGAAGTGAATCCGGATGTGATCCTGCTGGGGGAATTCAAGGGCCTCGGAACAGAGCGTCTGCAACTCGTTGCGGATCCGCCCGGAGTCAGAGATGCGCACGGGCCTGTGCTGGTAGTCCTCGCCCCCCATGAACCGACTGAGCAGGGGATTGAACACAAGCCAGCTTTGCTCCAGGGTCTCCATCATCCGCAGCGTGAAGGTGATCCGCTTATCGCCCCTGGAACTGGCCAGCCTCACCGTCACTTTGTAGAGCCCGGGCTCTACTTCCTCGACGCCGGGCGCCCCGGAATAGGGGTCGGGGCACATGTAGCCCGATACGGCCAGCACGTCCCACTTCTTTTCAGGGAAGAAATCGCCAGCTTTGAGCAAGGGATTGTGCAGGGGAATGCCGGCCTGGCTGGCATCCTCGATCATGGCCCGGAACCGGCCTTCAGTGGCTGGATCGATCTCGCGATCGAGCGCTTGGCCCAGTCGATCCACGAAATCCGCCGCTTCGGGGTTCAACCCCATGACCGTGCGTTCCCGGTCATAGGGCACCTCGAAGGTGGAGGTGAAGGGGGTGATGTAGGCCTCGAGGCCCAGCATCGGTGCCAGGCTGGTGGCCTGGATGGCCTCCGCCGAGGCGGCATAGCCATCGCACAGGAACAGGTGGCGCACCCCATCCTGCTCGTAGGGCCCGACGCAGAAGGTCGGGGCGTAGGTGCCCGATTCGGTGAAGACATTCATGCCCGTGGGCAACACGAAGTCGTCTCCGACGATGTGGGCCCCGAGATCCGTCCACTCCCGCCACAGACCGCTGATGCGCATTTCCCGGCTCTTGCCACCCAGGGTCCAGATGTGGATGTTTTCCGGGGCGATATCGGGGTAGGTCATGCGAATTGCCCGCATCACCAGGGCCCGCGGAGTGCGGAAGGATAGCTGGATCGACTCGTCGGCCGCCCTTTCGGCCACTTCCTTGGGAAGGAAGAGGTTCCCCATGTACCCCTCGTACGGGCGGGTAATCGAAAGGGGCTGGTCGAACAAATGCAGGATGGTCATTGCCCCGGTTTCGGCCCCCTTGGAGAAGCGGGAGGTGTTCTCCAGGGTATCGATGGCAGCACCCCAGACGGTGATGCCGGCCGCCCGGATGTCCCGGTAGAACTCGTCCCAACCGTAGTTGTCGTGGTTGAGCAGGCGCACGACCTTGCGGTCGAGCCAACGGGCCACCGAGGGGCGCGCGTAGACGCGGCCAAAGCCCAGCTGGGGGTTGGAGCCCATCTCCGGAGTTTCCCCGGCCTTGGGCATCAGGCCTTCGCCCATGCAGACCATGATGGCGTGGTTCTCGGGGAGCTGCCGGGACAGGTACCACAGGCTCTCGCTCATGGCATAGGCCGAGATGGCGTCAGCCTCCTTCTTGGCCTGGTTGAGGCCGGACTTGTCCAACCCCTTGCCCGCGCCGTAGCGGCCGAACAGCTTGGTGCCCAGGGACGTCACCGCCCCAGTCACGGCGAACAGCCGCTCCATGGCGCCGTCCATGAATGAGATGTCGGCGGTGAACTCCTTGGCGGGCTCCCCACGGACCCAGGTAATCTCGACATTTTCCAGCCACAGGTGGAAGCGGCCAAGGATGGGACGGGCATCGAAGGCCCACTGGGCGATCAGATCACGCGTCTCTCGGGCTGAAGCAACCACGGCAGTCTCCTTACTTATCAAAATTAAAAAAATCCTGGCCTGCGCCACCTTGGATTCACATCCCGGGGTTGGTTCATTGTAATCAATGCAACCTCTCCAGGAAAAAAACTGGGCTTCTGTCACGGTGTGCAGCCCCAGGAGGGTTGGTGCCACCACCATTCCTGCACCGGATCACCAAGCTTTGCCTTCACGGTCATGCCATTGAAAAAAGGCGATGGGGCGCCCTGGGGCGCCCCATCAGGCAAGGACAATCTCTCCTTTAGCGAGTTAGCAGGCTGACGTTGTCCACGACGAAGGAGGTCTGGGCACTCGTGTCCTCCGTCATCTTGAAATACACCCGAAGAGTCTGGCCCTTGTAGGCGCTCAGGTCGAAGGAGCGCGATTGATAGCCCGTGGCCTTGTTCAGGTTGCTATAGGTGGCCAGGGTCTTGAGCGTGGTCCCCGAGGCATTCTGGATGGAAACCGCGAGCTTGTCGTAGGCCGAGGATGAGGTCGTCTCCGCGGTATCGATGTGGAGGTAGAAACTCAGGGTGGCCGCCGTCGCGCTTGTTGGGACGGTAACGGTCTGGTAGAGGGTCTCGGTGGCGGTCTTCCCGTTCCCCCCGAGCCAGGCGTACTTCGTGCCCTGGTAGGCGGGCTGGGCGGCCCAGGTGCCGATGGCTCCGGTGGTGCCAGACCAGGAGGTCGCACCGGACTCGAAGCCGCCGTTCAGGATTCGTTCACTAGCGACCACAGCGCCGACCGTAAGGGTCGCCTGGGAACTGGTCGCGCTCCCGGCGGCGTTGGTGACCACCACGTGGAACTGGGTGCCATTGTCGGCGCTGGTAGTGGCAGAGGTCGTGTACGTGGGGGTGATGGCGCCATTCAGGAGCGCGTCGTTGCGGTACCACTGGAAGGTGAAGGGGGCCGTTCCGCTGGCCGTCACCTGGAAGGTGGCCTTCTGCCCCGCGTTCACCGTCAGGCTCTGGGGTTGGCTGGTGATGATGGGCGCCTGGGGCTGAGGGGTGTCGGTCTGGTCCGACAGTCCCGAGAAGACCGGAATGGCGTTCACACGGCAGTGGATGGAGTCCGTGCCGAGCCAGGGCAGCCCCGAGGCGGCCTTCACGCCGATGACGCGATAGCCGGCACCGTAGGCCGCCCGGATCTGATCGAGGGCGGCCTTGTCCGCGGGACTGGTCTCGGAAATGAGCACAGGGACGAACACGCGGTCGTTGAGGATCACATGGTTCACATAGGGCGCCTCTGCGGAACCGTCGATGCGGATCACGGTGTAGGGCTCACCGGCCGCGTTGGTGCGCGTCTTCCACTGTTCGGCCGCCGCCTCGTAGTCGGAGAAGTAGCTGTCGCTCGTGGGAACCCGCTTCACCAGCACCTTGGTGGGGCTGATGAACTTGGCCCAGCAATCGATGTGCTTGATGTAGTCCTTGGGATAGGCAGGGTCCGTCATGACATAGTAGGGGTTGAAGCCCACGGTGGTACTTGCCATCGTCTTGAGCTCGGGTTCGCTGTAGCCCGGATTCTCGTCCCGTAGGCGGTCCGTGGAGGCGCCCGCCTTCCTGCTGTCCGTCATGACGTTGCCGCCCTGGCAGACGAAATCGAGGCTGAAGAATGTAGGTTGCTGGAAGTAGCTGGCCACCACCTGGGGCACGCGGTCGTCGTTGGGACGCACTCCGTTGGCGCGGTAGACCACGTCCACCAGCCGTACTTCGCGCTTGCCGTTCACCTCCGTGGTGATCCACCAGGGCGCGTAGTCCCGGGTCCAGTAAGTGTCGGTGGTGGCGGTGATGAAGACGATGTTCGTCATGTTCACGCCGGCGTTCTGGAAGGCCGTGCGGGCGGAGCTCTGGCTGGATGAGGCGCAGAGCACGTAGACCTTCAATTCGGAGGCCATGGCCTTGACCGCATCCACGGAGATGCCCAGCGGGTAGCGGATCAAGGCGCCCTGGACCTTCTCCCACTCCGCGATCATGCGGGGGGCCACGGGATTGGCCCGCATCGCAGAGACCTCTGGATAGGCCAGCTCGTAGTCCAGCATGAAGCGGGGCTCGTCGGGACCGGGATCCTTCGTGAGGCCGCGGAGGTCGTAAGGGTTGGGGGCCTGGGGCTTTCCGTGACCGTGCTGGGCGGCCAGGGGCATAGCCAGGGCCGTGAGGGCGAGCAGAAAGGAAAGGGGACGGAGATTCATAAATGGGACTCCACAACACAGAGCCACGGCCCCGGCCCCTGCGGCAAACGCGGGAGCCTGGCTGCGGCGGACAGGGGCAGGAATGGAACGGATCCAGTCTCCCCGGGAATCACCGCCCCATCATGGTCCGGTTTCCAGATTGAGGATGGTCCGGTATCAGATGTCTCCTGCGCCAGTGGCGGATTCCACGGTGATGGGGCCCGTTTCTGTGTGGGCCTTCTGGCGCACCGGGCAGGGCTCCACGCCACACTGGCGGCACCAGGCCCGCTGGCAGGGATCGACATGAGTGTGCAGTTCGCCTTCAAGCGCGGCTTCGGCGATCACCCGCTTGCCGAAGCTGTCGGCGAGATCGTGGCCATGATTGATCGTGTAGAACTCCGGGATCACCATGTGGATATCCACATGGGTGTACCGCCCGGCCCGCAAGGTGCGCAGTTCGTGGATCGCGATGACATCTGAAGGGCGGACGCGGTTGATGATTTCAATCAACTGCTTGAGCAGGATGGGATCCTCCATGTCCAGCAGGGCCTGGCTGGAACTGCGCACAAGCTTGAAGCCTGTGACGGCAAGCATCGTCCCCACCACCATGGCCATGACGGGATCCAGCCACAGGATGCCCGTGAACTTGACGAGCAGCAAGGCGGCACCGATCCCCAGCGTGGTCCAGAAATCCGAAAGCACATGGTGGCCATCGGCCTCGATGGCCCGGGAGCGGTGCTTCTTCCCCATGTGAATGAGGAAGAGTCCGAGCATGCCGTTCAGGCTCCCCGCGATCACATTCACGATCAGGCCCTTGCCCAGTTCCTTCATGTGGAAGGTGCCGTTGAACTGGGCATGGAGAGCGCTGACGGCTTCCCACCAGATCATCACCGCCGCGAGGGCGATGAGACCTCCTTCGAAGGCGGCGCTGAAGTGCTCGATCTTGCCGTGACCGTAGGGATGTTCCCGATCCGCAGGCTTTTCGGCGAAGATCACGGCGCCCAGCGCGAAGACTGCGGCCACGACATTGACCACGCTCTCAATGGCATCCGAGAGGAGCGCCGTAGAACCCGAGACCAGGAAGGCGACGTACTTGAGGCCCAGGATGAGAATGCCGGCGCCGATGGATAGAGAGACGACCCGCAGACGGGCCTTGCGGGAGAGGTGGTCCTGATTCATGTCGCGCCCTTTCAGCCTGCGGGGCCGGGGCCATCATCGCCGGGGAGCGTGTGCAGGATCAAGCCGGGCGAGGCTCAGGGATTGAGTCGTAGCAGCGTTTTGACGAATCCCTGGATGTCCTCCGGCCGCGTGTCCCAGGCGCACATCCACCGCACCAGCCCGGCGCGCTCTTCCCAGGGCCAGAAGAAGGTCTCGCGCTGCAAAGGTTCCAGCAGATCCACCGGGATGCGGGCGAAGACGGAGTTGACCTGCACGGGGAAGGCCACGTCCACGAAGGGCAGCGCCGCAACCGCCTGGTGAAGTTTCTGGGCCATGGAATTGGCCTGGCGCCCGTTCTCGATCCAGAGATCATCTCCAAGCAGGGCCTCGAACTGGGCGGAAATGAAGCGCATCTTGGAGGAGAGCTGCATGCTGTGTTTCTGCCAGAAGGGGAACTCCTCGCCCAGCCCGGGCTTGAGGAAGACCACACCTTCGCCACAGAGCATGCCCTGTGTGGTGCCGCCGAAACTG
>JAYREN010000038.1:3886-21070 GCA_041908845.1 Holophaga sp. | reverse complement strand
GATGAAGGTCTTCAGCAGGCGGCGGGCCGCGCTCCAGCGGTCCTCCTTGCCATCATCCAGGGCCTTCATGGAGCTGGAGCCATCCAGCACTACGGCGAAATCCACCACGGGGGCCGTACCGCGCACGCCGGTGCGCCACTCGGGACCGGCGGAGGCCAGCACCAGCAGGGTGGCGAGCAGGGTCGGAAGGATGCGGGCGGCGTGGCGCTCCAGGGCCGAGGTGGGCCGCTCATGGGGAATGCCCCAGCGGTAGGGGGCGCGCAGGCAGGCCCAGACGGCGGGAATCAGGAGCACGAGCAGGAAGGGGTAGCGAAGCTCGATCACTTTCGCACCTCCAGCTTCTTCAGCAGCTCGGCCAGGGGTGGGAAGGGCGGCTCCTTGCGGGCGAAGCGGGCGGCGTCCAGGCTCTGCACCCAGGTGGCCCAGACCTCCAGTTGTCGCATGCGGAACTCCGCCACGCCCCAGCTCCGGGCTTCTTCCCCGAAGCGGGCCGCCAGCAGTTCGCGCCCTTCGGCGTGGGCCTGGTCCAGGGTGGCGCGCTGGCTGTCCGTGGGGGGCCAGTGATGGGCGAAGACGCGGCGGCGATGGTGGAGCGCGCGCTTGGCTCCGTTCTTCCGCCACCGATGAAAGAGCCAGGCCGCCAGCAGTGCGGGCGGGATCAGCAGCAGGCTGGCCCAGGCCCAGGGAAAGGGAATGTACGGCAGGATGTCACCCTGGCCGCCGCCCACACCCATCCAGGGCGCGCCGTAGGGCACGGTGCGGGGCACGAGGATGCGGAGCTCCGGCGAACGGCGCCCATCGCCCAGGTCCATGGGGGGAATCACCGCCGTGCCTGCGGTCAAGGCCTGCACGGTGAGTCGCCAGCCCCGGCCATCGGGGGTCGCTTCCACACTGAGCAGGGCCAGGGGGCCGAGCCGCTCCTCGGCGGGGCGCGGGATGGGCGGCTGGGTCGGGTCGTCTTCTCTCAGTTCCAGCACAGCCAATTGCCCGAAGGCCATGTCAGGGGGAGCCTTCCACACTGGGGCGGCGCTGCAGGGCAGGGCGATGAGGAGGAGCGCGAAGGACAAGACAGACGCAAGGGCGCCCTTTCGTCCGCGTGTGCTGGATACCCGTTCTTCCATGGTTATGCGCCGCCTCCCTTGAGCCAGGCGGCGAGCTTCAGTACGGGATCATCGTAGAGATCCCAAGTCTGGCGCTCCACGGTACCGGTGAAGCCGGGCTCGGGCCAGTTCGGGGCGTGGCGTTGATGGGGGTTTTCAGGGCGGAACCACACCACTCGATGCCGCGCCGCCAGGGGCTTGAGGATGGGGGCCAGCCCCTTGAGACCCGCGCCGTTGCTGAGGAGCCACAGCCGATGGCCCTTGCCGTGTTCGCCCCAGTGGCCCAGGGCCTCGCGCCAACCCTCGGGCGTTGGGAGGGAGGGGCCGCGCTCGGCCAGGGCTTCCAGCACCTTCAACCCTGCCACCCGGCCCCGCTTGGGGGCCAGCCGCAGGGCGGGCGTGCGTCCATCGCCGGGCACCAGCAGCCCGAGCCGGTCTTTTCCGGCGTTCAGGGTCGTCATGGCGGCCCCCGCGATCTCCAGGGCCCAGCGGATGGGGGTGACGGGGTCGCCCAGGAACATCGAGGGCGAGGGATCCACCACCAGCCAGAGGATCAGCTCGCGGCTGGATTCGAAGCGCTTCACGATGGGTTCGCCCACCCGCGCCGTGAGGGGCCAGTTGATGGCGCGGGTGTCATCCCCCGGAACGTAGGGGCGATTCTCCACAAAGGTGAGCCCCGATCCTTTGATCTTGCTGGGATGCAGTCCCTCCGTGCCCCCGGTCAAGACCCTCCGCAGGCGCAGCGGCAGGCGGCGCAGGCGAACCAGGAAGCGAGTAGGCAACGGCATGATGGATCAGTCTCGGCGAAAGTCGGAGGTTCGGCCCGCCCCAAGGGTCGGCACCTGAGCCCGAAGGGCGAAGTGGAAGCGAGTCGGGAATGGCATGGATTCCATTATTCCGGCAAGTGGAGGTTTCCGAGTCCGGAAACATAGCCACCCACGGGTGTCCGGATCTGAGTGGAAAGGAGCACCGCTCCGCTGGCCTTGGCGCCCAGCTTTAAAGCCCAGGCGCGCACACCGGGAGTCGGGCCGTCCTGGGAGAGGGTGGTGTCGGGCAAGAGCGTGACCTTCACCTTGTCGCTGCCGGTCTTCAGCTCCCGGTCCTGAAGCTCCACGGCCACGGATTCCTCCGTGTCGTTGGAAACCTCGAACCGTTCCCTGAGCGTCCACTGGGTTTCCTTGGTAAAGGTCCCCACCATTTCCTTCTTGGCGTCGAGACGCTGAAGGGCCACGCGTACCCCACGGTAGGGGCCGAAACCCAGCTGTAGGGGCTTTCCGGGTGCGGGGATTTCGAGGCTGGCGAGGCCGACCCGCTGGGTACCCGCAAAGTGCACCACGGGTGCTCCGGGGAAGAGCGGAATCCCGCTGGGCACGTTGAAACGAGCCACGCGGTAGACCGTCGGGTCCAGGCGGGGCACCGCCACGAGGGCCAGTGCCGGATCCATCTCCCGGGAAAGCACCCTGAACCGGTGAGGTTCATTGTCGGCGGGGACTTCCTTGCTTCCCTCCATGGACCACGTCGCAGCGAGGCCCTGGGTCTCTTCCACGGGCTGGGCTTCGGCATCGGCCACATCTGTGCCATCCACCAGAAAGAGGTTCTGGGCAGGGGCAGGGGAAGGAGCTTCCGCCATGGCGACGACCTCAACGACGGCCGAGGCTTCTCGCTTCTGGCCGCCCCGAATGCGAGGGGCATGGGGGGCATTTTCGCTGTAGGTGATGTTCTGGGGGCCGCTGAAGGCCGCCAGGGTCAGGCTGCGACTGGCGCGGGTGTTGGTGACTTCCATCTGCACGCCGTTCCAGTCTTCCCCGCTGTTCTGGCGGATGGAGGCGAAGAGGATCAGTTCCACCTTCTTGCCCTCGGGCGCGAGGCGGGCCTCGTAGGTGGGCTCCCAGCGCGCCCTTCGGGTGCGGTAGGTGAATTCAATCTCGATCTCGCCGGTGCGGGGTGTCGTCACTTCGATCGTGGCCCGGCTTGGGCTGGCGCTCCGCTCGGACATGCGCTGACGGAGCTCCTGGTCCAGGCGTTGGGTTTCTTCTCTCAGCTTTTCCAACTCTCGTCGCCGCTTCCGATCCCGTGTCAGGACTTCGGTAAGCCGGGCCTGCATGCCTTTGCTCAGATCCACCACCGCTGCGGCCCCAGGCAGGCTATAGGCCATTCGTCCCGAGAGTTCCTTGTCGTGAGTGGCTTGCAGGCTCTTCAGAAACACCTGTTCCTGGGCAAGGGCTTCACCTTCCGCCTCCAGGGCATCCTGTCGATCCCGCAGGACCTCCCGCTCCTTCTTGAGGGCCTGGTATTCCGCTGTCTCGGTCACCTTGAGGACCTCGGAACCCACGCTCAGATCACCCAGTCGGGAGCCCTGGGGACCTTTGGCGCTGACCCGGACATCCTCCATGCTGAGTCCGGTTGGGAGGCCCTTGAGCTGGATGCGATGAAGGCCCGAGGCCGCGACCTGGACCCGTCCCGCCCGCGTAACCCAAGCCTCATCCGGGTGCAGGCGCACGCGCTGGATGGGGGCGATGAGAGTCAAGGGGGCTTCCGCCAGGAGGCAGAGGCTCACGAAGGGCAGCAGGGCAGGAATGCGCATGGGGCCTCGCAGATGATTGGCTTCAGTCTACTCTGGCTGGGGAGGTGCGAACCGCTCGTGCAACGGGGTCGGCAGGTCGTCGGGATCATTGTTCTAGCCCTCGGACTTTCGGGGTGTCGCGGTCCTGCGCCGCAACCGCGGCCCGTGCCTGCGACTCGCACCGCGACCCCCTTGGTGCGCATCGGCTTCACGCTTCAGGTCGGTGCCTTCGCCAAGGTGGAGAATGCGGCGCGACTGGCCGCGCAGCTCCAGGCGCAAGGCTTCGATGCCACCTACATGCCGAGTCCCGGTGGGCTTTACCGGGTGCGCTTCGGGGATTTTCTTACGCGAGAAACGGCCCGGGAGCGAGCGGAGGCGCTGCGGAAAACAGGCCTCATCGAGGGGTTCTGGGTGGTCTCTCCGGAGGAACAACCCGCCGCCCGGATGGACCGGGGCGATCTGCCCGCCCTGCGTCGGAGCTTGGTGGAGACGGCCCGCAGCTATCTTGGGGTGCCCTACCTGTGGGGTGGCACGACGGAGCAGGGCTTCGACTGCAGCGGGCTGGCCATGGCCGTCTATCAGCTCAATGGCCTGCAGCTGCCGCGTTCCTCCGGGGCGCAATTCGACGCGGGGCGAGCCGTCGCGACCGAGGACCTGCAGCCGGGAGATCTGGTTTTCTTCGCGATGGCAGGGAGCGGCCGCGTATCCCACGTGGGCCTCTATGCGGGCGGCGGCACCTTCATCCACGCGCCCAGCAAGGGGCGGCACGTCTGCGTGGAGAACCTGGGCGCCAGGATGTACCAGGATCGGTTATTGGGCGGGCGCAGCTACCTGTAGGGTTCGGGGGAAAGCTGGACTCTCGTCTCGTGAATAATCGCTCGGCTTCCGAAGAACGGCGGCAGGTCGAGGAAGATTGCGTGAGTCGGGTGAAACGGAGAAACTTCAACGGGCATGATCGTTCTACCTCATTAGAAACTGGCCTAGCGCCCCCTTCCCCCGGGAAAACCATGTTCGGATTACCTCCATCTCGTCTTTCCAGCATTTCGAACCGGTTTAGTGGTGGATGGGGTTGGGAGGCTCTTCGGGTGCCTAAGGCTCGCTTGGTGAGCCTCGTTGCCTTCATGGCTGCATCCTGCATTCTGGGCTGTTCGGGCCAGGGTTTTTCCGCGCCTCAGGCCCCGCTTCCAGCAGTCTTGAACATCCCTGCCCAGGGCGGGGCCACGACGCTCGACATGGCCGAATGGAACCTGGAATGGTTCGGGGATGTCTCCAACGGGCCAAGCAACGAAGCGCTTCAGCAGAATCAGGTCCGTGCGGTCATTGCGGGCACGGACTGTGATGTCTGGAGCCTGGAGGAGGTCGTGAGCAGCAGTGCCTTCGGCGCCCTGGTGGCGGGGCTTCCGGGCTATGCGGGATTGATGTCCAGCGATCCCAGCGTTCAAAACGGTGCGGCCTACTACGGTCCGGACGAGCAGAAGGTCGCGCTCCTCTACAAGACGGATATCGCTCGGATCCAGAGCGCCCGACTCATACTGACGGCCAATGATTACGATTTTGCCGGGCGGCCACCCATGGAGGTGGAACTCTCGTTGACCCTGAACGGATCCACCAGCACCCTCTATGTCATCTGTGTCCACGCCAAGGCCTACAACGACACCCAGAGCTGGCAGCGCAGGCTCAATGCCTCCGTTGCACTCAAGGCCTACCTTGATACGGTCAGGCCGGATGATCGGGTGATCGTGATGGGGGATCTCAACGATGATCTTGATACCTCGATCACCAGCGGGCACGACTCGCCATACAGAAACTTCGTGGAGGATACGGCCCGATACTCGGCCGTGACAAAGGCGCTTTCCGATGCGCGAATCACCACCACGATGGGCTATGCCGATGCCATCGACCACCACATCGTAAGCAACGAGTTGGCCGCAAAGTATCTGGCCGGTTCTGTCCAGGCCTTTCCGGCCAACCTCTACCTGACCTCTTACGCGGCTACCACCACTGACCACCTTCCGGTGATCACCCGCTGGATTGTTCCCTGAACCGATTCGGAGAGCGGGTTCTACCGCAAGCGACCGCTGGCCCCGGCGATTCCCACGACGATCATGCCCACGATGACCAATACGTAGAGGCAGAGCATGATCAGGGTGAGGATGCCCAGGTAGCGCCAGAAGGATTTCTGCGCCGATATGGCCGCTTCCAAGTCTCCGGGCGCATTGCTGTTGACCAGGGCACCAATTCGGCTGGCGTAGCGGTTGAGGAAGATCGCCGCGGGCAACTGGATGCCGGCGATGACGATGTAGCCCACCATCATCGCGATGCCGAAGCCAGCGGGGAGATTGTTCCCCGCGAAGGATCCTAGGGCCAGCATGGAGACGGAGGCCAGGAGCATGAAGGCAATTCCGATGAAACCCAATACAGCCAGCAGTCGAACCCAAGGCTTGGTCTGTCGCAGGAGATTCACCACCGCAAGGGATGTCTCCGCGGAGGCGGCGCTTCCCCCAGAGGCGGCGTACGGATTGGATACAGGCGCGGGGAGAGTGCCCGTGGCCAGTTCCGGGCACTGCTTGGCCGCCATCCAGCCGGTCATGCCCTCGCGCCAGACGAGGTCATCCCCTTTCAGCGTTCCGGCCACCAGCATGGCCTTGAGCTGCTCTTCGGGAATGGGTCCCAGGGTTTGGCCGTTCTGAAGGTAGTTCCACGGGGACGCCATGCGCGCTCCTTGTGCGAAGGAAATGGATGCAAGCTTATCTTGGTTTTCAGGGTGCCTGTCGTCAACCTGGAAGACGGATGACGTTTTCAGGTGTGCGTAGAACAAGGAAGGGCGGCCCCAGCGGGCCGCCCTTCCTCGCTCTTGATCCAGCTAGGCCTTGGTGGCTTCGGTCTTCTGCTGGGTTTTGCCCTTCTTGAGGTACTTCTCAAGGATGAGGCTGGCTTCGGCGGGGGACACGGGGCCGTAGACCTGGTCATCGACCATGATCACGGGGGCCAGGCCGCAGGTGCCGAGGCAGCGGGTGCTCTCCAGGGAGAACATCTTGTCCTTGGTGGTCTCGCCGAACTGGATGCCCAGCACGTCCATGAGGCGGGCGGAGAGCTTGTCGGCGCCCTTCACGTAGCAGGCGGTGCCCAGGCACACATTGACGATGTGCTTGCCCCGGGGCTGCAGGCGGAAGTAGTGGTAGAAGGTGGCGACGCCCGTGACCTTGGCCAGGGGAATCTGGGCCAGCTGGGCCACGGAGTGCATCTGATCCTGGCCGAGGTAGCCGAAGTGGCCCTGGACCATGTGCAGGATGGCGATGAGCTGGCTCTCGGAGTGGCTGTTCTTCGCGTTCTGCTCGATGTAATTGATGATGTGTTCGGGCAGGAACTCGGTGCAGGCGGCCTTTACTTCGGCCCAGTTGTCGGTGTTGGCGACGGCGTGGCTCATCGGATCCCCCTCGGCATGCGGGCTTTGTAGTGGGTGTGGAGCAGCTTGTGGGCCTTCTCGCCATTGGGCTCGCCCAGGAATTCGGCGTAGAGATGCTCGATGGCGGGGTTCTCGTGGGAGCGGCGGAGCTGCTTCTGTGAATCGATGTCGTAGAGAGCCTTGGCGCGGGTGCGCGAAGTCTCAGGATCCAGGGGGTCGTGATCGAGGGGCGGATAGGGCTGGCCACCCCCCATGATGCAGCCGCCGGGGCAGGCCATGATCTCGATGAGGTGGTAGGGCTTCTCGCCCTTCTTTACGGCCTCTAGGATGTGCTTGGCGTTGGTCAGGCCATTGGCCACGGCGATATTGATGTCCATCCCGGCGATGCGCAGGGTGGCTTCCTTCAGGCCGGTGACGCCGCGGACTTCTTCGAAGACCAGGGGTCCCATCTCCTCACCGGTGAGCTTGACGGCCGCAGTGCGCAGGGCGGCTTCCATCACGCCGCCGGTGGCGCCAAAGATGTCGGCCGCACCGGAGGAGATGCCCAGAGGACGATCAAACTCGCCGTTGGGCAGGTTGGTGAAGTCGATGCCGTAGGACTTGATCATCCAGGCCAGCTCGCGGGTGGTGAGCACGGCGTCGGTGTAGGGCGTGCCGTCTTCCATGGTCTGTTCGGGGCGGGCTGCCTCGAACTTCTTCGCCACGCAGGGCATGATGGCCACCACGTAGATGTCCTTGGGATCGAGGCCCTTCTTCTCGGCGTAGTAGCTCTTGATGAGCGCGCTCATCATCTGCATGGGGGACTTGCAGGTGGAGCAGTGGGGGATCATCTCGGGGTAGAACTTCTCGAGGAAGTTCACCCAGCCGGGGCTGCAGCTGGTGAGCAGGGGCAGGTTCTCGCCCTTCTGCACGCGGCTGAGGAATTCCGTGGCTTCTTCGATGATGGTGAGGTCGGCGCTGTAGTTGGTGTCGAAGACCTCGTCGAAGCCCATGCGGCGGAGGGCCGTGACGAGCTTGCCGGTGACAGGCGTGCCCATGGGTAGACCGAAGGCCTCGCCAATGGTGGCGCGGATGGCCGGAGCCACCTGGACCACCACATGCTTGACGTCCCGGGGCAGGGCCAGGGCTTCCCACACGCGCTCGGTGTGGTCCTTCTCCAGGAAGGCAGCGGTGGGGCAAACAGCCACGCACTGACCGCACTGGATGCAGACGCTCTCATCCATGTTGCCGAGGTTGGCGGGGCCCACCACGGTGTGGAAACCACGGCCGTGCTGGCTGAGGTTGCTCACGCCCTGGACTTCGGAACACACGCGCACGCAGCGGCCGCAAAGAATGCACTTTTCGGGAGTGCGGATCACGCTCTGGCCCGAATCCTCGATGGGGAAGTGCTTGCGCTCACCGCTGAAGATGCGCTCGCGGACGCCCAGGCGATAGGCCTGCTTCTGCAGTTCGCAGTTGCCGTCGCGCTCGCAGGTCTGGCAGTCCTGTGGGTGATTGTCGAGCAGCAGCTCGACGATGTCGCGGCGGGCCTGGCGGATCTCCGGGCTGTTGGTCTGGACTTCCATCCCTTCCCACACTTCCTGCGAACAGGCGGTGAGGAAGTGGTTGAAGCCCTTGACCTGAGTCACGCAGACGCGGCAGGCGCCCTCGATGCTGAGGTTGGGGTGGTAGCAGAGGCGGGGGATGTTGATCCCGAGCTTCTCCGCCGCCTTGAGGACGGTGGTTCCCGTGGGAACCTGGAGGGGCTCTCCGTCGATGGTGAGGTTTATCATCTTGTCGATCATCGGTTCATTCCTGGGCTAGTTCAGTTGGGCCAAGGGTTACACGCGCTCGACAGCGTCGAAGCGGCAGACTTCAAAGCACTGGCCGCACTTCACGCAGCGGTCCTGGTCGATGACATGGGCTTCCTTGCGGGTGCCTGTGATGCACTCGACCGGGCAGTTGCGGGCGCAAACGGTGCATCCGATGCAGGTCTCGGCGTTGATCTCGTACTTGATGAGGGCCACGCACTTCTTGGCCGTGCACTTCTTGTCCACGATGTGCTCGACGTATTCCTCACGGAAATGCTTGAGGGAGGAGAGGATCGGGTTGGGCGCGGCGCGGCCGAGACCGCAGAGGCTGGTCTGCTGACAGAGCTTGGCGAGGCGCTCCAGGCGGTCAAGATCGTTCATCTCGCCCTTGCCGGAGGTGATCTTCTCCAGGATCTCCAGCATGCGGGTCGTGCCTTCGCGGCAGGGGGTGCACTTGCCGCAGCTCTCTTCCTGGGTGAAGGACAGGTAGAACTTGGAGATGTCCACCATGCAGTCTTCTTCGGAGAGCACGATCATGCCGCCGGAACCCATGATGGAACCGGCCTTGGACAGAGGGCCGAAGTCCACTTCCATGTCGATCCACTTGGCGGGGATGAAGCCGCCCGCGGGGCCACCAGTCTGGACCGCCTTGAGGGGCAGGTCGTCCTGAACACCGCCGCCGATGTCGAAGACCACCTTCTTGAGGGGGGTGCCCAGGGGCACCTCCACGAGACCCGTGTGCTTGACCTTGCCGGCCAGGGCAAAGACCTTCGTTCCGCCGGATTCCTCGGTGCCGATGCTGGCGAACCAGTCGCCGCCGTAGTTGATGATCGGGGGGATGTTGGCGAAGGTCTCCACGTTGTTGATGGAGGTGGGCTTGCCCCAGAGGCCGCGCACCACCGGATAGGGAGGACGCACCTTGGGCTGGCCGCGCTCGCCTTCGATGGAGCGGATCAGGGCGGTTTCCTCGCCGCAGACGAAGGCGCCGGCGCCGAGGCGGATCTCCATGTCGAAGCTCCAGCCGGAGCCCATCACGTTATCGCCCAGGATGCCCGCCTCGCGGCACTGCTTGATGGCGTTCTCGATGCGCTTGATGGCCAGGGGATATTCGGCGCGGATGTAGTAGAAGCCCTTGCAGGCGCTGATCGCGTAGGCGCCGATCATCATGCCTTCCACGATGCTGAAGGGATCGGACTCGAGCATGCCGCGGTCCATGAAGGCGCCCGGATCGCCTTCATCACCGTTGCAGATGATGTAGCGGGTCTTCTCCGCCTGCTGGCTGGCCATCTGCCACTTCTTGCCCGTGAGGAACCCGCCACCGCCACGGCCCCGGAGCTTGGCCTTGAGCACTTCGTTGATCACCCACTCGGGATCGCTCTTGGAGAGGCTGGTGGCCAGGGCCTTGAAGCCGCCGAACTTGATGTATTCGTCCAGGCTGTCGGGATCCAGGATGCCGCTGTTGCGCATGGCCACGCGGCTCTGACGGTTGAAGAAGGAGACATCGCCGTAGGTGTCGAAGAACTCCTGGTAGATGGGCTTGTCTGTCACCTTCAGGGCGGGGACTTCTTCGCCCTTGATGACCTGCTTCTGGATGAGTTCGTCCAGGTCGGATTCGCTGGTCACGCGGTAGAGGGCCCGGAGAGGGCGAACCAGGATGTGGGCGTGGGCGCCGCATTGGCCTTGGCAGGCGCCGAAGCAGCTGGCGCTCGTCACGCGCACCTTGTCCGCAGCCACGCCGGCTTCCTGCAGCTTGCGCTGGAAGACCTCGCGGAAATTGATCTTGGCTCCCACGCCGCAGCGCTTGCCTTCGCAGAAGAGGAATTCGATCTGCTGATCGGGGTCGATGGAGCCGTCCAGGATCTGCTCCGCCATGGGCAGGCCCTTCTGAACGTGGTTGGTGAAGATCTTGTGCACCACGTCTCGGTTGACCCGCTCGTACTTCACGGGCATCTTTCCGGGCACCGCGACACCCACAATGGGCTCCTTGCTGCAGCGACCCGTGCAGCCCGTGCGGTGGATGACGACATCCTCGCGCCCAGAGGACTGGATGTGCTTGAGGAACTCGTCCATCACATCCACGGCGCCGGCGGCGTTTTCGCAGGTGGCGGAACCGATCTGGATGATGATTTTGCCGGCGTCGCCGCGGGCGGCCAGGGCCTGGGCGGTTCTTTCCGTCAGTGCCTTGTAGAACTCGGTCACCGGGTTTGACATGTGGGCTCCATGAATTCTCGGGGAAGGGGTCCCCGCCCGTTAAGGTGAAAAAAATATCGATAAAAAAGGATCGATTATCGGCGCGATCAATCGAGATAAAAAGATCGATTTGTGGCGGCGAATGAAACCAAGGCGATGGCCTTGTGGTGTGGCCGTCCGCAGGGGGCGTTTGGGTTGCTTACTCGCTCAGGTCCGCGACTCATGACGGGGCCTGAAATGCGGCAGATCGGTCACGGGATAAATGTATTCGGGATCCGGCCCGATTGCGTTGATTTTAATCACATCGGCGGTGTTCCGCTCTTTCTGGAGTTGAGAAACCGAAAACCGACATTCCTTCGCACCGAGTAAAAGTCTTGTAAAACCCCACCAATGGCTGTTCTACGCTCAACCAAAGGCCTTTGGACACCCTCTGTCCAAGGCTTCCTTGTCTCCATATTTCGACACGGATGTTGAGTGTTATTGCGATGCCGTCGCGATACGACTACCACTTCACTCGTACCCGGTAGGTCAGGGTGGCGCTGCCTTCGGCGGGGACGGTCACCTTGAACTTGGCCGAACCTGCCGCCTCTTTGGTGTAGGGGTGACTCTTCTGGATCACTTCCCAGTCGCCGTAGATGGGCTCCAGCACAGTGACGGTGACGGCCTCCTTCTTGGCATTCTTGAGCTCCACTTCGTAGGCCATTTCGTTGACATTCCGCCAGGCGCCCTGCTTGCCCAGGTTCTTGTAGTCCGTCTGCTTGCGGCGGGCGGTGACATCGAAGGCGTCGCCCAGCTTTAGGCGCACCAGCTCGTTCTTGGGGGTGTGGTCGATGGCATCCTCGCCCACGAACTGCGCGCGACCCTCGCTGTCCCGCTTGTAGACCCGCACGGTGCCCTTGGGCAGCGGCATGCCCATGCGGCTCTCCGTCTTGTTGTCGAACTCCACGAAGACGCCCACCTTCAGCTTGTCGCCCAGGTCGCCGTAGCCGCCCTGGTAGTAGTAGCTGTCCCCCCTGAGCAGGTATTCCTTCCTCACCGGCACGCCGGAGGCCGAGAGCAGCGCCACCTGCTTGGTCTGGTTCTCCTTCAACGTGGTGGGGCGGTCCAGGGTGTAGAGGTGGTACTCGAAGAGGCTTTCCTCCTTCATCTCGGGCGCCGCCTTGGCCCGAGCCGATTCCAGCATCATCATGGGGGCCGCCGGGTGGCGCTCCTGGACCCGGTTCACATCCCCCGCCACCAGTTGCAGCGTGGCGTTGGGGTAGGCGGCACCGCTCTGATTGGTGAGGGTCACCCAGCCGCTGAGATCCAGGGTCTTCTCGTCACTGGCCAGGTTGGCCACGTAGTCGGCCTTCCAGGCGAGGCCGCCGGTGAGGTAGCTCAGTTCCACTTTCTGGGCCTTTTCCGCACCGCTGTGGAGCCCGATCACCAGGGTGGGGCGGGCGCGGAGATTCTCCGGCACCTTGGGATACACGATGCGGCCCGGGGCCGAGGTCTCGATGCGGTCTGCGAACTGCAGCACCACGCCGTTATTGGTGGCCAGCACGGTGGCTTCTTCTCGCACCTCCTTCGAGCCTGCGCTATCGGCATTGGGCACGGTGCGTACGATCGTCACCTTCTCGCCGACATATTTCTCCAGCAGCTTGGTGGGAGTGAGCAGGTCGAAGTCGAAGTTCTGCTCCACCACCCAGAAATCCTTGGGCACCGTGAGATTGCGCAGCAGCGCCGTTTCGGGCCGAATCTGGGCGGAGACCTCCTGGAAGGCCAGGGCCTGTTCGCCCTTGAGCAGCTTGACCTCACGCTGATCCTTCACCAGTGCCAGGTTGTCGTTGTAGATCGTCACCGCCAGCGATTGCTGGTCCTTCAGTGTTGTGGTCATTTCCTTGGGGCTCTGGGCCGCCAGGGACAGGGCGAGAGGGGCGAGAAGAAGGGCGCGCATGGGGGCTCCTTGGGGATGGGTCAATTCGATGGGGGTGCCTCGAATGAATGAGAGGTCGGAGAGGTTTGGATACGGTAGTGCAAAATCGTTTCCTGAGAAGGGTGAGCCATTACGTGGAAATCCACGGCGTTCGTTCCCACCCGCATATTTGGATGAGAGGACTCGAGAATCTCCCACCCCGCAAAGATCGGTTCCCGCACCTGGATTTTGACCGCATCCCTGCGTCGATTCTGAATGCGAACCTCAAACGTTACCTGGTAAATCCTGTTGTCCCGATCTTGTCGCAAGAGGTGGATATCAGAGACCTTGCGATGTGCGACCATGTTGGCCACGGTGCCAGCGTCGAACGAGAAGTCTTCACCCGGGGGTGTTGCTTCGACTTGGCTCTCCGATAGCCAGATGTCCTGTCCAGGATTTCGACGGTGAAGCACCTGGATCTTTCCCTTGGGCATAGGTCTGCCGAGACCTGTGGTTGAGGCATTTCGTACCCGGGCCTGAATGCGGATTGGCGGCGCGACCTCCTTCATTTTTTCCCTCCAATCCAGGCCCTGGAAAATCCTCTCCTGCTCTTCTTTTGGAAGAGACTCCAGGCTGTCAACCCAGCGATCCTCTACAGAGTTGTAACTGGTGACATAAGAATGTGGTACCCATATGCGGTCGCTATCTCCTGGCGGGTTGAAGGTACTTCCCTGCAGGTAGGCCTCCTGGGGCATGGCGAAGATGAACTCTGGGGGTGCGGCGATGAAGACCTGTTCCACTGGGATCGAGACAGCCCTGAACAAGGCGACCTGTTTGGTTTGGCTATCCGTCAGGGTGGTAGGGCGGTCCAGGGTGAACAGGTGATATTCCGAGAGACGCTCCTCCTGGAAGGTCGGTGGCGCGGCCGCAGATGCCGAGACTTCCACAGTGGTCGTTCGGTCAATCGCATTTTCGAACTGCGGTGACTCCCAGATCTGGTTCGGCTCCCCCGCGACCAGTTGCAAGATTGCATTTTGAAAATCGCTACCGCTCCGATTGGTGAGGGTGATCCATGCGTCCAGGTCTAAGGTTTTTCCTGAGGAGCTGAGAGTTCCGACGTAGTTAGCTTCCCAGCTAAATCCTCCCGCTTTGTAGGTGACCTCAACAGGAGTGGACCTTTCCTGTGAGGCGTTGATGCTGAGCAACAAGGTGGGGGAGGAACGCAACTCGCTGGGCGGTTCTCGGAGAACAAGGTGATCCCCTGGAACCGCCATATACCCTTCGGTCCGCTTGATCAGTAACTCAGAATCCGCCTTGGCGACTGCCGCACCTGTGCGGCTCAGCCGTTGGATTGGCGTTCGTCCTTGGGCCCAGAGTGTTTGGCGCAAGGGAAGGGAGACGAGCCTTCCCAATAGAAGTCTCTCACCAGTTGGCCACCGAAACGCAACTTCATGTCCCAGGGAGTGGTCCACTGCGCTGGCAGGCGATAACAGGTTGAACTCAAAATTTCGCTCCAGGACGTGAGGTGCCGCAAGGGAGCTCCCAAATGTCATCGAGACGCTCTTCGGCTGGATGGATTTGGCGACATCGGCGAAGGCAACATGGGAAGGCCCGGAGGGGATCCTGAGGTTTCGGCATTCTCGAATCACCGCCAGATTGTTGTGGTAGATCGTGATGCCAAGTCCCGTGCGGTCCTTCGCGGTACTCGTGACTTCCTGAATGTCCTGGGCAGCCAGGGCAAGGCCGAGGGCAGATATGAACAGTGGGCGCAGGAACATGTGTCCAGCTTAGCTCAGCAGGAGAAGGGTGGTGTTTGGTTGCTTGCTTTTCGTGTGGAGACGCCTGTCTTGCGCCACCGCAGAAAATCGCCCTATCCTTGACCCCTTTCACCCGGATTGGAGGCACCGTGCCGCGGACCTACCGGATCCTTTCCATTGATGGCGGAGGCATCCGGGGGCTCATTCCAGCCCTCCTTCTCGCCGAGTTGGAGCGGCAGACGGGGCGGCCCACGGCGGAACTCTTCGACTTGATCGTGGGGACGAGTACCGGGGGCATCATCGCGCTAGGGTTGACGGTGCCCGGGCCCTCCGGTCCGCGCGATCCCGCCCAGGCACTGGCGGACCTCTACATCCAGCAGCGGTCCCGTATCTTTCACCGCAGCCTCTGGGACAGCCTTCGCAATCCTTCGGGGCTCCTGGATGAGCGGTACGAGGCATCGGGCATCGAGGATGTGCTCAAGGAACACTTCCTGGAGTGTCGCCTAAAGGAGGCCCTCACCGAGGTGATGGTGACGGCCTACGATCTGGAGAAACGGGATCCGTTCTTCTTTCGCAGCCGTCGCGCCAAGGAGGATCCTCGCTACGACTTCCCCATGTGGGTGGCGGGGCGCGCCACCAGCGCGGCGCCCACCTATTTCGAGCCGGTGCGGGTGCCCTGGCCCAATGGGGATCGGGATGTGCTGGTGGATGGCGGCGTGTTTGCCAACAACCCTGCCATGTGTGCCTATGCCGAGGCTCAGGCCGCCATGCTGCAGGGGCGCATTCCGAATTCAGACCTGCTGCTGGTTTCCCTGGGCACGGGCCACTTTGCGCGTCCCATCGCCTATGACGATGCCAAGGACTGGGGGCTGGCGGGGTGGGCGCGGCCGGTGCTGGATGTGATGTTCGATGGGGTGGCGGACACCGTGGACTACCAACTTCGCCAGATCCTGCCGCCATCAGGAGACGGCACGCCCCGCTACCACCGCTTCCAGGTGGATCTCGATCAGGGGCTGGGTGATATGGATGAGATCAGCCCGGCCAAGATGGAGGGCCTGGAGCGCATGGCCCGCCGCATGCTGGCGGTGCAGGGCGACGAACTGACCGCCCTGGCCCAGCGTCTCCGAAGCCTTGACTGAGGGCCGAGGCGGCTACTTCGAGGGCTTCGCTTCGCCGCGCACCACCAGCACATCACAGGGCGCGTGTTTCACCACCCGGGCGGCGGTGGAGCCGAAGAGCAGGCGCTCCAGACCCGTGTGCCCCACCTGGGCCACCACCAGGAGGCACTCGGCCGTGGCCTCGCCCACCAGTTCCTCGGCGGGACTGCCCCATTTCACGCTCACCATGGCTCCGGGAATGCCTTTGACCAGGGTCTCCAGGTGCTCCCGTGCGTGGTCCTCCATGGACTTCAGCCAGAGGGGATCGGGCAGGGCGATCTGGGCCTCGGGCAGCATGGGGGCCGGAGGCTGCAGCACATGCATCGCCATCAAGGGCACCTCCAGGCGGGCCGCCCAGGCGGCCCCTCGTTCCAGGGCCAGCCTGGAGGGTTCGGAGAAATCGACACCGACGAGATCGCGCTTGATCATGGCTCGGCTCCGCTGGACGGTACCAGCATAGGTTCAGGTCTGCAGAAGGCCAGGACTCCGGGGTGGCGAGGGGGCGTAACGATTTTGTATGTTTAAACATCAAAATGTTGTGAGCGAGCCCCAGCTGGGCTCTCGGGAGGTCCCATGATCCGCATTCGCCCCTCTGCCGCGCGCGGCCATTTCGATTTCGGCTGGCTAGACACCTTCCACAGCTTTTCCTTCGGTGACTACCGGGACCCCGAGCACATGGGATTCCGCACCCTGCGGGTCATCAACGAGGACCGGATCCAGGCGGGCCAGGGCTTCGGAGAGCATCCCCACCGGGACATGGAGATCCTCACCTGGGTGCTGGAGGGCACGCTCGCGCACAAGGACAGCCTTGGGAGCGGCGGCGTGATCCGCCCCGGCGAGTTGCAGCGCATGAGCGCGGGCTCGGGCCTCACCCACAGTGAGTTCAACGCCTCGCTAACGGAGCCCGTGCATCTCCTCCAGATCTGGATCCTGCCGGAGGCCAAGGGGCTCGAGCCCCGCTATGGGCAGACGACATTCCCGGCGGAGGGGCGCCGAAATCGCCTGCAGCTCCTGGCCAGCCGCTCTGGCCGTGGGGGAAGCCTCGACATCCACCAGGATGCGGATCTTTGGGTGGCTGACCTGGACCTAGGCGCGGCTCTGGAACATGCCCTGGCCCCGGGTCGCAGCGCCTGGATCCAGGTGGCCCGAGGCCGGGTCACGGTCAATGGAACGGCCCTGGAGACCGGGGACGGGGCGGAGGTGACTGGAGAAGGCGTCCTCAACTTCGTGGCGGGAGAGGCCTCGCAGATTCTGCTCTTCGATCTGGGGTGACATGGAAAGGGAGGAACGCCTGCTCCCTGCGGTCGCGATGTTCCCCTTTGACCCC
>JAYREN010000038.1:0-3876 GCA_041908845.1 Holophaga sp. | reverse complement strand
CGGGGGGCCCCGCCCGCCGCGGGGGGGGGGTCTGTCCCCGTGCCCCCCCCCGGGGGGGCGGGGCCAGCGCCGGCCCCCCACGTCTGACATGGACTGAGGCGGCACCTTCGCCCAAAGGCGCTACCATGGCTGCCATGTCCAGACCTTCTGAGAAGACCCCGCGCGGGGATGGCTCCCCAGGGGCTGCTTCGGGGGCCTCGGGTCCGGCCCCGGGTGACGAGGCCACCCTGCCCGGGCCACCCTCCTCGGAATCGAAGGGCTCCTTTCCGGGGCTCCTGGGTCAGGAGGATGCCACCAGCGACGGCGCATCCAGTTCTACCGAGGACTGGGCGGTGGTGCCGCCGTCTCTGGAGCGCAGCCCGGATGAGCTGATGGCGGCCTTTCCGCTGCCTCCCGAGGGCCGCTACACACCTGTGGCGTTCCTGGGGGATGGGGGCATGGGCCGGGTCTACAAGGCTTTCGACAAGAAGCTCAACCGCATCGTGGCCATGAAGTTCATGCGACACCTGGCCACGGGCTCCCTGGAGCGCTTTCTCCAGGAAGGGCGGGCCCAGGCGCAGATCGAGCATCCCAACGTGGTGAGCATCTATTCCGTTGGCCAGGTGGATGGGCAGCCCTACCTGTCCATGCGCTATATCGATGGGCCCAACCTTCGCGCGGCCTTGCCCCAGCTGAACCTGGAACAGAAAGTGGGGATCATCCAGGAGGTCGCCGAGGCGCTGCAGGCCTGCCATCGCCTGGGCATCATCCACCGGGATGTGAAGCCCTCCAACATCATGCTGGAGGCCACGGAGAAGGGCACCTGGTGGCCCTTTGTGATGGATTTCGGCCTGGCCCGGGAGCAGGAGAGCGATAGCCTGACGGCCACAGGCGTGATCGTGGGCACCCCCGCCTATTGCAGCCCCGAGCAGGTGCAGGGGCGGCTGGGAGAGATCGACCGACGCTCCGATGTCTACTCTCTTGGGGCCACGCTCTATGAGTGCCTCTGCGGCGAGGCGCCCTTTTCGGCCAAGGCGGGGATCGTCGATCTCGTGCAGCAGATCGTGGAAGTGGATCCCATCCCACCTTCGCGGCGCGTCCCCAATCTTCCCAAGGATCTGGAAACCATCACCCTGAAGGCCCTGGAGAAGGATCCCGCCCGGCGCTACGAGTCGGCCAAGGCCATGGCGGATGATCTCAAGCGCTACCTGGAAGGCGATCCTATTGTGGCCCGGGCCAGCAGCTTGACCTATCGCCTGGGAAAACGGATGCGGAAGAACCGGCCCCTGGCGGTGGCCCTGGCCGGTTCCCTGGTGCTTTTCCTCGTGCTGGGTGGTTTCGGGATCATGGCCGTGGTGCGGGTTCGCACCCAGGCCGCCAGTTCCCAGCGGTTCAGCCGCGCGGCGGAGCAGGTGGAAACCCTGCTTTTCCGGTCCCACAGCCTGCCCCTCCACGACATCACCCCGGAGCGCCGTCAGGCGGAAGCGCAGATGGAAGCCATCCAGGCTGACATGGCGCGCCTGGGGCGCTGGTCCGCACCCGCCGGTCATCTGGCCCTGGGCCGCTGTCAGCTCGCCCTGGGGCGTCCCGCGGAGGCGCTGCCAGAACTGGAAAAGGCCTGGCAGGCGAGCCGGGAGCGCGATCCCGAAGTCGCCCACGCCCTGGGGCTGGCCCTGTCCCGGGTCTATCTCGCCGAAATCGAGCATCTGCGAGGCAAGGATCGGGAGGACCGCAAACGGGAGCTGGACGCCTCTCACCGCAAGCGCGCCGCCGCCTGCTTCAAACTCGCCCAGGGCCTGCAACTAGAGAGCCCCGCCTTCGTGGAGGCCATGCTGGCCTTCATCGATGATCGTTTCGAGGATGCCCTGGAGCAGGCCCGCAAGGCCCAGGAGCAGATGCCCTGGCACCAGGAGGCCCGGGTGCTGGAGGCCGATATCCTCATGGCCCAGGCCCAGGAAACCCTGGGACGGGGCGACTATCCCAAGGTGGTCGCCGACTTGGAGGCCGCCGGGCGCAGTCTCGCCAAGGCCATGGATCTGGCCCGCAGCGCCCCCCGGCCCCTGGAACGGGAGATCCAGCGCCGCATCCTCCACTTCCGGGTCAAGGAGAACAAGGGCATTGCCGAAAGACCGGACTATCTCTGGGTGATGGAGGCCGTGACCCAGGCCCGGAAGGCGGACCCCTCCAACTGGAGGGTGAGCAGCCATGCCTCCAGCATCCATCGCTATTGGGGCACCGTGCAGATGACCCGGCGAGAGGATCCCGGCGACGCCCTGACCTCCGCCATCGCCGAGGCCGAGGCCGGGCTGGCCCTCCGGCCCGATTCGGCGGGCCTGGCCAATGATCTGGTGACCGCCCTGCGCTACCTGGCCCGACAGAAACTGGATCTCGGCCAGGATCCCGAGCCCACCATCGCCCGGGCCATCGAGGTGGCCCAGAAGGCCTTGAAGGGTTCCCAGCTTCGGGACTACTTGCTGAACAACCTGGGCAACTGCCTGGAATTCCGGGCCGTGCTCCAGATGAGCCAGGGTCAGGATCCCGAGCCCACCGTCCGCCAAGCCGTGGCCTGCCTCCAGGAGGCGGCCTCGCTGAAACCCTGGGTGGGACACGCTTCCAGCGAAGGTTACGTGAATGTGGTCCTGGCCACCTATCAGGACTGGATGGGCCGGGACAATACCCAGGCATTGGCTGATGGCCTCAAGGCCTTGCATGAGGCGAATCGTCTGAATGCCAACAGCTACCGGGTCAATTGGACGCTGTGCCGACTGCACCTCCTGCACGCCCAGCGGACGGGCCTTCCCCCCCAGGAGGCCGCCCGGGAAGTGGCTCTCGCCCGCCAGGCCTTCGACCGCACCCTGGCGCTCAATCCCGCACTGCCCGAAGGGGCCGCGCTGGAAGCCTCGATTCTGGCCGCCGAGGCCCGCGTGAGCATCGCTCGGTTCCGCCCCCAACTCCTGGCCAGAGGCCTTCGCGCGCTGCAGGGCGCCGTGGTTTCTGCGGAGCGCACCGACGCCCGGGAAAGCCGTGTCCTCGAATCCGCCGGAGATCTTCAGGAAGCGGGTGCGGTACTGCCCGCCCCCCTCGCGGCACGACTCCTGGCCCTGGCCGACCGCACCGTGGCCCGCCAGCCCTGGGATGCCTGGACCCACTTCCAGCGCGGTCGCCTCCTGCACCACCTTGGCCGCAACGCCGAAGCGGCAACCTCTCTGCAGAAGGCCCTCCAGCAGAACCCGAACCTGGCACGGCTGGTGAAGGCGCTTCAGGCGCCGCAAGGGCCTCGTTGAATCAAGTGAGGTCAGCCAATTAAGGCTCAAAAATTAGGCTTCCCGCAGGAGTGGCTGGGCCATGGCGGGATCATTGGCCTCGGAGGCATAGGAGCTGACCCCAGTGTGCATGGCCGAAGCCCTTCTGAAGAATGGGAAGCCTCCGTCCATGCAAGAAATCACCAGCATTGGCCTGCTTTTATCCCATTCATCCTGTTCATCCTGGCTCAGTCTTTTTAAGCCAGGATGAATAGGATGCAGAGGATGAGAACTGAATCCCGGCTCAGCCCACCACGATCCAGATGGGTTTCCCGGCCCGCATGGACTCGCGCAGGAGGCGCTGGCCCTGGGCGAGGCTCATATGGCTTCGGGGATCAGGCCGTCCGCTCCGATCCGCATGGCGGCGAAGCCTTCTTCACGAGTGCTGGCCCGCTTTTATCCCATTCATCCTGTTCATCCTGGCTCAGCTTTTTTTAAGCCAGGATGAAAAGGATACACAGGATGAAAACTGAATCCCGGCTCAGCCCACCACGATCCAGATGGGCTTCCCGGCGCGCACGGCCTCTCCGCATGGCGGCGAAGCCTTCTTCACGAGTGCTGGCCCGCTTTTATCCCATTCATCCTGTTCATCCTG
>JAYREN010000037.1:0-21092 GCA_041908845.1 Holophaga sp. | reverse complement strand
TGTCCCAGCAACACCGGGAAGAGAGTGCTCTTCCCGGCTCCGTTCCGCCCAATGACGCCCCAGCATTCGTCCTCCTGCAGCGCCCAGGTGACGTCCTTCAGGACTTCCTGGGGGCCAAAGCGGAGATGGGCATGGTTCAAGGACGCGAGCATGGATCAGGACTTCCAGGAAACCACGGAGGTGGAACTTTCAGGTTAGCGCGCCCCATGCGAAGCAGTGCGCTCGGATCGCTGTCGAGGCCTCGGTCGTTCGAACCTCTGGGATACGAATAACGCCGCCTCGCGGCGGCGTTATTGGTGGAGCTAAGCGGGATCGAACCGCTGACCTCTTGCATGCCATGCAAGCGCTCTCCCAGCTGAGCTATAGCCCCGGGAACAGCTAGTCTCCCACGGGTTCCCGCCCGGATCAAGCGAAAAAACGGCCGAACATCCTCAACGCTTCCGGAGCCGGAGAACCTGCCCGACTTGAATCCTGTTCTTCTTGACCTTGTTCCATTTCCGCAGATCGGCGACATCTAGGCCGTAGCGGACACTGATGGAGAAGAGCGTCTCCCCCTGTTTGACTCGGTGGACGCTGGGGCGATTCGCCTCAGAGGCCTTCTCGGTGGGTGCAGAAATAGGCGCTGGCGCCTGGACTGCGACAGGCACGGGGGGAAGGTCAGAAGAGGGCCTATCGGCCCTGGCATCGGCGATCGTCTCGGTTGGAGCCTTAGCGCTCGCGGCACTGCCGTTGCTCGGCGCGCCCGGAATTGAGGGCAGCGGCTCGATGGGCCGCTCAGAGAGGATCTTGGCCCGTTCAGACTGGGGTTTCAAATCGATGTCTTCGATGGGAATCGCCGAAGGCGGGGGAACCTGAATCTTGCGCCCCGAACGAAATTGGGCCTTGGTGATCCCGTTAGTCGCCAGGAGATCTTCGGGGGCGAGCTTGAATCGTGCCGCAACCCGAGAGAGGGTGTCGCCCTTTTTCACCACATAGGTCTTGAAATCCAGGCGTTCGCGTCCAGAGATGCCTGCCAGGGCGCGCGCTGTCAGCCCCGAGGTGCCGGGAGGCACACGCAACGGGTAGCGGCCAGGCGGCGTGGAGGCCCGCAGCAGTTCGGGGTTCAACTCCTTCAGCAAGTCGACGCTGGTACCGGCATGGCGGGCGAGCACCGCGAGACTGGTCATCTTGTCGACTTCCACCGTCTCGTAGGCGTAGGGGCGCATCTGCACCAGTCGGAGGCCGTAGCGCTCGGGGAAACGCCCCACGAGAATGGCGGCGCAGAGCTTGGGCACGTATTGTTTCGTTTCGTTGCGGAGGAAACGGCTGCGGGTCATGTCCCAGTAGTTGCGGGTGCCGAGGCCCTGGGCGGCGCGATCCGTTGTGAGCGGGCCGGCATTGTAGCCCACCAACGCAAGGTACCAATCGCCCTCGCGCTCGTAGAGTTTCTTCAAATACCTGGCTGCGGCTCGGGTCGCCTTGACCGGATCCCGACGCTCTTCCACCCAGGCGTTACCATTCAACCCGAAGATCCGTCCAGTTGATCGGATGAACTGCCACATTCCAACGGCCTTGGCGCGGCTGCGGGCCGTGTTCTTGAACCCGGATTCGATGACCGCGAGGTAGGCCAGATCCTGGGGCACGCCCTCCTCTGCGAATACTTGACGGATCATGGGCATGTACTGGGTTGATCGGGCGAGGGCACCTTCCACGAAGCCGCTCTTGTCCGTGGTGAAGCTGTGGACCCAGCTCAGCACCTGGTCGTTGAGATCGATGGGGAAATCGAAGATCGCGCCCTGCTCGGCGGCAGTTACCTGGTCCCGCTCGGCCTTCAACTCCGAGGGCGAGAGGGTCACGACCTCTTCAAGGATCTTTTCACCCTCTTCGGGAGCCGTTTCTTCCTCGACCTGACGCTGGAGAACCCGCAGGCGCTCGATCAAGGGAAGGATGTCCGGCCGACGAAGCACCTCCGTGGTCCAGTCGGCCACCAGCACTTCGGCCTCATCCGCCGCAGTGGAGGCCTTCTCCCAATCTTCGGCCTCGGCGGCCTTCTCGCTGGCTTCTACCAGGGCCTTCAGCCTGGAGATCCCAGAGCCCTGAGGGACCGTGGGCGCCTTGGCCACGGGAGGAAGCGACGGAGACTGTGCCGACAGCGAGCAAAAAATCCCCGCCGCCCCAAGAACGGCGAGGATCCAAACCATCCGTCCCAGCCGGGGCGGCATGAAAGACACTCAGTGAGCCTCGCTGGCGACATGGGCCTCGTAGGCCTTGGCGTCCAGCAGTTCGGGGTTGAGGGCGCCGTTCAGCTTGATCTTGAGCATCCAGCCCTTGCCGTAGGGGTCCTCGTTCATGAACTCGGGGTGGGCCTCCAGCTCGCCGTTGATTTCCACCACCTCGCCCGCGGAGGGCATGTAGCACTCGGAAACGGTCTTCACGGATTCCACGGTGCCGAACTCGTCGCCGGTGGCGAAGGAGGTCCCCACTTCGGGAAGCTGGACGAAGACCACATCGCCAAGGGCCTCCTGGGCATAGTTGGAAATGCCGACGAGGGCCGTTCCGTCCCCGAGGGGCTTGAGGTATTCGTGGTTCTTGGTGAATTTGCAGTCGGCAGGATACATGAGGCCTCCAAAGGGGATGGGATCAGTGTAGTCGGTCTTGGGTCGGTGTTCAGGGGTGGGTGTGTGCGCGCGGAAGGGCGCGGACTCAGGCGAAGGACTTGAGCGCCTTGCGGGCGGTGCGGTCGGGCCGCACATCCGTCTCGATAAGGACCTGGATCGCGCGCTTGCCGTCCTTGATCTCCACGGCGGTGCCGGGCGCGAGTTTCATTCCCACCTTGATGAAGCCGCAGCAGAGCCCTTTGATGGCGAGCCCCGCGGGCTTGTCCGGGGTCGCAAGGCTGTAGATCCGACCCTCGTGGCGGCCGATGGCCATGTCCGTGGCGCAGGTGAGGACAGTCCCGATTTCCTTGCCGTCCAGATACACCCTGGCGTCGTGGGTATCCACCTTCCGGAGATCATTTCCGACGAAGGTCAGAGTGTAGAGCGCATCGGTCGCCTTTTCGAGGGCCGCGGAACCGAGGAAGGCCTTGGTGAAACCCTCGCCGGAGGCCCTGAAGGGGAGCGCGAAGGGCCAGGGGTTGCGGATGCAGGGCCAGTGGCCGATGTCCTGATGGGAGAGGGGGAGCACCGCGCCCGTGCGCAGCGAGTCGCGGGCCGCGAGGCCGCAGGTCGTCAGACCGAATTCCTCCCCCGCAGCCATGATCGCTTCCCACACCTTCACCGTATGGGCCCGCTCCACGAACAGCTCGAAGCCCACCTCGCCTGTGTAGCCAGAGCGGGACAGCAGCAGCGGAGTGCCATCGAGAAGCTGCACCTGACCCGCCAGGGTGGAGGCGGGATCGAAATGCCCCTTGGCCGAGAAGTAGGGAAGCTTGTCGAAGACCGCTTCGGGGTTCTTGAGGATCTTCGCCATGGTCTTGATGGAGGCGGGACCCTGGATGTCGATCTTGCCGAGCTTGTCGGTAAGGTCGATCACCTTCACATCGCGCCCCTTCGCCTGCTCGGTCAAATGCTTGGCCACGGGGCCGCCCATGCTGGCGTTGACCACGACCATGTATTCGCCGTCCTGGATCTTGTACACGATGCTGTCGTCGATGGCGTGACCGCGCTCATCGAGGAACAGGCCGTACACGCACTTGCCGTCGGTGAGGGGCGCAGCGTCCTTCCCGGAGCAGGCATTCAGATCCCGGGTGAAGCACCACTGCAGCACCTCGAAGGCGTCCTTTCCGAACACGCGGAGGGTCGCCATGTGGCTGGTATCGAACAACCCGGCCTGGGACACGACCGCAAGATGTTCGTTGCGGGCGCTGGCATACCAGACGGGCATCATGTAGTCGCCGAACTCGACAATGTTGGCTCCGTGGGCCTTGTGCCAATCGAACAATGGGGTTTGTTTCTTCGCGGTGGCCATGGCGCTCTCCCAGGAGGACTCGGTTAAGAATTACTTCAATTCTAATTCAGGGGAGCGATAAACCACCTGTTGAGATTGGTCACAACCCACATGTGCAGCCCATGCCTGTCCTGGAAACGGGCTGTGCAGAAATGCTTCTGGTCCGTGTTCAGGCCCTTCGGATCCAGGGCAACAGCCCCGTCAAGCTCCAGCCAAGGGTCCAGCCCTCCGACTTTCCTTCGCTGACCTCCATCTGAACCCTTACGGGAAGCACCTCCACGCCAGTGCGCAGGGCAACATCCAGTTCCTGGGCGTATGCGGAATCCACTTCCCGTGCGGCGTCGAAGGCAGACACATCTCCACGGTGGATGAAGAAGGCAATGGCGGCCCTGTGTCCCAGCTTCACCATCCCCTGGAGTTCCCTGAGATGCTTGAGGCCTCGCGACGTCACGGCATCCGGAAAGCAGGCTGAGTCGCCGATCTTCAGCGTCGTGTTCTTCACTTCGATGAAGACCTCGCGTCCCTCGGCATCGAGCGCCCACACATCGATCCGACTGTTCTCCGCGCCGTATTTCACTTCGGTGCGGATTCCTCTCAATCCGGGCAAACCCGGCAGGGAATCCCGGCGCGCGGCTTCGGCCACAACCTTGTTGGGAATACCGGTCTCGACCCCGATCCAAGCTCCCGCCCGACAGCAGGCCACCCAGGTGTACTTGAGCTTGCGTTCGAGGTTCTTGGCAGACTCCAGCAGCACGGGATCTCCAGGCTCCCAGCAGGTCGTCATGGCCCCCGTATTGGTGCAGTGGGCCACGACGACGCCCCCGTCCTCCAACTCCACATCGGCCAGAAAGCGTTTGTAGCGCTTCAGGATTCGCCCCGGAACCAGGCCCTGCTTCTCGATCAGGGCCATGTCGCCAGAATCCGTTCCACCGCAGCCGCCAGATCCTCTGCCACCAGATCGGCGAGATCGGGATCCACCTCTGTGCCATAGCCCGTACGGACCAGGGCCACCCGGCAACCCGCATTGCGACCGGCCTCCAGGTCGATGTCCTTGTCGCCGATCATCCAGGAGCGCGAGAGATCGATGCGGTGTTCCTCGGCGGCCTTCAGAAGCATGCCGGGATTCGGCTTCCTTTCGGGATGGTCCTCGTGCTGGTATTCGTCGAGAGCCTTGGGGTGGAAGGGACACACATAGGCGCCATCGATATGAGCGCCATCCGCGGCCAGCAGCTCGTCCAACCGCCGCATCACGGCCTCGTAATCACTCCAGCCAAACTTCCCTTTCCCGATGCCTGCCTGGTTCGTGACGATGATTACGGGGATGCTCCGAGCATTGAGATAAGCAACGGCCCGGCCCGCATCCCGGGTAAGCACTGCCTCTTCGGGACGATGGAGGTAGTCCACCTCCTCGTTGAGCGTACCGTCACGATCGATGAATACAGCAGGCTTCTGCACTTTTGGACATCTCCAGGGAATGCGCCCAGTCGCCGCAGTGCGGTTCTACCGGGACTTGGGCTGAGTAGCCCGGAAAAAGTAATGGAGCCCGGAAACCAGCACGAGCAGGGCCACCAGGTAGTAGATCCACGGGATCAGCCAGACCGTCCAGCCCCTATGGCCGATGACATTCACCAGCAGGCCGAGGGAGATGGCCACCAGCTCGGTAGCCGTCGTCAGTTTGCCCAGAAAGGTGGGCTGGAGGCGCTCCTTCCCGAGACGATCGAAGGCAAGGATCGCCACCAGGGACATGGTTACGTCCCGCGAGATGGCCAGGATGGACACCCAGACTGGAATTCGGGCAACCAGTGGTGTTCCCGGCAGCGCCATCAGGATGAACGCAGCGGTCATCAGCAGCTTGTCGGCGGCCGGATCCAGGATGGCGCCAAGTTCCGAACCCTGGTTGAAGCGGCGGGCGATGAAACCGTCCAAAAGATCTGTGAATCCCGCCCCGGCGAAGATGAGGCAGGCCTCGAGCGCATGCCCGTACCAGAGGGCGATCACGAAGAAGGGCACCGCGAGGATGCGTAAGAGGGTCAGGATGTTGGGGAGCGTGATGTACATTGGGTTCAACTTTGACTGCATTGTAGCGGGACAGGTTGTGACAGAGGTCGCAGGGGGATCGCTTGCGATCGGCTAGGCGGGCGCTAGACTGAAGATGGAGTTGAGATAATGTCTCAAAACAAATCTATGCGTCTGAGTGATCTGCGACCTGGGGATGAGGCCTTGGTGGTGCAAGTCCTGGCCCAGGGCCCGGTGCGTCGACGACTGCTGGAGATGGGATTCATCCGGGGCGCCCACCTGCGAGTGGAGAAGCTCGCGCCTCTCGGAGACCCCATGGAACTGGTCATCAAGGGCTACCACCTCTCGCTTCGCCGCGAAGAGGGCGACTGCATCCTGGTGGAGGAAGCCTGATGGTTACCGTCGCCCTCGCGGGTAATCCCAACTGCGGCAAGACGTCGATCTTCAACGCCCTCACGGGGTCGCGGCACCATGTGGGCAATTGGCCCGGGGTGACCGTCGAGCGCCGCAGTGGGTTCAGCGTGATGGGTGGGATTGGCGAAGTGGAGGTCGTGGACCTTCCAGGTACATACTCCCTGGCCGCCCAGAGCGAGGATGAACGCATCGCGGCCCGATTTCTATCGGCTCCCGAGGTGGACGTCATCGTGAATGTCCTGGATGCGTCCAACCTGGAGCGGAACCTCTACCTCACCACTCAGCTCCTGGAACTCGGTCGCCCCATCGTCTTCGCACTGAACATGATGGACGACGCCGAGCGCCAGGGAACCCAGATCGACCTGAAGATGCTGTCCACCCTCCTGGGCGGCCCCGTGATCCCCACGGTGGGGAACCGCGAAGATGGCATCGAGGATTTGAAGCAAGCCATCGCCCGGGTGGTCGAAGGCCGGGAGGTCTCGGTTCGTCCGGTTTCCGTTTCCTACGGCGATGACATCGACCGGGAGTTGGCCAAGCTGGATCGGGAAATCGCCCGGGACGAGCGCTTGGCGTCGGAACGGTCCCCCCGCTGGCTTGCCCTGCAACTGCTGGAGCATGCCCCTGAAGCCGCGGAACTTATCCGGCAGAGCCACGCCAGATTGGCGGTCACCGCGCAGGTGGAGGCCAGCCTTGCCTTCCTCGAGCAGCACCTGGGCGCCGACGGCGGCACCCTGCTGGCGGAGCGGCGCTATGGCTTCGCCCATGGCCTCGTCAAAGAATCCATACGGGAAAACCGAAGCGGCAAGCGCTCCTTGACAGACGCCATCGATGGACTGGTAACGAACCGCTGGCTGGGCATTCCCATCTTCATCGCCATCATGATCGCGGTGTACAGCCTCACCTTCATCGTGGGGAAATATCCCCAGGACTGGATCGCAGCGGGCTTCGCGCAGCTCCATGACTGGGCTTCGGCCACCATCCCCCCCGGCGAATTGTCCAGCCTGCTGGTGGATGGCATCATCCCGGGCGTGGGTGCCGTGGTGGTCTTCGTCCCGGTGATCATGCTGCTCATGGGCTGCATCGCCTTCCTGGAAGACACGGGGTACATGGCGCGGGCCTCCTTCATCATGGACCGCCTGATGCACCTGATGGGCCTGCATGGAAAGAGTTTCATCCCGCTCATCATGGGCACGGGCTGCAACGTGCCTGCCGTGCAGGCCACGCGCACCATCGAGAGCCGCACCGATCGCTTCATCACCATTCTGGTGAGCCCCCTGGTGTCCTGTAGCGCCCGACTTCAGGTCTACATCCTCATCGCCGGGACCTTCTTCCCACCGCTCCAGGCGGCCTTCGCCATCATCGCCATGCATTTCCTGGGATTCGCCCTCGCCATGCTCGTGGGCAAGGCGCTGCGCTTGACCCTATTCCGGGGCGAGAATGCCCCCTTTGTGATGGAACTGCCTCCCTACCGACTCCCGGTGATGAAGAGCACCCTCATCCACATGTGGGAGAAAGGTCGGGTCTTTCTTTCCCGGGCCGGCACGGTGATCCTGGCGGGCGCCACGCTGGTCTGGTTCCTTTCGCACTATCCAGGGATTGCCAACCGCCAGTGGAGCGCCGAACGGCAGATCCAGGAAGAGGCCATACACGCCCAAAAGCTTCCCCCTGCCGAGGCGGCGGAAAAGCTCGAAGCCCTGCAACTGGCCCACGAGAGCAAGGTCATGAATTCCAGTCTGGCGGCCCGCTTTGGCAAAGTGCTGCAACCGGCCTTGGCCCCGATCTTGGATCCCGACCGCAATCGTCCAGAAGCATGGAAGGATGGCGTGGCCCTGACGGCGGGCTTCGTCGCCAAGGAAATCGTTGTCGGCACCATGGCCGTGGTCCATCAGGCCCGGGCCGAGAAACCCGAGGAAGGAGCCTTGCTGAGCCCCCTCCAGGAGACCCTGCGCCGACATTCGGGCATGACCCCGCTCACGGCCCTCGCCTTCATGGTGTTCACGCTCATCTACACGCCTTGCCTGGGCACGGTGGGCATGATCCTCAAGGAAACCCGGAGCTGGGCCTGGACCTCCTTCTCCGTTGGGTATGGCCTGGGGCTGGGGTGGCTCCTGGCCTTCGGCACCGTCTTTTTCGGCCGAATGCTCGGGTTCAGGTGAGCTGACATGGATATTCAAGGCTGGATCGTTCTGATGGCCGTGGCAACTTCCGCAGGCTATTTCATTTGGACAGCCGCAGCTGATTTTCGGGGCACGGGAAAGTGTGCATCGGGATGCGGCTCCTGCGGAGCCAAGACCTGCCCTGCGAAGCCGTTAGAGCGACGTCTGGCCCGAAGAGCCTGAACCCGGACCACTCGGGGCGCGATCATCGTCCTTGAGTTCGCCGGCTTCCAGCATGTTGGTGATGAAACGCTGCAGCTCGTCATCTCCGAGAATGCCGCGCCGCTGAAGCATCTTGATCAGCCCAAACACGAGCGTTCGCGTCTGAAAGGTCTCCAGCCGTCGGGCCTGCTGCCCGCCCGCCGAGCGGGAGTGGATGACCATGGGTGAATCAGCGATCAACCGGGCGGGCGGCACGGGCGAATCCAGAGTCTCCATGGGGTCTGCGGCGAAGAAGCTGAATGGATTGGGTACCGCAGGGGAGGGCTGCTCTGGGGGCTTATCGTCGAAAAAGGGATCTCTCGCGTACTTGGAAGCTGCGGGAGGAAGGACGGCTCCAGGATCGGAGTTCAGCGAATGCTCAAGGGAAATGGGGAGTGCTTCGTCCTGATTGTGGAGACCCACCTCGATAGGGCCGCCCCCCGGGATGTCGAGCTTGCGGTACTGTTCGGGAATGGCCAGCTTCAGCGCGGAGTAGGACACGACCACGGGTTCGATGTTCAACCCGGAAGCGAAACGGGCACTGTCCACGGCATTCAGATCCGAAGGGTCGGCCATGGCCAGCACCAGCGACTTCGGTTCCTTGATGCCGACGGGCAGTACATTCAACTGGTCCGCGAGGCGCCTGGGAATCCGCCTGAGCACCTCGACCGGCACATCCAGGCTCCGGAGATCCAGCCTGGGCACCCCAGTCTGATGAGCCAGAAAATCCATCAGCACGTCCTCGCTCACGAACCCGAGGGCCACGAGGTTGCTGCCCATCCGCCCCCCAGCGATCCGCTGATGGCGGAGCGCCTCTTGAAGCTGGGCGTTGTTGATGAGCCCGGCGTCAACGAGTAATTCTCCGAGTTTCTTGTTCTCCGGGGACATGAGCAAGAACCTTTCTGCATTGGGGTTGGAAGAAGTCTACATTTAACATAGGCTAGGCGCCAGAACCTAAGGATGAACCATGGATCCCTCGTCTGAAGCTCTGATGAGATCTTCCCTCCATGATCTGGCCAATGTCCTGTCGGGAATCCGAGGGATCCTGGAACTCAGCGATCCCCATCAGCCACTCTCGCCCCGGGACCAGGCCCGCCTGGATGCCGTTGTTTCCGATGGGATGATCGTTCTCGAGCGCTCCCGGCATCTGGCCATGGGCACCCTGCCGGAATCCATGGTGGAATCAGGGGCAGACTGGCGACACCAGCTTCTCGAGCAGTTAAAGCCCCTCGGCATCCTGTTTCGTCGGCATTTCGAGGTCCGAACCACGGGCGAGCCCGGGGATGACCGCTGGCAAGGCGAACTGCTCCGCAGCTACGCCCTGGCGTTGACGCGGCAGATTCTTCCATATACCCAAGCCGAGTGCATGGAGATACAAACCAGCTCTGATCTGAGAGAGTGGCGGCTGCGCTGGCCCCAGGCCTCCGTGATTCCCGAGAGTCTCCGCCCAGAAATGGAGACTCGTCCCCGGGACATCAGTGCGCGATGGGCTCAACGGGCCGGAGCCGCGCTCAATGCAAATTTCTCAGTGGACAAGGATGGCCTCCTCGTCAAGATTCCCAAATTCTGAGAACACAAGACGGTCCATGCGATCCTGGCTCAATGGATCCTCGTCGCCTCAAGACCATGGGAAGCGCGCTGGAGGCCCTTGAGGCGCGCTATCGCGGACCCCGGGCCCTGGATCTGGACCCCCTCAGCATCCCCCTGGGCTATTCAGACCCCTGGGACCGGGAAGTAGCGGCCTGGGTCGCGGCCCATCTCGCTTACGGGCGCGTGGCCCCAATGCTCAACGCAATCCGAGGCATTCTGGCGCCCCTGGGGCCATCACCGAGCCAATGGCTCCGCACGAAGGACACGACACAAGCCAGAACCCTATTGGCCCGAGACCTGAAGGGATGGGTCTGGCGTTTCCACACCGCCCAAGACATGGTCGAGTGGCTCCTGGCCTGGAAACGTCTGGACGGGGAGACCCGCAATCGGGGCCTGGAGGCTCATCTTTTGCCAGCGGCCGGCGAGTCCGCCGAAGAGGCCCTCTCCGCGCTCGTGCAAAGACTCCGGCACGAGCTTCCGGCCAACTACGGAATTCGCTTCTCCCTGCCTGACCCCAGGGAGGGCTCGGCTTGCAAGCGTTGGCGGATGTTCCTTCGGTGGATGGTGCGGGAGGGCTGGCCGGATCTCGGTCAGTGGTGCGCCTACCCACGCGAATCGCTCGTGATTCCCCTCGACACCCATGTCGCCCGCACGGCTCGACTCATCGGGCTGAGCCAGCGAAGGGCTCCCGATGGTCGCATGGCCCAGGAAATCACGGATTTCCTCCGCTTGATGGACTCTTCAGACCCCCTGCGGTTCGACTTTGCGCTATCCCACCTGGGCATCCTGGGGGATTGCCCAGGGATCCGCACCCTGCCCACCTGCGCGACTTGTCCGCTGGTCACCCTCTGCGGTGCAGGAGTGACAAAACGCAAAACCAAGCCTCCTCCTTTGCCTTAATGGGCAATGAGCTCCTACACTTGGTGTGGTTGCCCACAGAGTGCGCGCCTTTCTTGGAGGCGATGCGCAGGGCGGGCCGTTGGCTCACATAAAACAAGCCTCATGCACACTCAGCAAGGCCCCCGACGCCATTTTAGTCCAGCCTCAAGGAGACTCCTCATGATCATCCTGACCCTGAACGCGGGATCCAGTTCCCTGAAGTTCAATGTCATCAACATGGCCACCGAAACTTCGCTTGCCGATGGCATCGCCGAGCGTATCGGGATCAAGGAGGGCTTTGTCCGCTGGAGCATCCAGGGCGAGAAGGGCCGCCTGGAAGTGGACATGAAGGACCACAGGCAGGCCCTGGGCCACATCATGGAAAAGCTCCACGAAACCGTGCTCAAGGGCGAAGACGTCGCTGGCGTCGGACATCGCGTGGCCCACGGCGGTCCCAACTTCGGCGACCCCATGGTCGTGACCCCCGAAGTCCTCAAGGAGATCGAGGAACTGGCCTTCTACGCCCCTCTGCACAACCCCGCCAACGCCATGGGCATCAAAACGGCCACGGAAATGTTCCCTGCCGTGCCCCATGTGGCCGTCTTCGATACAGCATTCCACCACAGCATGCCCGACTACGCATACACCTACGGCCTGCCCCACGAGCTGAACCAGAAGCTCGGGCTGCGCCGCTACGGTTTCCACGGCACCAGCCACCGCTACGTGGCAGAGCGCACCGCCAACCTGCTGGGCAAACCCCTCGAAAAGCTCAAGATCGTCACCTGCCATCTGGGCAACGGCAGCTCGGTCACCGCCGTGGACTGTGGCAAGAGCGTGGACACCAGCATGGGCCTCACACCCCTGGAAGGCCTCATCATGGGCACCCGCTGTGGCAATGTGGATCCCGGCGCCCTCATCACCTTGATGGAAAAGGAAAACCTCGACGTCAAGGGCCTCAATAACCTGCTGAACAAGCAGTCGGGCCTGCTGGGGCTGTCGGGCATCTCCTCGGACTGCCGCGAAATTGAAGATGCTCTCGGCTCCAACGATCGGGCTCGCCTGACCTACGATGTCCTCAGCTACGGCGTGCTGAAGTACGTAGGCTCGTATGCCGCCGCCATGAACGGTCTGGATGCCATCACCTTCACCGCAGGCATCGGCGAGAACGGTCCCGTTCTCCGCTCCTGGGTGTGCAATCGCCTCACCAACCTCCTTGGCGTCAAGCTCGACGAGACTGCCAACAGCACCCGCCGCAAGGACGACCGATTGATCTCCACCCCGGACTCTCGCGTAGCCGTGGCCGTGGTCCCTACCAACGAAGAACTGATGATCGCCCGGTATACGGCGAAATTCCTCTAGTCGATACCCCTTCCCACAGAACGAGGCCCCGATTGGGCCTCGTTTTTTTGTTCCCCGGTGGCATCCCGCCATTCGCCGATCCACCCACCTAGATGACCGAATGACCGGACCCTCCGCACCTAAACGGCGCCATCCTTTCCCCCGTAGGTAATTCGTCGACTTGCTCGAGGTCTTTCCAGATCGGGGGATGCCATGAAGAAGCGTTGGTGGATCGTTGGTGCCGCAAGCCTGCTGCTTGTGGCCGTGCTGGTCGCCGCAGGCAAGGGCGGGAAACCAGGCAAGGGCGGAGACGAGGCCACCCCATTCCGCCTGGGCAAGGTCCAGCAGGAAGATCTCCAGATCAGTGTTCGAGAAGTGGGCGCGGTGGATCCGGTCACCAAGGTGGACGTGAAGAGCACTGTCAGCGGCAAGATCGTCGGCCTGAGGGTGCGCGAAGGCGCCGTCGTGAAGGCTGGCGAGATGCTGGCCGAGGTCGAGCCGGACGTGAACCAGGCCCAGACCCTCTCCGATGTGAAGGGCAGCCTCTCCCAGGCCCGGGTGAGCTTCAAAAATTCCGAACGCGATTTCGCCCAGCAGGCCTCGCTGTTCAAGGACGGCCTCATCTCCGAGCAGGCTTACCGAGCAGCCAAGACCACTCGCGATCTCGCGGAAGAAAACTTCAAGTCCGCCGAGACCCGATACCAGATCGTGGAGGATCGGGGCATTCCCATCAGCGGCAATGCCACCAGCCAGCGGGCCCGCGTCACCTCGCCCATGGACGGCGTGGTGATCAAGAAGGGCGTTGAACTGGGCGATACCATCACCAGCGGCGTTTCCAGCTTCAACGCCGGCACCGTGGTCTTCACCGTGGCCGATCTGAAGAGCCTCATCATCCGCGTCAACCTGAACGAGGTGGATATCGCCAAAGTGCAGGTGGGCCTACCGGTGCGGGTGACTCTGGATGCCTATCCCCAGAAGACCTTCACCGGTAAGGTTCGCTTCGTGGCCCCCGCCGCCAAGCTGGTGGACAAGATCAAGGTCTTCGAGGTGGAAGTGGTCCTTGATGAGCTCACGGAAGCCTTCCGCACGGGCATGAGTGCCAACGTGGAAATCCTGGGTGAGCGGCGCACCAAGGCCCTCTCCCTGCCCCTGGAAGCCCTCCATCGGAAGGACGGGCAAACCCTGGCCTACCGCCTGAAGAAGGATCTGAAATCCGAAGACCTCAAGAAGGCCAAGGCTGGGCTCGATGGCCCCGGCAAGTTCACCTGGCTCTCGGAGCATTGGAAGGAATATTTCGAACCCGTGGTCGTCCAGGCCGGGCTGGCCACCCTGGAGCGTGTGGAAGTGATCTCGGGCCTCAACGTGGGCGACCAGGTCTGCCTGGAGGATCCCACCCGGAAGAAAGTAGAGAAGGACGAGGACATGTAAGGGGGCCAAGGCCCCGCACGAAAGAGAGAACCCATGAGCCCCGTCATCCAGACCCACGCCATCACCAAGACCTTTGGCAGCAACGGCACGGCGGTCCACGCCCTGCGCGGCATTGACCTGGAGGTTGAGCCCGGAGAATTCCTGGCCCTCATCGGCCCCAGCGGTTCCGGCAAGTCCACCCTCATGGCCATTCTCGGCTGCCTGGATCGACCCACCTCGGGCACTTACACTCTGGACGGCGTCGAGGTCCAGGGCCTCTCGGGCACGGAATTGGCGGCCATCCGCAACCGCAAGATCGGCTTCGTGTTCCAGGCCTACAATCTCCTGCCGAAGGCCTCGGTGCTGCGCAACGTGGAGCTTCCCCTGCTCTACGGTGGGGTTGGAAGGCGAGAACGGCGGGAGCGGGCCATGCACCTGCTGGAACAGGTAGGCATTCCCGAAAAGGCCACGAAGCTGCCCGGTGAACTCTCCGGCGGACAAAAGCAGCGTGTCTCCATCGCCCGTTCGCTCGCCGCAGGCCCCGCCCTGCTGCTGGCGGACGAACCCACTGGTGCCCTGGACTCCAAGACCGGCGCTGAAATTCTCGAACTCTTCGGACAACTCAACGCCGCGGGCAACACGGTCATCCTGGTGACCCACGATCTCCATATCGCGGCCCAGGCCCGCAGACGAGTCGAGATCTCCGACGGCCTCATCGCCCGAAACGAGACCGCGCCATGAGCCGTGGGATCCTGCTGGAACGGATGCGGGAGGCCTGGACCGAGATCCGGGAAAACCTGGGTCGCGCGGTTCTCCAGAGCCTGGGCGTCATGCTGGGAGTGGCTTCGGTGCTGGGTGGCTTCTCCATCACGGATTCCTTCCGCCAGCGCAGTGAGCAGCTCTATGTGAAGCTCGGCGGACTCGACAAACTCACCGTGCAGAACAGCCCAGTGGCCTCGGAAGGCCAGCCCACGGCCATGCGGGCCGCGAACCTGGGCCTGCGCCAGGAAGACCGGGACGACTCTGAACACATCAACCCCGAGGACGTGCAGGGCGTCTCCATGGTGAAAGGTATCCGCGCCCGGGTGCGCTCCGCATTTGCCGATCAGGAGCGTCCCGTGAGCGGCATCGGCGGCGATTTCCTAGCCATGGGTGGCTATGAGGTGGCCCAGGGTCGAGCCATCTCCACCCAGGATCTAGCGAATGCAGCTCCAGTCGTGCTCCTCGGCAGCGAGGCCGCCCAGACTTACTTCCCCGAAGGCAATGCGGTGGGAGCCACCATGCGGGTGGGCGATACGCCGGTGCAGGTCATCGGCGTGCTGGACGAGCGCTTTTTCCGCTTCAGCAAGGTGGAAGGACGACGCAACATGTTCTGGCGGCAGAACCGCCTGATCGCGGTGCCATCGAGTCTCGTCCAGCGCCGCCTCCAGGGCGATGTGCATGGCCGGCTGGACCGCATAACCTACCGGCTGCCCAAGATCGACGCCATGCCCGCCTTCACCCAGGCCCTCCAGGGCATTCTGAAGCCCAACCACCGACTGGAAGAGGATTTCCGCCTCGATGATGTGCAAGCCCGCATCCGCAAGCGGGACAACAACGGCGACGCCTACAACATCATTTTCATGCTGAGCGGTGTGCTCGCGCTGCTGGGTGGTGGCCTGGTCAACGTGAACATCCAGTTGGCGGGTCTCAAGGAGCGGGTTCGCGAGGTGGGCATCAAGATGGCCATCGGGGCTCCAGGCAAGGAAATTTTCAAGAGCTTCATGACAGAGGCCCTCCTACTCACAGCCCTGGGCGGTTGTGTGGGCCTTGGGCTCGGCATCGTGTTCTCCTGGGGCATTACCCACGTGTTGGGCGTCCCCCTGGCCATGAGCCCTGCCAGCTTCCTCTGGGCCTATTTCCTGGCCGCCGTCTTCGGCTTCCTCTTCGCCCTATATCCGGCCTGGAAGGCCTCCAAGTTGTCTCCGATGGAGGCCCTCCACTATGAGTAGCGAAGAAGTCCTCCCCATGGCTCTGCCCACAGTGTTAAGCCAATCGCGCTTCGCCTGGGCCGGGCTGCTCTGGGAGGTCGTGCTCAGCGGCCTCCGGGAGCTCTGGTCCCACAAGCTGCGCTCTCTGCTCACGCTGACGCTGCTCACCCTGGGCGTCTTCGCCCTGGTGGTCATGACCAGTGTGATGGATGGCGTGGTGGACAAGGTCTCCATGGGCTTCAAGGGACTGTCCTTCGACGGCACCATCCAGCTCAGCCAGAAGGCCCCGGAAACCACCGAGGAGCAGAAGCGTTTCGCCATGAGTCCCGGCCTGCGCTACGAGGATCTCACGCGCCTCACCGCGCCTCACCCCGCCGTGAAGGCCTTCCTCCCCCGGGCTACCAAGAGCGCCCGCATCCGCATCGGTTCCGGCATCGAGCGCACTTTCGCCACGGGCGTCACTCCCGAGTATTTCCCCTGGCAGAACCGCCCCATCGCCAGCGGCCGGGCCCTCACCGAGGATGATGCGCGGCGGCGCAGCGCAGTGGCGGTGCTGGGGGGCAGCCTCGCCTCGAAGCTCTTCGGCGGCACCGATCCCGTGGGCCACAGCGTCACAGTGGATGGCCAGAACTTCCAGGTTATCGGCGTACTGGCTCCGCTTCAGATCATGAGCGATGACACCTGGCTGGACGCCAACGGCCTGCTCATGCCCATCGAGGCCTACATGGATCGCATGGACCCCAAGCACGCCCTGGACCGACTCTACGTCAAGATGGCCCACAAGGAAGATCTGAACGAGGTGACCTCGGCCCTGCTGGCCCGCGCCAAGCAGGCCCACCATGGCATCGATGATGTGGAGACCACGGACCTGGCCGCCGAACTGGTGCGCGCCTACCAGCAGTTCGAGGATCAGATCTGGGGCTGGAAGGTAGTACTCCAGAGCCTAGCCGCCACCGTGCTGCTGGTGGGCGGTGTGGGCGTGCTCAGCGTGATGCTCATCTCCTTTTCGGATCGCCGCTACGAGATCGGCCTGCGCAAGGCCATGGGCGCAACCGACCAGCAGATCTTCGTGCAGTTCCTGCTGGAAGCCGTCGTGCTGGCGGCCCTCGGGGCGCTTGCAGGCACCGTGGCAGGCTCATTCCTCTGCCGGGTGCTTTCTTCCAGTTTCCCCTGGGGCCTGGTGGTGAACACCTACGGCCTGGTCATGGCCTGGATCGTGGCCCTTGGGCTGGCGGTGCTCTTCGGGCTCTATCCGGCCTTCCGTGCCATGAGGTTGTCGCCCATGGAGGCGATGCGCTGAGCCCTCACCCTGGGTCCGTTTCCCAGTTCAAGAGCTCCGCGGCGACCGAGGCCTTCACCTCTAGGTGTCCCTCGCGGATGAGTTCGCCGATCTCCATGGGGAGTCGATCCTTGAGGTTGGCGGCATCACCCTCCAGCGAGGGATGGATTCCGACCCAGGCATCCCGCCCCGCCCTCTTGGCGGCAAGCAGGCAGTGGTCAGCCAGATCCACCACGCGCTCCCACTCGAAGAGATCGGGCTGTTCGGGCACAAAGGGCAGGAAGGCGAAGCCCTGGGAGCAGGTCCGGCGGAAGGTCTGCCCCTTCCCCACCTTGAAGGGAGTCAGAGCCACCGCCGAGCGGATGCGCTCCACGAGAATGGTGGATTCCCGCCGACTGACGTTCCGCGCCACCACCAGGAATTCCTCGCCCCCCCAGCGAATCACGGCATCCGAATCCCGGATGGCGCCGCGCAGGATGCCCGCCATCTCCTGAATCACGTGATCCCCAGCCGTGTGCCCGTACTGGTCGTTCACGGCCTTGAAGTGATCGATGTCCACCATGATGAAGACGATGTCGATGTTTTGATCCATGCGTTCCTGGCGGGATAGCTGAGGATTTCGATGCTCCCGGCGGATCTGGGCGAGGGTGTCGGGCATGGCCACCGAGAGGTATCGCCGATTGTGCAAGCCCGTCAGGGGGTCCGACAGGCTCTGGTTCCGGAGGGCCACATTGGCCGATTCGAGTTCCCGGGTGCGCGCCGCCACCATCTGTTCGAGCATCCGGTTGCGCCGACGGACCGTTCGAATCCTGGATCGAATGAACAGGCCCAATACGCCGATGCAACCCAGGGCCATGAGCCCGCGAGCCCACCAGGTCTGCCACCAGGCGGGCAGCACCTCGAATCGGAAGGAGGAGGAGGGACCCCAGGGCCCCTCGCCCACCCGAGCCCTCACCTCGAATTGATAGTGGCCCGAACCCAACTTTGCAAAGCGTTCGGGTGTGCCGTCGTTCATGTGCCAATCGGACTCCAGGCCCAGGAGACGAACCTGGTATTTGATGGCCCCTTCTCGCGTGAAGCTCGGGGCCGCGAAGCGCACCTCGAAAGTGTTGTCCCGGTGCGCCACGATGGGGATCTCCGGCGTCCCGGGGGCGAGAGCCCTTCCCCCCAGCCTGCAGATGAGAATCTCGGCCCGCGGCACCGGAGGCAGCCCCCGGTAGGCCTGGGCATTGAAATGCGCCAGCCCGGAACTGGTGCCGATCCAGACATCCCCGCTGGCATCGGCCAGAAAAGCCATGGAATTCACGTCATCCCCGGCGAGGCCGTCGAGGTGGCTGAAGTGATCCACGGCGCCTGAGGCGAGAAGAACATCCACGCCCCGCCCGGTGCCGAGCCAAAGATTGCGGCTGGAATCCTCGCCCACCAGATAGATCGTGCGATCGGGTGGAATCCGCGTATCCAGGTGCTCCAGCACCTGGAAGCTCCCGCCTTGGTAGCGGGCCCGACAAACCCCCATCGGCTCAAAGTAGGCCAGCACTAAATTGCCGTCCTGCAGGGGCCGGAGGTAGGAAACATGGTCGCTGCGGAGCCCATCCTTGGTCGTCAGTCGTTTCCAGGTCCCCTGCTCCAGCACGGCCAGTCCGTGCTCTCCGCAGGCCCAGATCCTGCCGGAGCTGTCCACCCGGACGTCCTCGAAGCGCTCCCGAGAGTCTCCGCCGAAGATTTCCTCCCGACGGAAATGCCAGCGCCCCTGGATGGATTCCCCGACCAGGAGGCCGCTCCCGTCCGTGGCCACCCAGAGCCGATCATCCGGCCCCACCGCCAGGCGGAAGATCCGACCGTTGGACTCGAGCCCTGATTCGGGCCCGAACTTTTCCACCTTTTTGCGGCGAGGATCCCAGCGCAGGACCATCGGCGAGCCCGCCAGGAAGAGGCTGCCATCCCGGCCCTGGACTGCGGATCGCACCTGGCAGACCTCAGTTCCCGGAACCACGGACCAGCCATCGCCGGAGGCCTGGGCCAGCCCTCGATTCGTCCCCACGAAAAGCTGCCCCTGGGCGTCTCTGAACACGCACCAGACCACCTCGCTGGGCAGGCCCTGATCCATCCCGTGGATCTCCCACATGCCCCCGCCCGGGATGCGCTGAACCCCCAAGCCCCCAAGCCACAGCGCCTCATCAGAATCCAGCATCACGGCGGAGATCAACTTGGAGGGCAGGCCCTCTCGGCTTCCCAACCGCCTTGGCACACCGTTCTCCAGGACCATGACTCCGCGCTCGGTCGGTACCCACACGTTTCCCTTTTGATCGGCGACGAGACGCCCCTGCTGTCCGCCTGGCGCCAGCAGATCCCTGGCCTCGCGGAACGTGCCGCCAGCGCTGTCGGCCACCCAGTGCGCCTTCTGGGTTCGCGCCCAGAGAAACCGTCGGCCATCGGCGGCCAAGGCGTCGATGCGATCCTTCGCCATGCCGGCATCCAGATTCATGGGTGCCCAGGTTTCAGCAGCCCATCTGTGAACCATGGAACCCGTGGGCCCCCAGGAGGCCACCCAGGCTTCATGGGAATCCGCTTGCCCCCAGATGGCCGTTACGCTGCCTCCGGGCCAATCGGCCACCCGTCGAAAGCGATCCCCGGAGGCCAGTTCGAAGAAACCCCCCTCCGTTCCAACCAGGAGCTTGCCCCCCGGCCCCAGGCCAAGGGCGCGGATCGCGCCGGGCTCGAGGCCGCGCTCCTTGGAGACCGCCGTGAATCCGAGTCCGTTCCAGAACGCGAGTCCCTTGGGCGTGCCGACCCACAGCCTGCCATTGGGTGTCGCCAGGGCGTGCTCGATGGTCGAGGAAGGAAGACCATCACTCCGGCCATAACCGAGAAACTCTCGGCCCAAGAATCGGTAGAGACCGTCCTCTGTCCCCACCCATACAAACCCCAATGAATCCTGGGCCAAACAATGAACGCTGAGATTGCCCAGGCCCTGTTCGAGTCCATAGCTGCGAACCACTTGTCGCCCCGGGCCGACTTCCGGTAGAGAAACTGCCCACACGCTGCCTGCGGCCAATGCGGCCACAAGCAGCCAGAGCGTACGCATCAAGCATTTCTTCATAAAGAAATCGATCACCGGATAGTCACTATCCTACCGACGAAAGCGGCGAATGGTCCCGTCTCAACCATGTTGGAAGAAAAGGTTTACCCCTTCAAATTCCAATCCAATGCCGTCGCATCCGCCAAAGAGGTCGTCACCGAGACATCGCCCGTGGCCAAGAGCTCGGGGATCGCCAGAGGCAGGGCCTGCTTGATGCGAGTGGCATCACCTTCCTGTGTCGAGAACAATCCCACCCAGGCGTTTCGCCCCCCTCGCTTAGCGGCGAAGAGGCAGTGGTCCGCGATGTCCAGCACCTGCTCCCAAACCAACAGGCTTGGATCCTCCGGCACGAAGGGGTAGTAGGTGAACCCGATGGAGCAGGTGCGTCGAAGCCGGGTGCCGTCCTCCAGCAGAAAATCGTGCGCCTCCATTTGGGTTCGAATTCGCTCCGCCAGGATTGCCGAATCCCGCCGTGCCGCATTCCGGGCCACCACCAGGAATTCTTCGCCCCCCCACCGCACCACCGTGTCCGAATCCCGGATGGCCATCTTTAGAATCTCCGCCACCTGCTGAAGCACTTGGTCGCCCGCAGTGTGACCGAAATGGTCATTCACGAATTTGAAATGGTCGATATCCACCATCAGGAAGATGAGATCGATGTTGAGCAGGACGCGGTCGTTCCGGCTGGTCACCACATCGCGATGAACCCTATGGACCTGAGCCACGTCCTCGGGCATGCAGACCCCGAGGTAGCGGCGATTGCGAAGGCCGGTCAGGGGATCCGTGAGACTCTGATTCCTCAGGGCCTCGTTCGCCTGTTCCAATTCCTCGGCCTT
>JAYREN010000036.1:0-21567 GCA_041908845.1 Holophaga sp. | reverse complement strand
CGTGTGGGCGATATCCGCGTGCTGGGTGGAACCGCCGGAACCGCTCAGCTCGACCCGGTGGGGATTCTTGAGAAAGCGATTGGCCAGGCTTGCGATGGGGGCGGGCAGGGTGGCGCTGAAGAGGTAGGTCTGTCGCTCGCCCGTGGCCTGGCTGAGGATCTTTTCTACATCTTCCAGGAAGCCCATGTTGAGCATCTCGTCGCACTCGTCGAGCACCACCATGGAGACCTTGGAGAGATCCAGGGACTTGCGGTCCAGGTGATCCATGACGCGGCCTGGCGTGCCCACGATGACCTGGGCGCCGAAGTGCAGGGCCTTGAGCTGGGGCACGTAGCTGAGACCGCCCACCAGCAGCGCCGTGGCCAGGCGGGGGCGCACACTCTCCAGCTCCGTGGCCACTTGTTGGGCCAGTTCGCGGGTGGGAGTGAGGATGATCACCTGAGGATGACGATCCTGGGTGAGCCGGTGCATGATCGGCAGGCCGAAGGCCAGCGTCTTGCCGCTGCCAGTTCGGCTCTGCACTAGCAGATCGCGGCCTTCGAGGCCGGGCTTGAAACACTCGGCCTGCACGGGCGTGGGTGTGGTGAAGCCGCGCTTTTCGAGGGCTTCCAGAAATGGTTCGGCGCAGCCCAGGGCTGCGAAGGTCAGGTCGGACACGATATATCTCCCGGGGCGCTCGCCGGGTTGTGAATGGCAGAATGACGCCGTCCGGTCCTGGCCCAATCTGATAGCATCCCACGAGAACCCTTTGAATACCAGGAATAAAACTGCAGGGAGACCTTTGGTCTACACTGGTCCTCCCATGATTACGATTCTGCTGATCCGCCACGGCATTGCCGAAGATCCCAAGCGCATTGTTGCCGATGCCCAGCGACCGCTCACTGCGGAAGGCTGGGAGAAGACCCGCGCCGCCATGAAGGGCCTGGTGCGCAGGGGGTACCTGCCTACCCGCGCCGTCAGCAGCCCCTACAAGCGCGCGGCGGAAACCCTGGTCTGCCTCAAGGAGGCCACCTCGGAGGGTTTCCCCGTGGGGTATTGGGAAGGGCTCGTGCCCGAAGGTCGGCCACAGCTCGCCGAAGACTGGTTGCGGGCCCAACTGGCCGCGGCACCTTCCACGGAGATTCTGGCGCTGGTGAGCCACCAGCCTTTCTGCTCCGAACTAACACGGCACCTCACGGGACAGTGGGTGGACTTCAAGAAATCCGCCTGCACGGTGATTCACTTCGATGGCTCGGTCTTCACCTTCGGGGCTCACTTCACCCCTGGGGAACTGCGGGCGGAGTCGTGAAAAAGGCCGAGCGCAGTTTCGTCACCCTGGCCTCCGGGGTCAGACTCCACTACCGCGTGCAGGGTAACCCCGAAGGGCCCTGGTTGGTGCTCCTCAATGGCCTGCTCTCGGATACCACCATGTGGGCGGGTGTCCTGCCGGGACTGGTGGAGCGCTTCCATGTGCTGACCTTCGATTGCCGGGGGCAGGGCCGCTCGGATTCACCCGCGGGCTTGGCCTATCCGGTGGGCCTGATGGCGGAGGATGCCTGGGAAATGCTGGGCCTCCTGGGCATCGTGAGGCCCTGGTTGGTGGGCCTCTCCAATGGTTCCAACATTTCGCTGGAACTCCTGGTGGCCCATCCCGGCGCCTTTTCCGGCGCCGTGCTCACTAGCAGCATGCCCGGCATCGACTTCACTACGCGCCTGCGTGTGCTGCACTGGATCCAGTGCCTTCAGGTGGGCGGACCGCTGATGCAATTCGATGCGGTGGCCCCATATCTGTGGGGGGATCGCTTCCTCGTCCAGCGCCATGGGGTGCTGCGGGCCTATCACCAGACCGTGATGGCGGGACGGGGTGATTTCCGCTCCGCTGCGGGCACGGAGGATCCTTTCCAGGGGGCCACCCACCAGATGGAGGGCATCCTGGACTGGGACATTCGGGATCGCCTTAAGGCCATCACAGAGCCCGTGTTGTTTCTGGCCGGTGCCGAGGATCTGCTCACGCCACCATGGAAGTGTCTGGAGACGGCGCAGCGAGTGCCCCATGCCCGGTTCGAGATCGTGCCCCAGATCGGTCACGCCTTCCCTGTGGAGGATCCAAAGGCCTTTGCAAGCCGTGTCACAGAATTCGTCGATGGTGTGTCCAAGGCATCTGGAATCCGTGGCTGAAACCCGACTCTTGCGGCATACTTTGGGTTCACAAAGACCCAGCGCGACCGCTCGTTCCCCCTGGAAGGGGATTTCTCTATGCCCAACCAACTCCCAGTGCCCACCCTGCTCAGCCTTCAGGAGTTGAAGGAGCAGTCCATCGGCCGTCTGGCCGAGATGGCCAAGGCTTATGGCATCGAGAGCCCGCTCTCCATGCGAAAGCAGGAGCTCATCTTCAGGTTACTGGAGGCCCAGGCCACCAAGGAAGGCATGTTCTTCGCCGAGGGCGTGCTGGAGGTTCTTCCCGAGGGGTTCGGCTTCCTGCGGGCGCCGGAGTACAACTACCTGGCGGGTTCGGACGATGTCTACGTCTCGCCCAGCCAGATCCGCAAGTTCGGGCTGCGCAGTGGGGATACGCTTTCCGGCGTGGTGCGACCCCCCAAGGGGGAAGAAAAATTCTTCGCTCTGCTCCGCATCGATGCCATCAACTTTGATTCCCCCAGCTCTGTCAAAGAACGTATCCACTTCGACAACCTGGTGCCGCTGTACCCCACCCAGCACCTGAAGATGGAACGGGATGCCCAGGAGCAATCCACGCGGATCATGGATCTGATGACCCCCCTGGGCAAGGGCCAGCGCGCCCTCATCGTGGCGCCGCCCCGCACGGGCAAGACCGTGCTGCTGCAGAACATCGCCAACTCCATCACCGCCAACCATCCGGAAGTATTCCTCATCGTGCTGCTCATCGACGAGCGCCCGGAAGAAGTGACGGACATGGAGCGCCACGTGAAGGGCGAGGTGGTCTCCAGCACCTTCGACGAGCCCGCCACCCGCCACGTCCAGGTGGCCGAGATGGTCATCGAGAAGGCCAAGCGGCTGGTGGAGCACAAGAAGGACGTGGTGATCCTGCTGGATTCCATCACGCGTCTGGCCCGCGCCTACAACACCGTGGTGCCCCCCAGTGGCAAGGTGCTGTCCGGTGGCGTGGATTCCAACGCCCTGCAGCGGCCCAAGCGATTCTTTGGCGCAGCCCGAAACATCGAGGGCGGCGGCTCGCTCACCATCGTGGCCACGGCGCTCATCGAAACTGGCTCCCGCATGGACGACGTGATCTTCGAGGAGTTCAAGGGCACGGGCAACAGCGAGATCGTGCTGGACCGAAAGCTCAGCGACAAGCGCATCTTCCCCAGCATGGATATCTTCAAGAGTGGCACCCGCAAGGAAGATCTCCTCATCGAGCCAGCCAAGCTCCAGAAGATCTGGGTGCTCCGCAAGGTGCTTGCAGGATCCGGACCCGTGGAGAGCATGGAACTGCTGCTGGACCGCCTGGGCAAGACCAAGACCAACGACGAGTTCCTGGCCAATCTCCAGGAACCCGCGCCCCGGCGCTGAGGAGTTGGTTTGCCATCATTCTTTGGGCATGCGGTTGCGGGTGTGGCTCTGGGCGCTGCTTTTGCGGACGAGAAAACGCTCCGTCGGACCCTGGTGCTGGGCACCCTCTGCGCCCTGGCGCCAGATCTGGACAGTTTCACCCTGTTCCTGCCCCTGCACCCCGGCAACTTCCTGTCCCACCGGGGGGTCACCCATTCCATCCTCGCGGCCGTGCTGCTGGCCGCTGGGGTGCTCCTGCTGGGGTTCAAGCGTGAGCAGCGCAGTCTGGGGGGTGGTGTCTACCTGCTGCTGGCTTCCCTTTCCCATGGCCTGCTGGACGCCTGTACTTCGGGGCGCATTGGGGTCGCCTTCTTCTATCCCTTCTCCACCAGTCGCTGGGGCTGTTACTGGCAACCCTTCCTGGATGCGCCCCTCCCGTTCTGGCCTGGATTGAGACTGCCCTTTCTCGGCGCGCTCCTCGGCGAGGGCCTCTGGATCGGAATTCCGGGCCTGCTGTTGGTGGGCGCCGTCCGGCGGATTAGGCATTTCTCAGACTGGTTTACCCTGCCCAGCACCATGCCCGAAGTCGAGGCCGAGCCCGAAGGTTGAAGGGCTCGAGGGGGTCTGATGAACGGAATAGACTGGGAGGACATCTGCGGTTTCCATGCAGTCGTGTTGGATATTCGCCTGGTGGCCTATCGCTGAGGTATCGATGCCCCACGTCATTCTCGAATACTCCGCCAACATCCTGGATGATGCGGATTTTTCCCACATGTTCGCGCAGTTGCATCAGTTGCTGGTGGCACAGGGGAAATGCCGCCTGGAGGACATCAAGAGCCGCGCCATCGGCTGCGAACACTACCGGGTGGGAGATGGCGATGAGCGGAACGCTTTTGCTCACCTGACGCTTTGTGTGCTTGAAGGACGGGATGCGGAATCGCTTCAACGTCTGGGCGAAGCCTGTCTGGACCTGATGCAGGTCTTCTACAGCAACTCACTGGCGGAGCAGTGCTGCGATGTCACTGTGGAAATTCGCCCCATGCGTCGAGACAGCTACTTCAAGGTGAGTAGTCATCCTGGCAGGAGTTCATCCGTCCCCTGATATGTCCTTACCTGCGGCCCGATTTCTTGCGGGAGATGCGCTTGGGGGCTTTGGCGGCAGGTTCGGGAATCCCCTTCTGGCGCCGGATCTCTTTCCGGAAGGCGTCCACATTGCGATTGTGGGCGCTCAGAGTGGGCGAAAAATTGTGCCCGCCGGTGCCGGTCGCAACGAAGTAGATGTCTTTCCCGATCTGGGGTTCCCGGGCCGCAGCGATGGCTGCGGCGCTGGGGATGGCGATGGGGGTGGGAGGGAGTCCGGGGATCGAGTACGTGTTGAAGCGGTGGGGGCGTCGGACATCCACGAGCAAGGGTGGGGTAAAGCGGAGATCGCCGCTTGCCCACCGCGCGTAGAGACTGGTGGGATCGCACTGAAGGCGCATGCCCATCTGCAGGCGCTTGGCGTAAACGCCGGCGACCTTTGGGAGCTCTTCTGGTACGTTGGTTTCTTTTTCGGCGAGGCTGGCAAGGATCAGGGTGTCATAGGCCGAAAGGAGGCCGCCGTCGAGGGTAGGCCTGACCTGATCCCGAAAGGCCTCCACCAGCATCAGCATGATCTCTTCTGGCTCCATGGCGTGGTGCAGGCGGTAGGTGGCCGGAGCCACCAACCCCTCAAGGGATTCTGCCTCCTCGAAACCCGCGGTGCGGGACAGCCTGGGGCTGTTCCAGAGCTTCCAGAAAACATCCTCCGGCACAAAATCTTTGAGGCGCTTCTGCACGCTCCAGGCGTGCATGGCGGGGGTGATTACTACAGGGGTGAAATGGATCTCCCCCTTGCGGAGTTTTCCCGCCACCTCCGACATGCTGGCTCCCGCGCCGATGGCGTACTCCCCTCGGATGAGCTGGAGTTTCCGGGCCCGGGCCCAGAGCTTGAACATCGACGCCGATCGGATGACACCCTGTCGTTCCAGTTGGTCCGCGATTTGATCTACGGTGGCGCCCTTCTTGATGAGCACCCTGGCATCTTGCACCAGTGGGCCGTTGCGCTTCCAGGACCACCATCCCCCTAATGGAATAAGGGCCAGAAGGGCTGTGGCAACCAGGAGCCTGAGGGAAGTGCGGGAACGAGCCATGCCTCTAGCTTAACGAAGCCCTGACATTCTTTAGGTGCCCAACTCGCGGTGTTGGACCACCAGCTTGGGGAAGTCGCGACGGAGCCTCGTGGCGAGGAGTTCCACCAGCGCCACGCTGCGGTGCTGGCCGCCGGTGCAGCCGATGGCGAGGGTGAAGTAGGCGCGACCCTCCTGGGACACGAAGGGCCAGCACCACTGGATCCAATTCTCCGTCATGGCCATGAAGGAGGTGAACAGCTCGGAGGTCAGCAGGAATTCCCGCACCGCCAGATCCTTGCCCGTCAGCGGCTTGAGCTCCGCTACATAGTGAGGATTCGGAAGGAACCGGGCATCCAGCACCATGTCGGCATCGGAGGGAATGCCGAACTTGAAACCGAAGCTCACCAGGCGCAGCGTGGTGCCCTGCATGGGCAGGTCGGGAAGCAGCTCGCCGATGCGTTGGCGGAGTTGCCCCAGGGTGAGGCGGCTGGTGTTCAGAATGGCGCTGGCCATGGCCCTCACAGGAGCGAGGCTCTGCCGCTCCCGGGCGATGGCGGCGGCCACATTGCCGTCGCCTGCTAGGAAATGCGGTCGGCGGCTTTCGGAAAAGCGCCGCAGGAGGGTGGGCTCATCGGCTTCTACAAAGACGACGTAGACCGGAATACTTCCATCCTGAAGGCGCTCTACCAGCGGCATGAATTCTTCCACGAATTCACCATGGCGATTGTCCATGCCCACGGCCAAGCGGGGCCGCGTGGGATTGAGCTTGGCCTCGATGGACAGCAGCGGCTCCAGGAGCCGTGCGGGGACGTTATCAATGGCGGTGCAGCCAGCATCCTCGAGGGCGCTGAGCACCGATCGTCTCCCCGCACCAGACATCCCTGTGACGATTACGAGTTCCATGGAAAAAGCCTACCACTGGACCCCGGAAGTCGCCCTCCTACTCTTCATTCACCCCGCCTGCGCTGAAGCGCATCACGCGGTGGATACCGTCGCTGTTCATGTCAATCATGGCGCCAGTCTCGTCGGGCCCCAGTTCCTGAACGTCGCCGGGCCCCCGGAAGAAGTCCTCGTCAGGCACATAGGCCGGCTGGGGCTCCACACGATACAGATAGCTGATGATCTCGTCCTCGTAGCCGAAGCGCATCTGCTCGAAGTATTCGTAGGATTCCTTCTTGTATTCGACCAAGGGATCCTTCTGGCCGTAGCCGCGGAAGCCGATGGCCTCCTTCAAGTGATCCATGACCAGCAGGTGGCGTTTCCAGGCGGAATCGATGATCTGCAGGATGGCGACCCGCTCGTGCCAGCGCAGGACATCCTCGCTGCCCAGGCGCCGTTCCTTGTCCAGATAGGCTTCCTGCACCGCTTTGACCAGTTCTTCGATGGCCTCGCTCTGGGGCAGGGAGGCGATCTTCTCGAAGTCCACCTCTGTGGCGGCGTAGAGCTGTTCGAAGCGCTCCTTGAAGCCTTCCAGGTCCTTCTCGCCCTTGGTGGGCAGGTAGTCGAGGACCAGGCCTTCCACGATCTCCCCGGCGACCCGCAGCACGTAGTCCTTGGTGTTGCCCTTGAGGATTTCCGTGCGCAGCCCGTAGAAGAAGATGCGCTGCTTGTTCATGACATCGTCGTACTCGAGCAGGTGCTTGCGGATCTCGAAGTTGTGGGTCTCCACGCGCTTCTGGCTGCGCTCGATGGCCTTGGTGACCATGCCGGCCTCAATGGGCTCGTCATCGGTCATGCCCAGGGTGGACATCATGGCCTTGATGCGCTCGCCACCAAAGATGCGCATCAAATCGTCTTCAAGGCTCAGGAAGAAGCGGGAGGAACCTGGATCGCCCTGGCGACCGGAGCGACCCCGGAGCTGATTGTCGATGCGGCGGCTTTCGTGGCGTTCCGTGCCCAGGATGTGCAGACCTCCGCACTCCACCACTTCGATGTGCTCGGCGGCGGTCTGGGTGCGCATTTCCTGGATCAGGGCATCGAATTCGGCCGTGTTGCGCCCATCCTCATCATAGAGTTCGATGGCGCGCTTCTTGGCTTCGAGCTTGGCAAGGCCTTCGGGGTTGCCGCCGAGAATGATGTCCGTGCCGCGGCCCGCCATGTTGGTGGCGATGGTAACGGCACCCTTGCGTCCCGCCTGGGCGATGATTTCAGCTTCCTTCTCGTGGTGCTTGGCGTTGAGGACTACGTGCTTGATCTTGGCGCGCTTCAATTCCTCGGCGAGCATCTCGCTGGATTCAATGCTGACGGTGCCCACCAGGATGGGCTGGCCCTTGGCGTTGAGATCCTTGATCTCCTCGACGATGGCCTTCACCTTGCCCTTGGCAGTGGAGTACACCACATCCGCGAAGTCCTTGCGGATCATGGGCATGTTGGTAGGAATGATGACCACTTCCAGCTTGTAGATGGACAGCAATTCGCGGGCCTCGGTCTCGGCCGTGCCGGTCATGCCCGCCAGTTTCTGGTACATCCGGAAGAAGTTCTGGAAGGTGACAGTTGCCAGGGTCTGGTTCTCGGCGTTGACCTCTACGCCTTCCTTGGCCTCGATGGCCTGGTGCAGGCCGTTTGACCAGCGGCGACCGGGCATCATGCGGCCCGTGAATTCGTCAACGATGACGATCTCCTGGCCGCGGCCGTCCTCCTTGGGCTGAATCATGTACTCCACATCCAGCTTGTACATGTTGTGAGCCAGCAGGGCCTGGTTGAGGCCATGCAGGGTGTCGATGGCGCTGGGATCGTAGAGATTGGGGATGCCCATGAGCTGTTCCGCGTGGCGAATGCCATCGTCGGTCATCATCACCTGGCGGTCCTTCTCATCGACCTTGTAGTCGATGTCCTTCACGAGCTTCGGCACGATGGCGTCGATGCGGTAGTACTTGCTGGTGTCCTCCTCGCTGGAGCCCGCGATGATCAGCGGCGTGCGCGCCTCGTCAATGAGGATGGAGTCCACTTCGTCAACGATGGCAAATACGAAGCCACGCTGGGCGAAATCCGCCAGATCCCACTTCATGTTGTCGCGGAGATAGTCGAATCCCAGCTCGTTGTTAGTGCAATAGGTGATGTCACAGGCGTAGGCCGTTCTCCGCTCTTCGTCGGAGAGACCGTGCTGGATCACGCCCACGGTGAGGCCTAGGAAATGGTAGATGCGACCCATCCACTCGGCATCGCGGCGAGCCAGGTAATCGTTTACGGTGACCAGGTGGGCGCCCTTGCCCGCGAGGGCATTGAGATACAGAGGCAGGGTGGCCGTGAGCGTCTTGCCCTCGCCCGTGCGCATCTCGGCGACCTTGCCTTCGTGGAGGACCATGCCGCCCACGAGCTGCACGTCGAAGTGGCGCATCTTGAGCACGCGCCGAGAGGCTTCGCGGCACACAGCGAAGGCCTCGGGCAGGATGTCGTCCAGGGTGGCGCCCTGAGCGAGCTTCTCCTTGAGTAGAGGCGTACGAGCCTTCAGCTCCTCGTCCGTAAGGGCCTCGATTTCGGGCTCCAGACGATTGATGAGCTGAACCTTGGTCCAAAGACGCTTGAGCTCGCGGTCGTTCTTCGAGCCGATGATTTTCTTGAGGAGATTTTCAATCATGCTAGATCCAGTCACGTCAAACCATCGATTGTAGTCCCGAAAGGCCTCATTTCCCACCTCCAAAGGGTGCGAGGCCGCAAGAAGTACCCTGTGCAGAGGCTAGAAAGCGGGGCGAAACCTGCTCGAAGGCGCGGCGGACTGCTCTACACTTGGGGAAATTCGGAGCAGCCATGGTCCTCGAGCGCACCTTTGCCATCGTCAAGCCCAATGCCATCCGAAACGGGCATGTCGGGGAGATCCTCAGCGCCATCGAGCGGGAGGGATTCACCTTTCACGGTCTGCGAATGGTGCAGCTCAACAAGGAACTGATCCGGGGCTTCTACATTGATCACGTCCACAAGGGCTTCTACGGGGAGCTGGAGGCCTTCATGCTCGAAGGTCCCGTGCTGCTGATGGTGCTGGAAGGGGAGAATGTCATCGCCCGCTGGCGGGAGATCATGGGTGCCACGGATCCCACCAAGGCCGCCGTAGGATCTCTGAGGCGCAAGTTCGGCGAGGATGTGACCAAGAACGCCGTCCATGGCTCCGACGCCCCCGCCACCGCCGAGCGCGAAGTCCACTACTTTTTCAGCGCCTTCGATCTGGTCTGACCCCGCCGGATCACGGAGCGGGCTCCAGTGGAGCCCGCGAAGTGAGGATCCGGCGAGGGTCAGAATAGGGCCTTGGTGGGCCGCACACTGCCGCGTGTCCGGGCTCCAGTGGACGGCAGATAATGCTTGGACGAGTCCCTGGGCCGCGGAAGGATCACTGCGGTAGATTGTCTGGGAGGGCTTTCTCGCCCAGGTGATCATGGAAAAGCATTCGAGTCTTGGTTTGCCGTCGCTGGAGCTAGGTGGTTTGCGCCTCTGGATCCAGGGAAGGCATTTCCCCTGGGAGGAAGGCTTCTGGAACGGTGATTGGTTGGTGGTGACGGCCCACTGCCACTCTCTCGGCGCAGACGTGCGGGCCCATGGGCCCTTCTTGCACACCGGCGATTTGCCCCGCTGGCTCGAGGCATGCGAGCGGCTGCTGGCGGAGCGCAAGGGCACCGCAATGCTCTGGGCGCTGAAGCCTGAACTTCAGATCGCATTGGATGCGGCGACTGCGGGGCTGAAAGTCGAAGTGCGCCTATCTCCAGATCAGGCTCGTCAGGAACATATTTTCCGCTTCCAGGTGACTTGGGAGAATCTGGAAGCCTTCGCGAGGGGACTGAGACGCCACGGGGAAACAGGGAGGGCCGCTCGGCGCAAAGACCTGCCCCGCCCTCGTCACCTGGATGGATGAGTAATCGGATGATCTGTGACGGTATGCCGGGTCGAGAGAACGATGCTGAGACGGGACTTCGCTGCTGGCATGGATTCTGAGATCCCTGCCAGCGAGGTCGCCGGGTTCCACAAGGAGGTTGCATGACCCTGCACGCGCGCGTCTCCCGGGTGGATGACTATGCCGGCGAGCTCACCCAGGCCTTGAAGAAGCTGGAGATCGAGCAAAGCCGCGGTGCTCTGGACCGGGATCAGCAGGCTGATTTCCTTGTGGATCTGAGAAAGGCGATGGAGCTTCGGGACTTCCGGCCCATGCGCAACCGCTTGCTTATCGACCTGGCCGCAGTCGCGCTGGCCCTGGTGTGCGTTGCGGTCCTGGTGCATCGCGGCGCGGGCTTCCAGCGCCTGACGCCATGGGCCATCCTGGCGCTTGGTGCACTGGTCTTCAGCCTCGGCATGGCCGTATGGCGATTCAACCTCTATCTGCGGAGGCGCCGTCACGATCTGCGCTGGCTGGCTTCGCTCGAGGCAACCGTGGCCGTCGGCGGTACGATCTTCGACGCGCACTGAGGCCCGCATCCCCCTTCAGGCATCCTTCACGGCCTGCAGGGCCGACTGGCAAAGTCTGCGGATGCCCGGCAGCAGGTCCATGGTGGCCAGGGCCTTCTCGCCCGCCCACTGGGCACCTTCTGGCGGGTCTGGAAGCTGATCGTCGGGATTCCTGGTGCGCAGGAGGTGGGAGATATACAGGCGCTGCTGTCCCTCCAAACCCTCCAGACGAAGCAACCAGGGCGTGGGCAGTCGACTGGTGCGCTCGTCGAAGACTACCGGAAGCCGACTCGAATCCACGAAGCGGAAGGGGATCTTCCAGGTTCCGGTGACGAGATTCTGGAGCAGGGCCGGGGGCAGGAAACCTGGCGACCAGGGCATCTGGGGGGGCATGAGCAGGCCCCGGTGGGGCGAATGCTGGGAGGGGGCCAGCAGCACAAAGGGCGTGGCTGATCCGTGGACCAGCACGCCCTCGATGAAGGTGGTCAGGTAGACCGGACCTTCGGACATTGTTTACCTCCCGCCGGACTGCTCGAGTTCGAGCATCATGCGGTCCCGAGCTGCGCTGACTTCGTTGACCAACTGCTCGGGTTTGAGCTTGAGCACTTCCTTCGTGCGGCGATCGCGGAGTTCCACGATGCCGTCCTTGAGGCCCTTTGCGCCCACGGTAGCACGCAGGGGGAAGCCCAGTAGATCGGCATCCTTGAACTTGGCGCCGGGGCTCATTCCCTCTCGCTCGTCGTGGAGTACCTCGAAGCCTGCGGCTTCCAGTTCCTTCTCAATGCGAGTGGCGACCTCGTTGACCTCCGCGTTGGCGGGGTCGAGGTTCAGCAGGTGCACGTGGTAGGGCGCGACGGGCCAGGGCCAGATGATGCCGTCGGCGTCGAAGTTCTGCTCGATGACGGCGGCCACGGTGCGGGTGATGCCGATGCCGTAGCAGCCCATGACCATCGGCGATTCCCTGCCCTCGGCGTCGAGGTAGGTGCAGCCCATGGACTTGGAGTACTTGATGCCGAGCTTGAAGACCTGACCCACTTCGATGCCTCGGAAGGCCTGGTAGTGGCCCTTGCCGCAGCGGGGGCAGAGATCGCCTTCGGCGGCCATGCGGATATCGGCGAAGGTGCAGCCGGGCAGATCCCGGGCGGGATCCAGGCCGAAGTGGTGGTAGTCGGTCTTGTTTGCGCCACAGGTGAGATTCACCCTGCCCTGCAGGCTGGCATCCACGAGGATCTGCACGTTTTTCAGGCCCACGGGCCCCATGAAGCCGGACTTGGCGCCGGTGAAGGTTTCGGCCTCTTCAATGGGCATCAGTTCCATATCCATGGCGCCCACCAGGTTCTTCACCTTCACGGGGTTCACCTCGTGATCACCCCGCAGTACGGCCCCTACCAGTTTCGTGGTCTCATCGGCGAAGGTCGCGCGGTAGAGGAAGAACTTGCTGGTCTGGGCGAGGGGCATGCCATCGTGCTCGGCGTCCTTCATGCCAGCGGCCTGCTCAATTTGTCCGATGACGCCAGGTGTGCAGAAATGTTCCCGCTTCAGGTCGAAGGCCTTTTCATCGCCACCGATGCGCAGCGCCGGAGCCTCGGTCTTTTCGATATTGGAGGTGTATTCGCAGGAGTCGCAGGAGAGGATGGCGTCCTCGCCGCTGCCGGCTAGCACGTGGAATTCGTGGGTGAAGCTGCCGCCGATGGCGCCGCTGTCAGCCTCCACGGGGCGGAACTTTACGCCCAAGCGACTGAAGATTCGCTTGTAGGCGTTGAACATCACCCAGTACTCGCGGTCCGCATCGGCATCGTCCACGTGGAAGGAGTAGCCGTCCTTCATCAGGAATTCGCGGCCGCGCATGAGGCCGAAGCGGGGGCGGATCTCGTCCCGGAACTTGCCCTGGATCTGGAAGAGGTTCATGGGGAGCTGTTTGTAGCTCCGAACATTGCGCCTAACGATGTCCGTGATCACTTCTTCGTGGGTGGGACCGAGGCAGAAGTCGCCGCCCTTGCGGTCCTGAAAGCGCAGCAATTCCTTGCCGTAGAAGGACCAGCGGCCCGATTCCTGCCAGAGCTCTGCGGGCTGGACGGTGGGCATCAGCAGTTCCTGGCAGCCGTCGCGCTCCAATTCTTCGCGCACGATCTGTTCGAATTTCTTGATGCTGCGATAGGCCAGGGGCAGGTAGTCGTAGATGCCCGCGGCCAGTTTCATGATCATGCCGGCGCGCATCATGAGCTGCTGGCTCACGACATCGGCATCCTTGGGGGTCTCACGCAGGGTTTGGATCAACAGCTTGGATTGCTTCATCAGGTTTCACTTTCGGGAAGGATCTACCGCCAAGACACCAAGAAAAGCCAAGGAACACCAGGATGAGGAGATCCTTATGTCTTTCCCGATGCCCTTTCGTGTCTTGGTGGTGGATCGGTTTCTTAACTCAACAGGGATTGGACGACCTGGCTGGCGGCCTTGCCGTCATAGTTGCTGCCGTGCTTGGCCTGGAGGGCCTTCATCACTAGGCCCATGTCCTTCTTGGACTGGGCGCCGCTCTCGGCAATGGCAGTGCGAACGGCCTCTTCGAGCTGGACTCCCTCCAGCATGGCAGGCAGGAAGGCCTTGAGAATTTCAATCTCAGCCTGCTCGGCGGCGGCGCGGTCCGGGTGACCCGCCTTGGTGAACTGCTCGACGCTGTCTTCCCGGGATTTCACCAGGCGCTTGAAGACGGTGATGGCCTCCGCCTCGCTGAGAACCCCCTGGGGACTCAGTCCTTTGGCTACGGCCTCGTTACGGTAGGCGGCCAGAGCCATGCGGAGTACGCCCGTGCGGCCCGCATCCTTGGCGAGCATGGCGGCTTTCAAATCGGCTTGTAGGCGGTCAAGCATGGTCCGCCCCCCTTTCGGTGCGAACCCTAATCCTGCCTCTGATCGCCTCCGCCTTCAATCCTGGGGGGGATCCGATCAAAATTCATATCCCCGAATGAAGGGCCGATGGAATAAGCGTCTGCCCATTTCTGAGGCCCCCATGAATGTCGCTTTCATCAATCCGTTCATCGAATCCACCCTTCGAAGCCTCGACATGATGGCTGGGATCAAGGCTGAAAAGACGGGCCTGGAGGTGAAGGAGGATCTCATCACCACCTACGACATCTCCTCCATCATCGGCATCACGGGGGAGACATCGGGCTCCATCATCATCTCCGTACCTGAAAAACTGGCCTGCAAGATCGCCTCCAACATGCTCATGGAGGAGATCTCGAGCATGAACAAGTCCGTGGAAGATGCCATCGGCGAGATCGGCAACATCGTGGTGGGCGACGCTCGCAGATCCCTGATCCAGGATGGGTATTCCCTGAGCATCTCGGTGCCCACGGTGGTCGTGGGCTCCGGCCACCGGATCAGCCGATCTTCCTCCGTGCCCTGCATCGGCATCCCCTTTACGACGCCCTTCGGGGGCTTCGAGGTGAACGTGGGCCTGCAGGAGGGCTGAGGCCCTCTCTTTTTCTGAGTAAAGGAAGAGGCGCCCGGATGGGCGCCTCTTCCGTTACTCAGATGGGAACGAGGCTTCTGCGTACTGGATGACTTCCACCGGACATCCCGCGGCGGCGGCCTTGATGGCATCGGCCATAGAGGCCTGGACATCGGCCTTCAGGGGGGATTTCTCGTCGCGGTTCTCGGTTTCGGCACCATCCTCGCGCACGTCGCCTTTGATCATGCAGGTGGTGTCGGTCACCAGGAACACGTCGGGGCACTCGGCGTCGCAGGCGTTGCACATGATGCAGCCTTCTTCGATCCACACACTCTTGATGGCCATGGGGTCTCCTTGGAGAATCGCTTCCCAGACGGGGGCAGGGGGCAAGGCTACCATCCGAGGGCGTCGGCGACCAAGGGGGGAGTGACCCAGGCATGGGCCGGGGCGCCGGGTGTATGGGACACTGAATGCGTGAAACTGAACGAATCCGACATCATCCGCCGAATCCGGGAGACTTTTCCGGGTGGAGAAGCCCTGACGGATGACTGCGGCGCCCTTCCCACGCCGCCGGCAGGGTGCAGAGTCCTGGTCACCGCTGACCTGATGGAATCGGGGCAGCACTTCCGCCTAGATTGGCATCCGCCCGAACTGCTTGGCCGCAAGCTGCTCAACGTCAATCTCTCGGACCTCGACTCCAGTGGGGCCGTGCCCCTGGGGTTCACCCTCACCCTGGCCCTGGGGCGCGATCTGGAGGTGGCCTGGCTCGAGGCTTTCCTCGCAGGGCTCGCCCAGGCGGCCCACGGCGCCGGCATTCCTGTGATTGGCGGGGATACGGTGGGGCGGGCACAGGGATTGGGCCTGGGCATTACCGCCTTCGGCGCCGCTCAGCGCTGGCTGCAGCGGTCGGATCTCAGAGTTGGTGACAAGTTGTTCGTGGACCAGGTCTTGGGGCGAAGTCATCGGGGGCTGCGGAAACTGCAGTCCGGGCAACGCTGGGATCCGGGGCAGCCTGACGCAGATCTGGAGGCGCATCTGGACCCAAGGCCGAACCTGGGCCTGGGGCCCAGGCTCGCCGAGATTTCCGAGGTGCATGCCTGCATCGATCTCTCCGATGGCCTGAGCAAGGATCTTCGGATGCTGGCGGAAGTCTCGGGGCTGAGCGTCTTGTTGATGCCGGGGCTGGATGCGGACCAGCTCTTTGGGGGCGAGGATTTTGCGAGGTGCTTTTCCAGTTCGCTTGCAAAGGAGGAACTGGAAGCGCGACTGGGGATGCCCCTCTTCCAGGTTGGTGAGGCGGTACCCAGGGCCGAAGCGGCGGTGCTCATCTATGATGAGGGCAGGCCTCGTCCACTCCCGGACCAGAGCTTCGATCACTTTGCGCCAGGGACCGAATGACTGAGACCACCGATAGCACTGCCGCCGCGCCACCGGCCAAGCCCAGCTACTGGGCTCGGCTCAAGCTGCACATCCTCCATCCAGAAATGACACCCCAGCAGATCGCCCTCAGTTTCGCCATTGGCTGCTCCATCGCCTGGAATCCCTTGCTGGGCACTCATATCGGGTTAGTCCTCGGGTTGTGCCTGATTTTCAAAAAGCTGCATCGGCCCCTGATGTTCATCGCGGTCTTCATCAACAACCCGTGGACCATGGTGCCCATGGCCACCGCCAGCACCTACTTCGGCAACCTGCTGCTGGGGCGCGGCCTCGCCATTGATCTGTCCGGAGTGGACTGGCGACAGATTGGCTTGGGCAGCTTCACCAGCCAGGAAGGCTTCGAGGCCATGTACCGAATGGTGAAACCGGTCCTCGTGCCCTATCTGGTGGGGGGCGGTGCACTAACTGTCCTGGCGTTTCCAGTCGGCTACCTCCTGATCCTGGGCATCGCCCGGCGACTGCGGCGTCTTCACTTGCATATGCCTCACATTCGTCTACCTCACTTTCATCCCGACGAACCCAAACCCTAGGAGAACCCAATGGACATGCGTTTCCTGATGAAGCAGGCCCAGGCCATGCAACAGAAACTGACCGACGCCCAGCAGAACCTGCGGGCAGAGGGCACCTCGGGCGGCTCACTGGTGAAGGTGACTCTCAACGGCGCCAAGGAACTGATCAGCCTCAGCATCGCCAAGGAAGCCATGGACCCCGAGGACCCCAGCATGCTGGAGGACTTGATCCTGGCCGCCTTCAAGGACGCTCAGAAGAAGGCTGATGATGCCATGGCCAAGGCCACGGGCGGCTTGAACATCCCAGGACTGAAGCTCTGATGAGGCTGCCGGCCCCCCTCGAGGCCGTGGTTGAGGCCCTCCAGAAGCTGCCGGGGGTCGGTTCCAAGTCGGCCCAGCGCATGGCGCTCCACCTCCTCAAGGAGGGGCCTCAGGCCATGGAACACCTTGGGGAACTGCTGAGCCAGGCGGCCCACAAGGTCGGGTTCTGCCAGACTTGTGGATCCTTCACGGATCGCCCCGTCTGCCCGGTCTGCGAGGACCCCCAGCGAGATTCAGGGGTGCTGGTGGTGGTGGCCGAGGCCAGCAATGTGCTCACCTTCGAGCGTAGTGGCCATTTCCGGGGGCGCTATCACGTGCTGGGCGGCCTCATCTCCCCCTTGCGAGGCGTGGGGCCGGATCAGCTCAAGATCCGGGAACTCCTTAAGCGCCTGGAGGACGGGCGAATCCGGGAGATCGTGCTGGCCACCAATCCCACCCTGGACGGCGAAGCCACCGCGAGTTGGCTGGTCCGGATCCTGGAACCTCTGGGCCTGAAGATCACTCGTATCGGACTGGGGCTGCCCATCGGCTCCGATCTGGAATATGCCGATGACCTGACCCTGGATCGGGCGCTGGAAGGGCGCCGACCGCTCTAGGAACACGTCACCGGAAATGTTTCGAATTCATGCCTCTTTATAAGAATTGGTTGGACTGGGTTTAGAATGGGTTTGTGGGAACTTGGCTCATGAAAATCCCGAACGAATTTTTTAATGCAATCGACGAATTGATTTCAGGTCAGATCCCTGCCCCAGTGCCGGAGGAGGGTCTGGACACTGAATGCAGGCGCGTGGTGACGCATTTCAATAGGCTGATCGCCTTCATGGATGGATTCTCTGAATCCTTCAGGTCTATGAGCCGAGCACTGCAATCCAAGGACCATAGCCTGAATGAATTGGTGGATCGCCTGCAGGTCGAAGAACGGCAATCCCGGACCATTCTCGACCGCGAACCCATCCCTGTTGTCATTTCCGGGTTGGCCGACGGCCAGGTCTTGTACGCCAATGATCGTGCTCGTGCGGTGTTTCCCCTACAAACGGAAACGACTGGCGTGCAGCAGGCCAAGGAATTCTGGGCCAACCCTGAGCTGCGCAGTCTCTTTGTGGAGCGAATCAGCCAGGAAGGCCATGTCATCGATTACGAAGTTGAATACCTGGGAATCGACGCAAGAACCTTCCATGCATTGTTGTCAGCCAACCGACTGGTGTTCGAAGGTCAAGATGCCATCCTTGCCAGCTTCCTTCCCATAACGGAGCGCCTGGTTGCCGAGCGTCGCCTGCAGGAGACCTTGGACCTGAACCAGAAGATGGTGAGTGCCTCACCCCTTGGCATTGCCGTTTATCGAGGGAGCAGCGGACAGTGTGTTCTCGTAAACCCCGCGATGGCCTCGATTGTTGGAGCCACTGAGGACGAACTGCTTGCCCAAACATTCCGCGACATCCATTCCTGGCAAACATCAGGGCTCGTAGAGGCTGCGGAGCGGTGTCTTGGGACCCAAGAGACCGTTCAAGTCACTTTGGGGTTACGGACCACCTTTGGGAAATTGATCTGGATTCTGGCAACCTTTGCGGCCTTCCTCGCTAAAGAGGAAACGCACCTGCTCCTGATGGTCAAGGATGTGACCGATCGGGTGTATGCCGAACAGAAGCTCCAGGAGGCCAATGTCATGTTGGAGCGCTTGGCCCGGGAGGATGGGCTGACCGGGCTGGCCAATCGTCGCCATTTCAACGAGCGTCTAGAAGCTGAAATACGCCGCACACGACGAGCAGAAAAGCCGCTGTCGGTGATCATTTGCGACATCGACCACTTCAAGCTCTACAACGACCGCTATGGTCACCCCATGGGAGACGCCTGTCTGATTTCCGTCGCGGAGGTCATGCAGGGGCTTTTCAAGCGAGGTGGCGACCTGGTCGCTCGGATCGGAGGGGAAGAGTTCGCGATCCTTTTGCCAGAAACGCCGCTGGAAGCCGCAGCTCAGCTTGCGGAGGCATTGCGTGCCGCCATCGAGACAGCCAACATCCAGCACGAGGATTCTCAAGTGGCATCGATGGTCACCTTGAGTCTCGGCGTGGCCGGAGCGACCCCAGCGATGGATCGTCCTTCGACTTGGTTCATGGGAACCGCCGACAAGGCGCTCTACCACTCCAAGGCGAACGGAAGAAACCGGGTGACCGTTGAGTCTATCGATTCCTAACTGAATACCACCTGGTTGCCTCCCCGCTGCTGGGCCCTCAGCAGGGCCGCTTCCGCGCTGTCGGTGAGGTCCTTGAGCACATCGGTGCGGCTGGGGACGAGGCTTGCCACCCCAAGGCTCAAGGTCACGAAGGGGGCAGATTCCGAGCCTTCGTGGGGAATCGCCATACTGTTGAGCTCGGCCCTGACCCGTTCTCCCACCGAAACGGCCCCGAGCGTATCAGTTTCGGGTAGCAGGCAAGCAAAGGCGCGGTCATTGTAGCGGCCCACGACGTCACCGGCCCGCTGGATGCCACCGGTGAGGGCATCGATCAACCGGCGCAGGGTCTCGTCTCCGGCCGATTTCCCATGGATTTCGCAGAATTGATTGAAATGATCCACTTCCATCAGGAGCAGGGCGATGGGGGTGCGGTTGCGGGCATTGCGCCGCCACTCGTTGTCCAGCGCTTCCTCAAAACGTTCCCGGTTGGGAATCCCGGTGACGGCATCCAGCCAGGAGAGTCGTTGGAGAACTTCTCGGAAACGGCGGTTCTCCAGGTGGGTCTTCACTCTGGCTCTGGCTGCGGAGGCGCGGACGGGGCGGGGAAGAAAGTCGGCGGCTCCCTGAAAGAGCCCTTTGGCTTCCATGATTTCATCCTCGGGGGTACCCACAAGGATGACCGGTAGATCCTTGGTATCTGTGTTCGCTTTCAGACGGGCGCAGGTCTCGAAGCCATCCATGCCGGGCATCTGGGCGTCGAGGAGGACCAGATCCACCTCGTCGGTCTCTGCAATGCGTAGGGCCTCCAGACCACTTCCTGCGGAGACGACCGTGTAATCGTCTCCCAAGATCTCTCCCAGGGCCTGGAGATCGGCAGGGACATCATCCACGATCAGGACGCGGGGCTTCGGGGCGCTCATGGTTCCTCCTGCCGTTGCCCCGGGTCGACTAACACCCGGTGCGGGCTCTTATGATTGTTCGGCCCATTGTAGTCCCGAGATGAATGAGTGCAGGTTTCAGGGCTCGGCCAGAGGTTCCGGGCTGTCTTCTCCCCAGGGGCAGGCCTCTCCGATGCCCCAGCGGGATTGGTACCAGACCTTTTCCAGGCAGAGCCCGTGGGGTGGGGCTGTAAACCCCGCCCTCGAGCGATCCCGGGCCTCCAGGATTCCAGGGAGTGCATCGTGAGCGATGCGACCCTTGCCGATGTCCACCAGGGTGCCGGCCATGATGCGGACCTGATGCATGAGGAAGCGGTTTCCCTCGAAAACCAGGTCCACCGAGGTTCTGTGGGCCACTACGTCAATCTTATGGATGGTGCGGATGGGATTCTTCGCCGCGCATTCCTGGTGGCGGAAGCTGGAAAAATCGTGTTCGCCAACGAGGCATTGTGCAGCGGTGGCCATATGATCCAAGTTCAAGGGTACCGCGCCGAAAACGTGCCAGCGGCGATCCCGTTCAAAAGGATCCTGGGCGGGGCCCCCGTCCAGGCCGTACACGTACTGTTTGGCCACTGCGTGATGCCGAGGCCAGAAGGCTTCCTCGACAGCAAGAACCTCCATGGCCCGTACATCCGGGGGAAGGTGGGCGTTGATGGCGGTCATGAGGCGGTAGGGCTCCCAGGCGCGGGTCGTGCGGACCAGCACTCCCTGGGCCTTCGCATGCACGCCTGCATCCGTGCGGCCCGTGCCCTGGGGCATGGGAACGAGAGGGTCGAAGGACTTCAGGGCCCTCCAGAGTTCTGCCTGGACACTTCGGGCCGAGGTCTGGATCTGCCAGCCGTGAAAGCCGGTACCGACGTAGGCCAGGCGCAAAAAGAAGGGATGAGCCATGGGGATATTGTAGGCTTCCTGGGCGTTCAGGAACCTGGGTGGGATGCAAATCGGCTAGGAAACGAGGTCAGGGCCAGGTTCGTGTCTGCGAGGCCTTGCCTAGTCTTAATATTGTTGTTTTGCATATCTTACGATGCCCTGATGGATGGACTTTGGTAGCTGAGGGGGGGGAGGAAGTGACCAAAACCGGGCCTCCCGCAAAAAAAAAATCCTGAAACCCTTGACGGCACTACTTCACAGACATAACCTTCTGGTAGTTTAGTTTTCACCCAGTATTCACGGGGATTTCAAGGGTGCTCGCTCTTGAAAATCAATAGCGGCGGATGTCTCGTCAGAGCGTCCAAGACATTTTCATTCACCTGGGACTTAGTTCCCTTTTCTGGAGGTTTCAATGAACAAGGCTGAACTTATCGCCGCCATCGCCGAAAAGGCTGACATCAACAAGTCCAAGGCTGCGGCTGCCCTTGACACCGTGATCGCTTCCGTTGGCTCCGCTCTGCGCGCCGGCGACAAGGTGACCCTGGTGGGCTTCGGCACCTTCTCCGTCGTGACCCGCGGACCCCGCACGGGCCGCAACCCCCGCGATGGCCAGAAGATCAAGATTGCTGCCAAGAAGGTTGCCAAGTTCAAGCCCGGCAAGAAGCTGGCTGATGATGTCAACGGCAAGGGCGGCAAGAAGAAGAAGTAGAATTCTCCAACGCCTTTGAAAAAGCGGTCCGCAGATGCGGGCCGCTTTTTTTATGGACCTTGATTTTGGTTCAAGTGGAGCACGGCGAGGCCTGGTTTTACACAAGCTGTTTATGCGCGATGCTCAGTTCTCCGATTAG
>JAYREN010000035.1:0-21608 GCA_041908845.1 Holophaga sp. | reverse complement strand
ATCCTGGGGCTGGAGCAGGTCCCAAGGGTTCGGCTGTTCGCCGATCAATAGCGGTACGTGAGTTGGGTTCAGAACGTCGCGAGACAGTTCGGTCCCTATCTAGTGTGGGCGTAGGATATTTGAGAGGAGCTGTCCTTAGTACGAGAGGACCGGGATGGACTGACCTCTGGTGTTCCAGTTGTGCCTCCAGGCGCAATGCTGGGTAGCTATGTCGGGAAGTGATAAGCGCTGAAAGCATCTAAGCGCGAAGCACGCCTCAAGATGAGATATCCCCACGAGACCCGTCGAAGACCACGACGTTGATAGGTCGCATGTGCAAGCGCAGTAATGCGTTCAGCTGAGCGATACTAATAGGTCCATTGGCTTGACCTTTCATCAATCAATTACATTGAAGTGGGTGTTTCGGCAGCGTTTTCGAAGAAAACGCGTCGAGCGCAACAGTCTGGGCTTTGGCCAAAGGCCAAAACCAGAATGCTAAGCGCCCGAAACCCCCGGACAGCACGGAACGTCTATCCCTGCTGATCCGCGTCCCTACAGACGCCTCCCTTTGAAAAACCCCTTCCAACCCTTCGTCGTGGCTATTCCCTGGAGGTCACACCCGTTCCCATCCCGAACACGGCAGTTAAGCTCCAGAGGGCCGATGATACTGCATTTCTAAGTGTGGAAAAGTAGGTCGCCGCGACGTTAATATCACACAACGCCCCCAGTTCATACCTGGGGGCGTTCCTGTATTCATCGTTCTTGTCGAACCGTTGTTCAATTAAACTGAAAGATTCCAAGCGAGGATTTCCATGCCCATCGCCGTCCGTCTTCCCGATGATTCCGTCCGTGAGTTGCCGGATGGCGCCACCGGCGCAGACCTTGCGCTGGCCATCGGACCGAGGCTCCTGGACGCCTCTCTCGCGGTGCGAGTCGATGATCATCTTCTGGATTTGAACAGTTCCTTGCCTGATGGTGCCCGAGTGGCCCTGGTCACGAGCAAGGATCCGGACAGCCTTGAGATCATCCGCCACTCCGCTGCCCACCTCCTGGCCCAGGCCGTAAAGCGCCTGTTTCCCAACGCCAAGGTCGGAATCGGCCCGGTGATCGAGGACGGATTCTATTACGACTTTCATATCGAACCCTTCTTTACGCCCGAGGACCTGGTGTCCATCGAAGCGGAAATGCGGAAAGTCTGCGAGGAGGCTCATGGCGTCAGTCGGGAGGTGCTCGGCAGGGACGAGGCTCTCGCCCGGTTCCAGGCTATGGGCGAGCTGCTCAAGGTCGAGCTGATCTCCGATATCCCGGCCGATCAACAGATCTCGGGCTACCGTCAGGGAGATTTCTATGATCTCTGCCGTGGCCCCCACATTCCCAATACCAGTAAACTGAAGGCATTCAAGCTTCTGCATGTGGCCGCCGCGTATTGGCGCGGGGACGAAAAGAATGTGCAGTTGTGCCGGGTTTACGGGACGGCCTTCCATAACCAGAAGGAACTCGAGGAACACTTGAAGCGCTTGGAGGAAGCCAAGGCGCGGGACCACCGGAAACTCGGCAAAGAACTGGGCCTGTTCTCCTTTCACGTCGAGGCGCCAGCATCCCCCTTCTTCCATCCCAAGGGTACGGTCGTCTACAACCAGCTCGTGGATTTCATGCGGGAGCACTACCGGCGCGAGGGGTACGACGAGGTCATCACTCCTCAGGCCCTGGATGTCAGCATGTGGAAGACCTCAGGCCACTACGAGAAGTACCAGGAGAACATGTACTTCACCGAGGTGGAGGAGCGGGAATACGCCCTCAAGCCCATGAACTGCCCCACTCACTGTCTGATCTACGGCGCTGGCAAGCATAGTTATCGGGATCTGCCGATCCGCTATGCGGACTTCGGTCGGCTCCACCGCTACGAGCGGAGCGGCGTTACCCAGGGGTTGACCCGGGTGAGGACGTTCTGCCAGGACGACGCCCACATTTACTGTGCTCCCGAGCAAATGAAGGACGAGATGGCCTCCTTCTTTGGCTTCATCAAGGCGGTCTACGACACCTTCGGATTCGAGGAGATGCGCGTGGCCCTGGCTACTCGCCCCGAGAAGCGGCTTGGTAGCGACGAGATTTGGGATCTGGCCGAGAACGCCCTGGCTCAAGGGATGCGGGATGCCGGGATCGAATTCCATGTCAGCCCTGGCGACGGTGCCTTTTACGGTCCCAAGATCGAGTTCCAGGTGCTGGACGCACTGCGCAGGCCCTGGCAGTTGGGCACCCTGCAGGTGGACTATTCCATGCCGGAACGGTTCGGGCTCAAGTACACCCGGGCCGACAACACTGAGGGCACGCCCGTGATGTTGCATCGGGCCATCCTGGGGAGCCTCGAGCGGTTCATGGGGATTCTCATCGAGCACTGCGCCGGAGCCTTCCCCGTTTGGCTCGCGCCCGTTCAGCTCACGGTTCTCCCCATCACGGACCGGGTTCAAGACTACGCGGCGGCCATCCGCGACCGGGCTCATGCCCTTGGTCTTCGGGTCGAACTCGATCTCCGCAACGAAAAGGTCAACGCCAAGATCCGCGATGCCCAGCTCCAGAAGGTTCCATACATGCTCGTCGTCGGAGATCGCGAAGCGGCCGAGGGCACCGTTTCCGTCCGCCATCGCCAGAAGGGCGACCTGGGGGCCCAGTCCCTGGACGCCTTCCTCGCTCAGATTCAGCAAGAGGTCCAGACTCGGGCACGCTGAGTATCTTTGATTGGCAGACCTGGGTTTCACTGGTAAGATCTTTATCCTTGTGTTCTTGTGGAGGGCGGTATTCGAGCGACAGAAACGCGCATCAACGATGGCATCCGGGCTCTCGAGATCCGGGTCATTGCAGAGGATGGTGCACAGCTGGGAATCATGACTCCGGCCCAGGCCATGCGAATGGCAGAGGAAAAGGGCCTCGACGTTGTGGAAGTCTCCCCAACTGCCAACCCGCCCGTTTGCCGGATCATGGACTACGGCAAATACAAGTTCATGGAGGCGAAGCGCGAGCACGCCGCCCGTGCAAAGCAGAAGAACATCGTGCTCAAGGAAGTGAAGTTCAGGCCTCGCACCGATGATCACGATTTTGATTTCAAGGTGAAGCACATCCTCCGATTCCTGGAGGAAGGCGACAAGGTCAAGGTTGTAGTGATGTTCCGAGGACGCGAGGTTGTTCACCGCGATATCGGGTTCCGGATCATCGAGGATGTTCTTGGTCGTGTCGCTGACAAGTGTGTCATTGAAAAAGCCGCAGGCATTGATGGGCGCGACATGCACGCCATCATTTCTCCCAGGCCCGTGGAAGCCGTCAAGAAGCCCAAGGCTCCCAAGCCCGAGGCCAAGCCCGTTGAAACCACCCAAAGCTAGAGGTTTGTCATGCCCAAGCTCAAGACCCACAAGGGCGCCCAGAAGCGCTTCAAGAAGACCGGCAGCGGTCTCTTCAAGCGCGGATGCTCCCACCAGCGCCACATCCTGACCAAGAAGACCTCCAAGCGGAAGCGTCAGCTTGATATGGGCGGCATGGTGGACAAGTCGGATCTCGGCCGCGTCAACGATATGTTGCCGTACGCCTGATCCTTCGGGACCGTCCTTCTCTCTTCTCAACTCCGGCGGTTGATGCCGCCCCCGACGTGGCCTTCAAAGCTCCTCGAGCTGCCACAAGGAAAGGAAACACATGACTCGCGTCAAACGTGGTTTTAAACGTGTCCAGCGCCGCAAGCGGATGCTGAAGTTCGCCAAGGGCTTCTACGGCGCCAAGTCCCGTCTCTATCGCTCCGCGAAAGAGGCCGTGGCCAAGGCTCTCGGCTATGCCTACCGTGACCGCAAGGCGCGGAAGCGCGATTTCCGTCGCCTCTGGATTGTGCGCATCAGCGCTGCCTGCGAGCTCAACCAAACCAGCTACTCCAAGTTCATGGGCGGGCTCAAGAAGGCCAGCGTGACTCTGGATCGCAAGATGCTGGCGGATCTCGCCGTCCGCAATCCCGAGGCGTTTAGCAAGCTCGTGGCCGTGGCCAAGGGCTGAGATCGACATCGATCAAGCTTGAAAGGCCGCGAAAGCGGCCTTTCTGTGTTTAGGAGTGCGGGGGATCCATGGAAGCGAATCTACTCTCACCTGAAATCCGGGAGGCCGAGCGGCAGTTCCCACAAATGCTTGCCGCTTGCGCGGACCTCGATGCCCTAATGCGCCTGAAGGGTGAATTCATCGGTCGCGAGGGCAGTCATGCCGCGCGCATGATGGAGCTCTTGAAGGCGGCACCCAAGGAGCAGAAGCGCGACCTCGGCGCGGCGATCAACGCCTTGAAGAACCTCTGGGAGGAAGGCCTCAAGGCCCGCCAGAATGAGCTGGAGGTCGCGAAGAAGCAGGCGGCAGCGCTTGCGTCCAGTTGGGATCCCGACCTGCCACCGCCCAGGCCGCCCAGGGGGGCAATGCATCCCCTGAATCGACTCATGGACCGCCTGATCGAGGTGTTCCGCCCCCTGGGATATCACGTGGAAGAGGGGCCCGAGGCCGAGACCGAAGCCAACAATTTCGACGGGCTGAACATTCCCGAGGATCATCCCGCCCGGGGCAGCGCGGACACCTTCTACTTCCCGGCCCACAAGGGCCAGCTGCTGCGCACGCATACCAGCCCCGTGCAGGTTCGCGTGCTGCAGCGCGTTGCCCCAGATATCGAGAAGCTGGGAGGCATTCGCTTCCTCGCGCCGGGGCGGGTGTACCGCAAGGATGAGATTGATCCCACTCACAGCCCCATGTTTCATCAGGTGGAAGGCATGCTAGTGGGTCACGGCATCGGCATGCAGCACCTGAAGGGCACCCTGGCGTACGCCATGAAGGCCCTGTTCGGACCCGGCGCGGATGTGCGCTTCCGTCCCAGCTACTTCCCCTTCGTGGAGCCGGGCTGCGAGGTGGATGTTCGATGCCCGCTGTGCGGCGGCACGGGCTGCCGCGTGTGCAAGGGCAGTGGCTGGGTGGAGATCCTGGGCGCGGGCCTCGTACATCCCAATGTGCTGAGCTACGCGGGCATCGATCCCAAGGTCTGGAGTGGCTTCGCCTTCGGCATGGGCGTGGAGCGCACCGCCATGATGGTGAGCCAGACCCCGGATCTGCGGCTCTTTTTCGAGAATGACCAGCGCTTCCTCAAGGCCATGGGAGGGCTTGACTGATGCTTATCGAACGACGCGCGCTCCATGCGGAACTGCCCGCCCTCGCGGCCCTGGGCACGGTGGATCTCTGTGAAATGCTCGCCGGCCTCGGCTTTCCGGTGGACGGCGTAGAAGACCGCAGCGGCCAGACGATCCTGGAGGTGGACGTAACCGCCAATCGCGGTGATGCCCTCTCCCACCGCGGCCTTGCTCGAGATCTGGCGGCGAAGGTTGGCGCAGACCTCGCGCCGATTCCAGGCCCGGGTCTGCGGGAGGGAGATCCTCTCTTTCCCGTGCGCCTCGAAGCCGACGCCTGCCCGTTGTACGCCACGGCCATCCTCGAACTCGGCGTGAATGCGGGGACACCCGCCGAAGTGGTGTCTTTCCTTGCCTCCATGGGATCCAACGCCAAGCAGCTGCCCGCAGTGGATGCCTCCAACGAGCTGCTCCATCGCTATGGTCACCCGACCCACGCCTTCGACGCCGATACGCTGAAGGGCGCCCTCATCGTGCGTTGGGCGAAGCCCGGGGAGACCCTGGTGACCCTGGACGGTGTGGAGCGGAAACTGACGGCGGCGGATTTGCTCATCGCCGATGAGGGCGGCCCCATTGCCCTCGCGGGCGTCATGGGCGGTGATGCCACCAAGGTGACCTCGGCGACCCGGCGGGTGCTCCTGGAGAGCGCCTATTTCGATCCACGCGTCGTGCGTCGCATGGCCCACCGCCACGGTCTGCACACGGATGCCTCCTATCGCTTCGGCCGCGGGGCCGATCCCGCGATGGTTCAAGGGGCTCGAGATCTCCTGGCGGCGCGCCTTCAGGCCTGGGCCGGGGCGACCCTGAAGGGCGCCTGGACCGCCGGGTCGACGCCCGCGCACAAGGATGTGTTGTCGCTGGAGAGCGCTACGCTGAGGCGTATCGCGGGGGAGGCCATCGCCGCGTCCGAGGCCGCAGAACTGCTGGGGCGGCTGGGATGCCGGGTCGAGATGCGAGGCGAGACCTTGGCCGTGCTTCCGCCCACCTGGCGGCATGACCTAGGCATCGAAGAGGACCTGGCGGAGGAAGTGATCCGCCTGCGGGGCTTCGAGCGGATCGGTTCCGCCCTGCCTCCCCTGGAGGGTTCGCCCTTTCCGCTCTCCGACGGCTACATGCAGCGCCGGGATCTGGCGAGGCGCCTGGCACATGCGGGCTTCCATCAAACCGTCACCCTGGGCTTCGTCAGCCCCGAGGCCGATGCCGCCTTCGCCGAGGCAGACAACCCTGTGGCGGGGCGCACCCTGGGCAATCCCCTGGGGCAGGAGTATTCCGTCATGCGGGCCTCGCTCCTGGCCTCCCTGGTGGCCACCGCCGAGCTGAACCTGCGCCAGGGCGCGAAGGAAGTGAAGCTCTTCGAGATTGCCCCGGTCTACCGCACTACGCCCCAGGGGCCCGTGGAGCAGCTGTCGGTGGGGCTGATCTGGGCCGGAACGCGGGGCGGCGAGGACTACCTCACCCGCAGCCGCCCCGTCCAGGCCGCGGATCTCTTGGGCGTGGCGCAGGATCTCGGCGTCACAGGGCCGTTGAAAGTGCGCGAACTCCCGGGCGGCCTTCTGATGCTTGAACTTCCGCTCTCCAGCCTGCCCCCTCATGCGGAGCGCATCATTCCGGCCTTTAAACCCTTCAGCCGGTTCCCCGAGGTCGAGCGTGATCTTTCGCTGCTCGTGGATCTCGGTCAGTCCTACCGGCACCTGGAGGACGTCATGGCCGCGGCGGCGGGGAAGGCTGCCGGCGGGGTCTTCCAAGGCCTCACCTGCGTGGATGTCTTTCGCCACAAGAGCCTTCCGACGGGACGGCAGGCCTGGCTCATGCGGCTCCGCTTTCAGGCCCCGGACCGCACCCTCACCTCCGAGGAGGTGGATGGCTGGATGAATGCGGTGCTAAGCGCGGCCAAGGCCCTCGGGGCCGAACTACGGGCGTAGACTGATCCTTCCGAGGCACCCATGGATATTCTCAAACAGCTCGAAACCAAGCTTCACGCCCTGGTCCAGCAGCGGAACATGCTGAAGGCGGAAGTGGAGCGTCTACAGGCTGAGCGGGAGCCCCTGGACCAGGAGCTTCATGGACTCCGAAGGCGAATGGAGGACCTCCAGGGTGAGAAGGCCATCCTCATCAAGGAACGGGACGAAATTCGTGGACAAATTGAAGCCATCATCAAGACATTAGAGGACTTGGCGTGACCCTGCTACTCAATGAAGCCACTCCTGTAGGCCCTGGAGAACTCCGGGTCGAGGTGCTGGGCCATCCCCTCCGGGTCCACACTCAGGAGGACCAGGCAGCCCTGGCGCGGGCGGTGGCACTCCTGGAGCAGACCTTCCAGGACATGGAGCAGGCCTATGAGCTAAGATGGGGGAGTCCGCCATCGGCTCTGGACACTTCAACCTGGATGCTGATGGGGGCACTGAACCTGGCGCATCGATTGGTGCGTCTTGAACAGGAAGCCAGCCAGCAAACCCAAGACCTGGAACAGAAACTGACGAAGCTGCTCGATGACGTTCCGGACGACCCTCTCGCCTCTGGTTCCCTCTTCGGAGGGGAAGAATGACCTCGGTGCGAGTTTGATTTTGATCCCTGCGAGGCCCGTGAGACGGCCAAGCGCTTGTTCCGTAAATACGCCAGGGAGGCCTTCCCCCGGCCTTGTGCGCGCCGCGCGACGGAGCGCCTTAAACCGGGTTTCTGGTCGCCCCCCTATCCGATAGGGAACTGGCAAGCCTCCACGACTGAGCGGGGATCCTTATCACTTGGCATGCAGGCGGCTCCTTTGACCCAAGGGGATGCCGATGAATGCACTCGATTTGATTCTATTGATCATTGCCGTCGCGGCCTGCGCCGGGTTCTTTCTTCAGACGAAGAAGGCCCAGCAGGCGGTGGTGGATGTCTCCAAGGCCACGGCGAAGGCCGAGGAGGACATCAAGGCCCAGCGGGAAAGAATCCTGCAGGATGCCGAGAAGGAGGCCGCCCGGACCCTCGAACGGGGCCAGAAGGAGGCTGAGGCGCTCCGGAAGGAATCCGAACTCAAGGTCAAGGAGCAGGCCATCCAGGCCCGCCAGGAGGCCGAGGCGCTCGTGAACGAGCGCATGGCCAACCTGGAGAAGCAGAGTCAGCGCCTGCAGCAGAAGGAAGAGAGCTTCGACAAGAAGCTTGCCCAGGTAGAGCAGAAGACCAAGGAACTGGAACTCAAGACCGAGAAGACCCGAGAAGAGCAGGAAAAGCTCGACGCCCTCCGGGCCGAGGCCAAGAAGCTGGTGGAGGACCAGGCTCGCAAGCTGGAAGACCTCTCAGGTCTGACCCGCGAAGAGGCCAAGGCCGAGATCATCGGCCAGTTGGAGTACACCGCCAAGATGGACTCCGCCAAGCTGGTGCGGCGCATCGAGGATGAGGCCCAGGAGGAAGCCCAGAAGAAGGCCCGATGGACCATCGCCACGGCCATCCAGCGGGTGGCCTCGGACGTGATCGCCGAAACTGCCGTGACCTCCGTTCAGTTGCCTTCCGACGACTTGAAGGGCCGCATCATCGGCCGCGAGGGTCGCAACATCCGGGCCCTGGAAAAGGCCACAGGCTGTGATCTCATCGTGGACGACACGCCGGAGACCATCGTGGTGTCCAGCTTCGACCCCATTCGGCGCGAAGTGGCCCGCCAGGCCATCCTCAAACTCCTGGCCGATGGACGCATCCACCCCGCCCGCATCGAGGAGGTTGTAGAGAAAACCAAAGTCGACATGGACCAGCACCTGAAGGAGCTGGGCGAGACCACCTCCATCGCCATGGGTTTCCCCGATGTGCATCCCAAGTTGCATAAGCTCATCGGTCGCCTGAACTACCGCACCAGCTACGGGCAGAACGTGCTGGAACACACCAAGGAGGTCGCCCACATCGCCGAGTACATGGCCACGGAAATGGGCGCGGATGCTCGGCTGGCGCGGCGCGCGGGGCTCTTTCACGACATCGGTAAGGCGATCGACCGCGAGGTGGAAGGCACCCACATCGAGATCGGCATGGAGCTGCTCAAGCGCTTCGGAGAGAAGGCCGATGTGATCCATGCCATGAGTTGTCATCACGGTGACCACGAGCCCAAGACCGTCGAGGCCATGCTTATCACTGCCGCCGACGCGCTCTCCGCCGCTCGTCCCGGCGCCCGCCGCGAGATGCTGGAGACCTACGTCAAGCGACTCGAGCAGCTCGAGACCATCGCCAACTCCTACAAGGGCGTGCAGAAGAGCTACGCCATGCAGGCGGGCCGTGAGATCCGCATCCTGGTGGATGCCGGTCAGGTCAACGACGATCAGGCCTATTGGATCGCCAAGGATGTCTCCAAGCGCGTGGAGGCCGAAATGCAGTATCCCGGCCAGATCAAGGTGACGGTCATGCGCGAGACCCGAGCCGTGGAGTATGCCCGCTAGTTTTCACGAGGCCGATGACATGTCCACCGTTCGAGCCTGGCTCCCCATTGGCCTGCTAGTGGTGAGCAACGTTTTTATGACCTTCGCGTGGTACGGCCACCTCAAACACTTGCGGGATAGCTCCCTCTGGGTCGCCATACTCATCAGCTGGGGCATCGCCTTCTTCGAGTACACCCTGATGGTGCCCGCCAACCGCATGGGCTACGGGCGCTACACGCTGCCCCAGCTCAAGGTGATTCAGGAGGTGGTCACACTGGTGGTCTTCGCGGGCTTCGCGGTGTGGTACATGAAGGACAAACTCACCCTCAACCATGTGTGGGCGGCTTGCTGCCTGGTGGGGGCCGTGTTCTTCACGTTCCGGAAGTAGGCGGCGGCTCGCCTGCCAGCAGTTCTCCCGCGAGGGCGAAGATGCGTTTGAAGCTGAAGGGCTTGGGCAGGATCCGCAATCGGGGATCCCGGCCAAGTTCCACCTCGGCGCCCTCCAGTCCGTATCCCGAGGCCAGAATGACGGGCACCTGGGAGCCTGCGGCGCGGACGCGGGCCAGAAGTTCGAGGCCCGTGAGTTCGGGCATGCGCTGATCACTGATGATCAGGTCGTAGTGGCTGTCCCGCCACAGGACCCAGGCCTCGGCGCCATTCTGGGCGGTATCCACCAGGGCGCGGCGCGCGGTAAAGGCTTCGGCGAGCAGATCCCGCAGGGCGGGCTCGTCGTCCACCACCAGGATTCGCCGGCCTGCGAAGGAGCCTTCATCCAGGTTCTGGGTGGGGATTTCGGGGTCATGGTGGGGGTGGTCGGTCTGAGAGGGCAGGTAGATGCGAAATTCCGTGCCCTTGCCTAGCTGACTGTCCACTTCGATGCGGCCCTCGTGGGCCTGCACGATGCCAAAGGCCATGGCGAGCCCCAGGCCCGTTCCCTTGCCCACTTCCTTGGTGGTGAAGAAGGGGTCGAAGATTTTCGGCAGCACCTCAGGCGGAATGCCCATGCCGTTGTCTTTGACCGAGAGGCAGATCTCGCCGCCGACTTCGGGGCGGGTCGACACCAGCAGCCTACCGCCCTGGGGCATGGCATCGCGGGCATTGACGGCCAGGTTCATGAGGACCTGCTCAAGATTGACGCGGTCGCCGAGCACGGGCCCCAGATCGGGCGTCAGATCCAGATCCAGGCGAATGCGCCCCCCCAGCAATCGTTCAACCAAGGTGGCCGTGGTGTGAACCAGTTGGTTGAGGTCCAGGCTCTCCAATTCTGGTCGGGCGCGATGAGAGAAGCCGAGCAGGGACTTGATCATCTTGGCGCAGTGATGGGCGGCCTCTTCGGCCTTCTCCATGCGGCGGGCTGCGGGATGCTCAGGCTCCAGGTACTCCCGCCCGAGATTCAACTGCCCCACGATGGCCGCCAGCTGGTTGTTCACGTCATGGGCGATGCCGCCGGTAAGCGTGCCCACCGTCTCCAGGCGCTGACTGTGCTGGAGCTTGAGCTGCATTTCGGCTTCTTGCTCGAGGACGTGTCCGGCCCGCTGCAGGGCCAATCCGAGGGTGCGAATTTCCTGGATGGCGGAATCCGGGGGTGTGGGGGTGGCGCCTTCACCCAAGGCCTCGGCATCCCGAGCCAGGAGGGCCAAGGGGTCGGCGATGCGGCGGGATAGACGGCGCAGGCGCCAGGCCACCAGGGCCAGGAAGCCCAGGCCCACCGCCAGAAGCGTCGCGGTGAGTCCCTTCAGGTTTCCCTGGATGTCCTTCTCGGGCACCGCCATGCAGACCAGCCAGGAGAGCCCTCGGCTATCGGTCATGGGCATGACCCGACCCGCGAAGCTCTGGCCGCCGTGCTGCAGGCGAATCAGCTGAGAGCCGTGGCCGGTGGCCTTCCATTGGCTCACGAGTTGTTGGAAGAGCGGGAAGTTGTCGGGGCCGAGGGGCTTCAAGAAGCTGCCCCTGTCACCAGAATCCTTGGGGGATACCAGCACCTGCATGCGTTCATCACAGACCAGGGCCTGGGCGTTCGGGGTGGGGCGAGTCTCCCATACCTTCCGAGAGAGCGTGTCCAAGAGTACGTCCACGCATACCACGGACCTGGGCTGTCCCTGGCTGTTCTGGACCGGGGCCACGTAGGAGATGCCATGATCCGGGGCCGTCAAGAACGAGTAGGGTTCCACCCATCGGGGAATCTGGGTCTTTTGCGCGGCGGTGTACCAGGGGCGATCCTGGAATCTGATGGCGACGGCGTCGACTCGGGGTGGATTCAAGAGAACGCCGTTCTCGCGGTAGTAGCGCCGGTGGACCTGGTTCCCGATCCCCTTCAGGCCGAGAGTCGTACTGCCTGCATCCTTGGGATAGAGCGCGACGCCGAGACCATCGCCTCCGATCATGATCAGGCTAGAGATGCTGGAGGATTCTTTGAAAAGAGGGGCCAGGATTCCTTCAACGATCAGGGGCTGATCCAGAGGGATTCGCCCATCCTCCAGCCAGCTTGCCGCGACCCTTCCCCCCCGTTCCGCCTCCTGGAGAAGGCTGCGCAGATCGCGCTCCAGGCGAACAATGCTCTCCTTGGTGCGGGCCTCGATCTGCTTGTCCATGGTGCCCCGCATGCCAAACCACACCATGGCTACCGACACGGCCACCATGAGACCCAGCAGGGCCATGAGTTCGTGGAGGAGCATCTTTCGGATGGGTTTCACGGAGTCGCTTCGAGAAAGGTGCCTACAAGGCTGACTTCAGGGCATCCAGGGCGGCGGGGATGCCCGAGGGGCGAGTGCCGCCGCCCTGGGCGAGATCCTTCTTGCCGCCGCCCCGACCATCAACATGGAGGGCCATTGCCTTGAGTAGCGCTCCGGCGTCGGCTCGGTCCTGGCAGTCCGTTGAAACCGAGACCAGGAGGGCAACCTTGTCCTCGGCGGCCTTGGAGGCGAGGGCGATGACCCCGCTGCGGTGGCGGGTGCGCACCTGATCCATCATTTCGCGCAGGGCCGAGGCCTCGAGTCCCTCCACGGCGACGGTGACCAGGGGAAGCCCCTTTACATCCTGGACCTGCTCTCCCGCACCACCCCCGGTGGCGGCCTTGAGCTTGGCCTCCTTGAGCTCGCGCTCGAGCTGCTGGATGCGGGCATCCTTGGCGCCGATCAGGCTGGGCAGGGACTCGCGGGTGGAGTTGGCCTGGCGAGAGAGGGACGTGAGCAGCGCCTCGTCGTCCTGCAATCGCGCCAGGGCCGCCATGCCCGCTACGGCCTCCAGCCGCCGCACGCCCGAGGCCACGGCCCCTTCGGACACGACCTTGATGGCGCCGATCTCGCCGGTGCTGGCCACATGGGTGCCGCCGCAGAGTTCCAGGCTGAAGCCGGGAACGGCCACCACGCGCACCTGCTCGCCGTATTTCTCGCCGAAAAGGGCCATGGCGCCGCTCTGGAGGGCCTCATCGATGGACATGGACTGGATGCGGGTGGGAATGGCGCGGAGCGTCTGCTCATTGGCCAGCCGCTCGATCTCCAGGATCTGTTCGGGCTCCAGGGGCGCGAAGTGGGTGAAGTCAAAGCGCAGGCGCTCCGCATCCACTACGCTGCCCGCCTGTTTGACGTGGGTGCCGAGCACCTCGCGCAGGGCCGCGTGCAGCAGGTGCGTGGCGGTGTGGTGGGCCCGAATGCGCCCGCGTCGCTCGGGGTCCACCTGGGCCAGTACGATGTCACCCTCCCGGATAGGCCGCTGCCCCCCGATTTCCAACTGGTGCAGGGACCGCTTGGGGGCCGGGGCCGTGGTCTCCGTCACCAGGCTGGAAAAACCCTCGAAGCTCAGGGTGCCCGTGTCGCCCACCTGGCCGCCGCTGGTGGCGTAGAAGGGCGTGCGATCGAGCAAAGCGTAGCCCGTGCCCAGCAACTCCTTGACCCGCTTCTTGTCCTGGTCGAAGAGGGCCAGCACCTTAACATTGGCTTCGGTGGTCTCGTAGCCGAGGAATTCCGTGGGCGGGAAATCCGCCAGTACGGCGAAATCCCCCTGGATGCGCACATCGTGGGTCTTCATTGCGGCGCGGCTCTTGGATTTCTGTTCGGCCAATTCCTTCTGGAATCCCTCCAGATCGGCCCTCACACCACGCTCCTTGCACCAGTCCTCCACCAGATCCACGGGGAAGCCGAAGGTGTCGTAGAGCTTGAAGATCTCGGCACCTGCCAGTGTTCCGGATGTGATGTCGCAGGCTTCGAGCTGCTTGAGGCCCGCGTTGAGCGTGAGGCTGAACTGGGCCTCCTCCCGGGCCAGCACCTTGTGAATGCGTCCCAGTTCCGAACCGAGTTCCGGGTAGGCGTCACCCATGGCCTGGTGCACGGTGGAGGCGAGATCGGCGAAGAAAAGCCCCTCGATGCCGAGCTTCTTGCCAAAGCGCAGGGCGCGGCGCACGATCTTGCGCAGCACGTAGCCGCGGCCCTCGTTGCTGGGCACCACGCCGTCGAAGACCATGAACACGGCGGCCCGGATGTGGTCCGCCACCACCTGGGAGGCCGTGCGGTTGGTGTGCTCCGCCCGCTCCTGGGGCAGGATGCGGGCCACCTTCCAGATGCCCTGGAAGATGGGTTCGAAGAGATCGATCTCGTAGTTGGTCTCTTTGCCCTGGAGGATGGAGGCCACGCGCTCCAGACCCATGCCGGTGTCGATGCTGGGCTTGGGCAGGGGCTTCAGGCCGCCCTTGCCATCCTGCTCGTACTGCATGAAGACTAGGTTCCAGATCTCCATCGTGTCATCGCCCTCGCCGTTCACCAGTTCGGCGCAGTTGCCACTGATGTCCAGGGGCCGGTAGTAGTGCATTTCGGAGCAGGGGCCACAGGGACCCGTGTCGCCCATCTGCCAGAAATTGTCCTTGCCGAAGCGCAGAATGCGATCCGGAGAAACGCCCACCGCCTTCCAGAGTTCCTCGGCTTCCGTATCCGCGGGCACGCCTTCCTTGCCCTCGAAAACCGTGATCCAGAGGCGGTCCACATCCAGGCCCAGGTTTCCCTGCTCCACGGGCCCCGTGACAAATTCCCAGGCGTAGCGGATGGCATCGGCCTTGAAGTAGTCGCCGAAGCTGAAGTTGCCCAGCATTTCGAAGAAGGTGTGGTGCCGGGCCGTGAAGCCCACATTCTCCAGGTCGTTGTGCTTGCCGCCGGCCCGCAGGCACTTCTGGCTGGTGGCGGCGCGGGTGTAGTCCCGCCGTTCCTTGCCCACGAACACATCCTTGAACTGCACCATGCCCGCGTTGGTCCACATCACCGTGGGATCGTCCGCGGGGCCGATGACGGGGCTGGAGGATACGATCCGGTGGCCCTGGGCCGCGAAGTAGTCGAGGAAGCGTTGGCGGAGTTCGGAAGTCTTCATTTTTTAACCGCGAATGGTCGCGAATGAACGCGAATGGGGTTGTGGATTCATAGGGTGAGCACGAGCCGAGCCCAATCGAGCTTGGGGGCCCCGAAGTTCAAGAGCAGAGCCAGAGGAAGCCCTGTTGCTCTCAGGTAATGCAGGGCCTGAGCCCGTTCATTGTCGCCTATATTTTTGATGGCCTTTAACTCCAAGATAATCTGCCCCTGGGTAATGAAGTCGGCACGATAGGGATGACCGAGCAGAGTTCCTTTGTAGGCAATGGGAACGGGGACTTCGCGTGCGAATGGGATGCCACGTTGTTCCAGCTCGAGCGCCAAGGCATCCCCGTACACAGCCTCGAGAAATCCAGGCCCTAGATGCGAATGCACCTCCATGGCTGCTCCCACGATGACGTAGGCCTCGTCCTTCAGGAGCAAGCTTTCATTCGCGTCCATTCGCGTCATTCGCGGTTTCTTCCTTTGTTTTTCTCTTCTTCAATCTTCGCGGCTCAGTGCCGGAAGTGCCGCATGCCCGTGAAGAAGAGCCAGACGCCCAGTTTCTTCGCGGCGGCGATCACATCCTCGTCCCGCACGCTGCCACTGGGTTCGACGATGGCGGTGACGCCGTGGGCCGCCGCGAGCTCCAGGCCATCTGCGAAGGGGAAGAAGGCATCGCTGCCCAGCACGGCCCCCTTGGCCTTCTCGCCGGCCTTGCGGCACGCGATTTCCACGCTGTCCACGCGGCTCATCTGACCCGCGCCCACGCCCACGGTGCCGCCGTCCTTCACCAGCACAATGCTGTTGGACTTCACCACCTTGGCCACCTGCTGGGCCAGCAGGAGGTCGCGCACGGAGGGGCGAGGGCTGTTGCCCTCGACTTTGACCTCCCAGTTTTCGAAGGGGGTGAAGGCGGTGTCCGGGCGCTGCACGAGGAATCCGCCGCCGATGGCGCGCACGTCCAGGCCCAAGGCGCCGCAGGGCCAGATCGTGGGTGTCTCGAGGAGGCGCAGGGCCTTCTTGGCCGCGAGTACCGCCAGGGCGCTCTCGCTGAAGCAGGGGGCGAGGATCACCTCCCAGAAGGTGGGCGCCAGGGCCTGGGCGGTGGCCTCGTCCAGGGGGCGGTTGAAGGCCACGATGCCCCCGAAGGCGCTCACGGGATCGCTGGCCAGGGCCTTTTGGAAGGCTTCCAGGGGAGTGTCCGCGCAGGCCGCGCCGCAGGGGTTGTTGTGCTTGACGATGACGCAGCTGGGCTCGGTGAAGGCCCAGGCCAGGCGAGCCGTGGCATCGGCATCCAGCAGATTGTTGAAGGAGAGTTCCTTGCCCTGAAGCTGGCGGCAGGCGGCCAGGCCCTCGGTGGGGGCGCCGGGTTGGATGTAGAACCCCGCGCCCTGGTGGGGGTTCTCTCCGTAGCGGAGCCCCTGTTTCTGGCTCAGGCCCAGGGCCAGGCGCTCGGGCAGTTCCATCTCCGGAGCCCCTTCCCCCTGCTGGGCGAACCAGGTGGCGATGGCGGCATCGTAGGCGGCGGTGGCCTGGAAGACTCTCAATGCGCAGGCTCGGCGATCGGCAGCGGTCCAGGCGCCCGCCTTCAGCTTTTCGAGGAAGGGCTCGTACTGGGCGGGATCCGTCAGCACAGTGACGGAGGCGTGGTTCTTGGCGGCGCTTCGGAGCATGCTGGGGCCGCCAATATCGATCTGTTCGATGCACTCTTCGAATGCTGTCCGGGTGGGACCGTCCGGCTGTCCGTGGCCAGCCTCTGCGCCCCCCCCGGGCCGCCCGCTTCTGGCGCAGGCGGAGCCTGCTCTGGAAGCCGCTTCCAGCCGGGCGATGGTGGCCTCGAAGGGATACAGGTTCACCACCACCAGATCGATGGGTGGGATGCCCAGGCGCTGGGCATCGGCGACATGGGTCGACTCGTCGCGGCGGAAGAGCAGGCCGCCGTGGATCTTGGGATGCAGGGTTTTGACCCGCCCCTCGAAACACTCGGGAGCGCCGGTGTAGTCAGCCACTTCCTGGACCTCAAGGCCCGCTTCCCGGAGGGCCTTGAGCGTTCCTCCGGTGGCCAGCAGGTTCCACCCGAGCGCCTTCAGCCCCTGGGCGAGGGGTACGAGTCCCGCCTTGTCGAAGACGGAGAGCAGGGCTGTGGTCATGGGATCCTCGCAAAAGGGCATTTTCCCACGGGGCAGCTGCCCGCAGGAAGCTCAGGTTCCCTGCTATTCTCACGGCTATTGGACGGGCCGCAGGATTCTGGGGCCGGGCAGGGGGAAAGATGTCGCGCACAGCCATCCTGGGTCTCACGCTTCTTCTGGGCAGCACCGTTGCGGTGCAGGGCCAGGATCTCTGGGACTCGAGCCTCAGGCTGTCCGCGGGGCTGATGAGTGGTGCCGACAAGGCCGAACTCGGCCAGAACAAGTTCTATGGATTCGGGATCGAAGGGGCCTATCCCCTGACGCGCAATCACTTGGTCGTGTTCGAGGGCGGCTACCGCGTACTTCCCACCACCTCCCGTCGGTCGGGTGCTTTGATCATCGATGCCAAGACCGATGGCTATTTCGGCGGGGCGGCCTATCGCTATCGCTTCAACCGGGGAATGCTGGATGGGCTCTTTCTTCAGGGCGGCCTGCGGTTCTCCAGCCTGCGCACCGAGCAGGACACCATCGAGCCCGGGGGGGCCGCCGATGGGAATGACCTGCGGACCTCGATCAAAGGCGCTCGGGCCACCTCGACCAAACCCGTCGTCGGGGTGGGCTTCCGCTTCACGGAGAGCCTGAGCCTGGAAGTGAACCTCACCACCCTCCAGGGCCAGAATGTCCAGGGGGTGCCCAAATCGGGAACAGCCATCGAGGTGGCGCTAGGAATGCACCTCTGATTCAACTTGGCTCCGACGAGGGCCGATGGCTAGAAAAGGGGAGAGATCATGGATGTCCAGGTCGAAGTCCAGTTCACCATCCAGCACACCCTCGAGGAGTTGAAGGAAGCCTTCGTCAAGCGGGGGCATTTCCCCGACTGGAGGGTGATCGAGGATGTGGAAACCCGGCCCCAGATTTTCTTCGAGACCCGGATCGTCTCCGTGAACCTTTCTTCCGAAGATGACCGGATGGCCTGGTTCGTGTTCTCCCTGGAAGCCTGCGGGGAGCTCCGGAAGCGAGTCGTCATCAAGCACGTGGTGCCCTCGAGCGTGAATGTGAATGTTCCCGCCCTCAAGGACTTCCTGACCTTCTGTCGGCACTGCCTCGTGGCCAGCCCCGGGCATCCCTGAGGCTTGCGGCAACGCTTCGCTTTGGCCATCCTGGGAGCCTGCCCGGGAGACCGGGTAGGCAGCATTCGCGCCCTAACCTGGACCGGCTGCCTCGCATCAGAAGGGCAGGGTGGTTCATGCCGACACTGAAGATCAACGACATTCCCGTCACCGTGGAACCCGGCACGCTGCTGCTGGATGCCTGCAAGCGGGCTGGATTCGATATTCCCCACTACTGCTACCACCCGGCGCTTACGCCCGTGGCCACCTGCCGCATGTGCATGGTGGAGATCAAAGGCCAGCCCAAACTGGCGACCTCCTGCACGGCCATGGCCACCGAGGGGATGGAAGTCTCCACCAATTCACCGGCGGTCTCCGACGCCCGGGCCGCGGTGATGGAATTCCTCCTCCTCAACCACCCCCTTGATTGCCCCATTTGCGATCAGGCCGGGGAGTGCAAGCTCCAGGACTACAGCTACCAGTACGGCAGCGGCGACTCGCGCATGGAAGAACCCAAGCGCCGCTATCGGTACGAAGACCTGGGCGCCAAGATCGTCATCGACAAAAACCGCTGCATCCACTGCACCCGCTGCGTGCGCTTCACCCAGGAGATCTCCAAGACCCATGAGCTCACCGTGGCCAACCGCGGCGCCCAGCTGGAGGTGACCACCTACGAGGGGCTTTCGATGGATACCAATCCCCTGGCGGGGAACGTGGTGGATCTCTGCCCCGTAGGTGCCCTTACCAACCGGGACTTCCGCTTCACCAAGCGGGTCTGGTATCTCAAGCCCATCCCAACCATCAGCCGCCACTCGGCCATGGCCAGCCCCCTCTGGGCGGACGTGGACGAGAACAAGGTCTGGCGTTTCAGGCCCCGCCACTTGGAAGGGAAGCGGGTCACGCACTTCATTTTTGACGAAGAGCGCCATGCCTGGTCCCGGTACAACCTGGATGTGACCACGCGCTTGCGTGCGCCTCAGATCAGGGGCGCTGTGGGTAGTCTGGACGCCGTGGCCGCGACGCTGCGCGAGGCTGGAACCGTGGCCGTGATCGGGCAGGGCACCTTCGGCTGCGACGCCGCCCAGAGACTGGCTTCCCTGGCCAGCCGTGAGGATCTGTGTTTTGGCAGCGGGGATCGCCGCTACACTCTGCAGTTTCCCGAGCTTCAGGGCAGCGGGGACGGCATCTTCAACCGCCGCGGGTTCGCCGAGCGGGGCTACCGCTTCGGGCACTTGGACGAACTGCTGGCCCAGGTTCAGCGAGGCGAGGTGAAGGCGGTGGTCGTGCTCCACGATGCCGAATTCAGTGGCCATCGGGAGAACGAGCTGCTCCGTCAGATCGTGGCAGCGGCGACCTTCAGTCTCGTGCTGGAGCCCATCCCCTCGGAGTTGAGCCAGGTCGCCACCGCCCTGCTGCCGGTGACGACCTACCTGGAGGAGAGCGACTTCGTGATCAACCACGAGGGCGAACTGCGCCGCTACCAGAAGGCTCTGGAGCCGCCCAAGGGGGTCAAGGCGATTCCCGCCTGGGTGAAGGAACTCCAGGCTGTCCCCGCGCCGCAGCCCGCCTAGGGTGGCTCGGCCCGCGCCCCTGCTGGTGGTCTACGACGGCGAGTGTGCGCTCTGCCGTCGGATGACGGACTGGGTGCAGCGGCGGGACCGCTGGGGCCTCGTGGTTACGTTCCCATTCCAGAATCCCGAACTTCCCCGCATGGCGCCAGAACTGGCCGGACGGCCTCTCCACCTGGCGATCCACTGTCTGGATACCGGAACCCGGGAAGTCCTCGCTGGGGCGGAGGCTCTTCCGCCGATCCTGAGTCGGCTGCCTCGGTGGCGCATCCTGGCGCCCCTGATGGGGTTGCCGGGCATGGCGCCTCTGGCCCGCCGGTGCTACCTCTGGATCGCGGCCCGGCGCCATGGGGTGACTGGTCGGGCCTCGCTGCACCGTTAGCTTTCTTTCCGCAGTGGATCGTCCCAGAAGGGATAGAAGCAGTACCACTGGTCCGGGTGCTGGCGGATGAGGGTTTCGAGGTCGCGCACATAGCGGCGCATGCCGTCCTCGATGGCGGCCTGCCGCTGGCCGCGCTCGCCGGTGATGGTGATGGGCTCCATGAAGCGGGCCCGGAAACGGCCTTCGTCATCCGTGAAGAAGAAGGAACAGAGGATCGGCGCGCCGGTCATGGCTGCCAGCTCCCACGGTCCCCGGGGGAAGAAGGTTTCGCGCCCGAAGAAGGGCAGGGGCAGCCCGTGGAGACTGAAGTCCCGATCCCCCTGCATGCCCACCAGGCGACCTTCCCGCAGGAGTTTCACCAGGGGCAGGGTGGAAAACCCCACGCCATCCACGGGCACTCCCACCACGCCGCCCTGGCTCCGGATCTGCGTCCTGAGCCGCTCCACGGCTGCGAAACGATCCGGCTTGTAGACCACGTGGATCGCCATTCCCTTGGCGCGCAACAGGAGGCCGCCCAGCTCGAAATTCCCGGCGTGGGCCGTGAGCAGGATGGCGCCGCGGCCCTCCTGCACCACCCGCTCCGCATGCTCTAGCCCCTGAACTTCGGCGAAGTTGCGCAGGGCCTCCTCCGGAGGACGCTGACCGAAATAGAAGAGATCCACCCAGGCCCGGGCATGTTGCCGCACGACGGCGCGGGCGATGCGGTCGACCTCGGCGTGGGAGGGCGAACGCTGGAGAACCTGGGCCACGTTGCCTTTCACTGCCTCCAGATACTTGGGCCGCAGGGCCATGAAGGCGCCGATGATGTCATCGGAGATCTCAAAGGCACGGCTGCGCCGCGTGATGGTGCGGGCCACGTGGAGGAAGAGGGGGAACAGGGTGCCGAAGATCCCGGCGTAGACCGTGTCCAGGAGCTTCGATTGGCTTTGCATGCGGTCCTGCAAGGTCGCCCCTATCGATAGCTGCTCTGGTTGGGGTTGCGCTCACCCATCTCTTCCCACAGCCGCTGGAGGCTCTGGAGGCGTTCGGGATAGTCGAGGCCCAGGGCTTCATCCTCGGGATCCAGGCCCGTGGGATCTTCGACCCATTCGGGCGGGAGCTCGGGAAAAACGGTGGCCAGGATGCTACGGTCCAGCCCGCGCACGCTGAGGGTGCGGATGCCCGGGGTGTCGATGAGCGTGCCGCCATAGGGCGTGGGAAGCCATCGGGCGGCTGTGGTGGTCTGGCGGCCCGTGCCATAGCGGCTAATTTCGCCGGTCTTGAGCTCCAGTTCGGGCATCAGGGCGTTCACCAGGGTGCTCTTGCCCACGCCGCTATGGCCTACCAGTACCACCACGCGATCCCTCAGCAGCTCTTTGAGCTCCTCAAGTCCGGAGGCATTCAGGGCGCTGGTTTCTACGATGGGCACTCCCTGTTCCCGCAAGGGGTCCATTTCCGGCAGGGTGTCCTTGGGGCTGGCCTTGTCGCGCTTGGTCACCACGATGCGGAAGGTCAGTCCCGCCGCCAGGGCCAGGCTATGGGCCCGCTCCAGGAGACCCGGTCGAAG
>JAYREN010000034.1:0-22010 GCA_041908845.1 Holophaga sp. | reverse complement strand
GACATCGGCGCCCATCTCCTTCATCCGGGCCATCATCTTGCGGGCGTGGCCGGGGTGCACTCGGTCATCCCGGGTGCTGGTGGTGAAGAGTACGGGAGGATAGGTCACGCCCGCCTTCAGGTTGTGGTAGGGGCTGAAGTGCTGGATGTAGGCCCATTCCTCGGGCTTGGCGGGATCGCCGTACTCGCCCATCCAGGAGGCGCCCGCCAGGAGCTGGCTGTAGCGCTTCATGTCCAGGAGGGGCACCTGGCACACGATGGCGCCAAAGTGCCTGGGGTAAAGGGTGATCATGTTGCCCATCAGCAGGCCGCCATTGCTGCCGCCCTGTGCGCCCAGGTGCTTGGGGGTGGTGATCTTGCGGGCGAAGAGATCCTCGGCCACCGCGGCGAAATCCTCGTAGCAGCGCATGCGGTTCTGCTTTAGGGCCGCCTGGTGCCACTGAGGACCGTACTCGCCGCCGCCGCGGATATTGGCCAGGATGTAGACGCCGCCCTGGGTGGTCCAGGCCAAGCCACTCACAGGGTTGTAGCTCGGCGTGAGGGACACCTCGAAACCGCCGTAGCCGTAGAGCAGGGTGGGATTGGTGCCGTCCAGCTTCAGGCCCTTGGGGGCGATCTGGAAGTAGGGGACTCGCGTGCCGTCTTTGGACTTCACGAAATGCTGGCTGACCTCCACCTTGCTGGCGTCGAAGAAGGCCGGGGCCTTCTTCAGGGTCTCGAAGGTGGTGCCGCCAACGGTGCCGTACTGGAGGCTGGTGGGCGTGGTAAAGCCGCTGACGGTGAAAAAGACCTCATCGGAGTGCTCCGGATCCACCGCCCCCACGGAGAGGGTGGCGAAGGCGGGCGCGCCAGGGAAGGCCCGCTGGGTCCAGCCCTTGGGGCCAGGAGTGTGGATGGTCACCTGGTTTATCACATCCTGAAGCACATTGAGGATCAGATGGTTCCGGGTCCAGCTGTAGCCTGCGAGCGAGCGGGTGGCGGTGGGCTCGAAGAGCACCGTGAAGTCCCGCTTGCCCGCCATGAAATCATCGAAGCGGGTCACCAGCAGGCTGCCGGCGCCGTAGGTCTTGCCGCCCACGGTCCATGGGCTGCGCAGGCTCACCGTCATCCACTCCCGGTAGGGGCTGGCGTTGGCGTCCTCGGGGACGTCGATCTTCTGGAGCTTGCCATCGGGCTTCTTCAGGAACAGCTCGGAGGTGTACATCGTGATGCTTCGGCCTACGAAGTCGCGTTCGAAGCCCTTGGTGTCGTCATGGGAGGCGCTCGCGCCGATATCGGTCTGCTTGGCCTCGAAGAGCGGGGTGGCCTGGGCCAGCGGAGTGCCGCGTTTCCATACCTTGGCGATGCGGGGATAGCCGGAGTCCGTCATTGAGCCGGGGCCAAAGTTGGTGGTGACATAGACCGTGTCCTTGTCTACCCAGCTCAGGCCGCCCTTGGCCTCGGGCAGTTCGAAGCCGCCCTTCACAAAGCTGCGGGTCTTGAGGTCGAACTCCCGCACCACCGTGGCATCCGCGCCGCCCCGGGACAGGGTGATCAGCGTATGGCGATACCCGCCTTCCTTGAGCACTTCGGCTCCGCCCCAGACCCAGTTCTCCTTCTCGGCCTTGGAGAGGGCATCCAGATCGAGGATGACGTCCCAGGCCGGCTCGACCTTGCGGTATTCCGCCAGGGTGGTGCGGCGCCACAGGCCCCGGGGGTGCTTGGCGTCCCGCCAGAAGTTGTAGAAGTGATCGCCGATCTTGCCGACGAAGGGGATGCGGGCATCGGAATCCAGCACCTTCAGCACCTCGCCCTTCAGGCGATCGAAGCGAGGGTCGCCGCCCAACTCCTTCATGGACTCGGCGTTCCGGGCCTTCACCCAGTCCAGGGCCTTCTCGCCGGTCACGTCCTCCAGCCAGAGGTAAGGGTCCTCGCCCGTGGCAATGGGAGCGGCTTTGGGTGCTTGAGCGGCCATGCTCCAGCCTAGCGTGAGGCCGAGCGCGAGCAGGATCCGGGGGTGTCGCATGGGATCTCCTTGAGAGAGAACGAGGCAGGGTAGGGCTCAGGCTTCGTTCGCCTGCCAGCATAGCTCATGCCTCTGTTTGCGAGGTAGGCTCCGCGTGCGATTCTGGAAAATTCTCAGCTCACCGGAAGGCTTCGGGCGCCCTTTCCTTCCAGGCGCCGCCCAGCAGCAGGGTGGTTACGGGCACGCCGGGAGTCTTGACGCCCCGATGGCTCATGCAGGTGTGCTCGGCGGTGAGCTTCACGCCCCAGGCCTGGGGGCGCAGATGGATTTCCAGGGCCTCGAAGATCTGCTGGGTCATGCGCTCCTGCACCTGCAGGCGATTGGCGAAGGCCTGCACCACGCGCACGAGCTTGGAGAGGCCCACGGTGCCGCCGGCACCGGGCAGGTAACCGATGGTGGCGAGGCCGGAAAAGGGCGCGAGATGGTGCTCACAGGTGCTGACGAAGGGCACACGCTCGAGGATGACGGGGCAGGGGGCCAGCTCCCCCGGCAGCGGCTGAAGCTCGGCGGCGGCGTCGATGGCGTAGCCGTTCAGCCGCTCGGCCCAGTACTCCGCCACCCGGTGGGGCGTGTCCCGCAGCTCGGGGCACTCGGGGTTCGCGCCAAAACTGGTCAGCAGTTCGTGAATGGCCTTGGCGGCCCGCGCCTCGTCGATCCCCATGGATGCCCCCGTTCATCGCACATGCCTGGGACACCATACCGCAGGCGGGCGGGTATCCGGGGCGGAGGTGTCGGCTCCCGCCTACAGGTTCAGGTTCCGCAGGCATTCCTGAAACTGCGCGAGGGTGAAGGGCTTCGCCAGGGTGCGCACCTGGGTGTGATCCTCCGTGAATCCCGGCGGCAGGGCGTCCAGAAAGCCGCTGACGATGAGCACGGGAAGCTCCGGGGCAAGGGCTCGCAGCCGTTCGAAGGTCTGCGGTCCGTCCAACCCCTGCATGTTCAGGTCCAGCACCACCAATTCCGGCATCAGACCCTCCGCCACCCGCTTCTCGGCGGCCACCCCATCGGCGGCGACTTCCACCCGGTGACCGCCCTCCGCCAGCAGGGTCGCAAGGGCTGTGCGCACGAGGTCGTCATCATCCACCAGCAGGATGCGGCGACCCGAGGTCAGGGGCGTCCGTTCCGGGTTCCCTTTTCCCTGGCCGACCCCGGCCTCCATTCCCAGGGGCGGGAAGCGAAGGGTGATTCGCGTGCCGCGTCCCACCACGCTCTCCAAGTCCAGGTGGCCTCCATGGGCCTCAATCACCCCGCGGACCGTGGCGAGGCCCAAGCCTGTGCCTTTCCCGACCGGCTTGGTGGTGAAGAAGGGCTCCGTGGCGCGGGCCAGCACCTCCGGGGGCATCCCATCTCCGGTGTCCTCGACGGTAACGGCCGCCCACCCTTCATGCGCGCGGGTGCTCAAGGTGAGAACACCTCCCCCAGGCATGGCGTCCACGGCGTTGACGCAGAGATTCATGAGGGCGCTCCCGAGGCTGCTCCGGGCCCCGCGAATCTGCGGGAGATCCGGGGCGAGATCCACCGTGACTTTCACCCGCATGAGCAGGGTGCGCTCCAGCAGGGCCGCCTCCTCGCGCACAAGTTCGTTGAGGTCCAGGTCCTCCGGGGCCTCGGAGAGTCCCTTCCGCGCGAAGGTCGTGAGCCCGCGGACCAGATCCCGGCCCCTTCCGGTGGCCATCAGGATCAGCCCGAGGGATCGGGCCAGGGCCCCGCCTTCGGGCTGGTGCGCCTGCAGCAGTTCTGCAGAGGCCTGAATGGCGGCGAGCACGTTGTTCATGTCGTGGGCCACGCCACTGGCCAGGCGTCCCAGACTCTCCAACCGTTGGGCGTGCTGGATCTCCGATTCCAGGCGGCGATGCGCCTCTTCCTCTCGGACCCTGTCCGTGATGTCCCGGGCGATTCCGAAGAGACCCACTAGGCTGCCATCGGGCCCCCTCAACGGGCCCTTGGTGGCCAGGAGGATCCGAGGGCCCTCTGGAGTCGTGAGATGCTCCTCCAGGGTGGCGACTTCGAGACCATCCATGATCCGCCGATCTGCGGCCATCAATGTGTCCGCCTCGCCCGGAGGAAACAGGGCCCGGTCATCCCGCCCCACGATCTCCTGTGGCTCCCTTCCGATCATGCGTCCGGCCGCCTTGTTGAACAGCAGGTAGCGGCCCTCCGCATCCTTCACGTAGATGGCATCCGTTGAGGCCTCGGCCAATCCGTGGAGCAGCAGCAGGGTACGCTGGCGCTCCGCCTCCTGGCGCCTGACTTCCGCCTCCCGAGCTGCGAGCTTTGCGACGAAGCGACGCAGGTGGAACGAGAGCAGCAGGGAGGTGACCGCCACGAAGAACCACCCCTTGAGCATGCTCACCCAGGTCAGGGCGGCGGGATCCGGAACCAGGGCCTCCGCGGCGCGGTCGGAGAGAAGGATCCATGCGGCGGCGAACCCAGCGTAGCCCAGCACGATCCGCGCGACCCCCCGCCGCGCCATGCGCTCGGAGGAAGGGCCTGGAGGGGGTGCCATGCCTGCCATGGGGCCTCGAACGAAGCGGGGTGAACAGGGAGACGTCTGGCCAAGAGTGTGCCACCGCATCCTCTCCTTTCAGACTTGCGAATTGGGAAACCCGGGCGCCAAGGGGCCAGGAATCGCCGGAAACGCAATATCCCCGTGACCCATTCCCGGGGCGGCTGTGGGAAAATCCTTACCTGGAGGCCCTCATGAGCCAGCAGCCGGTCACCTACGCCACCTCGGGCGTGGACATCAATCGCCAGGATGAGGCGCTGCGCCGCATCAAGCCCCTGGTGAAGGCCACCAAGACCGCGGGCGTGCGCTCGGATATCGGCCTCTTCGGCGGCCTCTTCAGTGCCCAGTTTCCCGAAACCCAGCCCATCCTGGTCTCCTCCATGGATGGCGTGGGCACCAAGATGAAGGTGGCCCGCCTCGCCAACACCTGGAACACCGTGGGCGGCGACCTGGTGAACCACTGCATCAACGACATCCTGGTGCAGGGCGCCCGGCCCCTCTTCTTCCTGGACTATATTGCCGCCCAGCAGTTGGAGCCCGAGGTCATCGAGTCCATAGTCTCGGGCATGGCCAATGCCTGCAGCAACGCGGGCTGCGCCCTCATTGGCGGCGAGTTGGCGGAAATGCCCGGCGTGTACGAGACGGGCGAAGTGGACGTGGCGGGTACCATCGTGGGCGTGGTGGATCAGGCCGAGTTGCTGCCGCGGCTCGATGCCATGGCTGAAGGCGATGTGCTCATCGCCTTGCCCAGTTCCGGCCTGCACACCAATGGCTACTCCCTGGCCCGCAAGGTCTGCTTCGAGGTGGCTGGGCTCAAGGTGACGGACAAGGTGCCGGGCACGGACCAGACCGTGAGCGAGGCCCTGCTGGCCATCCACCGCAGCTACCTCACCCAGCTCATGCCGCTCGTGAAGACCAAGAAGCTGGTGGCCATGGCCCACATCACCGGCGGCGGGCTCACGGACAACATCCCCCGCGTGCTGCCCCAGCACCTGGATGCGGCCATCGAGACGGGGAGCTGGCAGATCCCGGCCCTCTTCAATTTCCTCATCGAGAAGTCCCAGATGCCCCTGGAGGATGCCCGCCGCAGCTTCAATCTGGGGGTGGGCATGGTGGTGATCGCCAAGAAAGCCGATGCTGCCGAAGTGCTGCTGGCCCTCAAGAACGCGGGCGAAGCCGCCTGGGTCATCGGCGAGTTGGTGGCGGGCCAGGGCGAAGTCCGCTACCGGTAGATGGCCGGCGACATCCTCATCATCGAGGACGAATCCGCCATCGCGGATACCATCGCCTACGCCCTAAGGAGCGAGGGTTTCACGCCCCACCGCAGCGAGTTGGGGGGTGAGGCCCTGGAGCGACTGCGCCGGGAATCCTTCCGGCTGGCCATTCTCGATGTGGGCCTGCCGGATCTCTCAGGCTTCGAGGTCTGTCGGCGCCTGCGCACCTTTTCCGCCATCCCGGTCATCTTCCTCACGGCCCGCAGCGAGGAAGTGGACCGCATTGTGGGGCTTGAGATCGGCGGGGACGATTACATGGCCAAGCCCTTCAGCCCCAGGGAACTGGTGGCGCGGGTGCGTGTGATCCTGCGGCGGATGGAGCGTATGGAAGCGGCACCGAGCGCCACGGGGTTCGAGTTGGACGAAGGCCGTCACCGCATCCGCTTCTGCGGCCAGGATCTGGACCTCACCCGGTACGAATACTTGCTGCTGAAATGCCTCATGGCCTCGCCGGAGCGGGTGTTCACGCGCCTGCAGCTCATGGAGCAGGTGTGGGCCGGGGCGGAGGAGAGCGGGGACCGCACCGTGGATACCCACGTGAAGACCCTGCGCGCCAAGTTGCGCCTGGCAAAGCCCGAGCTGGATCCCATCCAGACCCATCGGGGACTGGGCTACAGCCTGGCGAGGCTGCATTGAAGCTCAGCGTCCGGGTCCTGCTGGGGTTCTTCCTCATCGTGGGGCTGGCGGCCTTCTTCGTGCTGCGCATCTTCATGGCGGAGGTGAAGCCCGGCGTGCGGCAGGGCATGGAGGTAGCGTTGGTGGATTCGGCGCACCTGCTGGCGGAGCTGGCGGCGCCGGAGCTGGAAGCGGGCACCCTGGCCCAGGGCGAATTTGCGCAGGCCGTGGAGCGCTACGTCCATCGCACACCCAAGGCCAAGATCTGGGGCATGGAGAAGCGCGCCGCCGAGTTCCGGGTGTACGTCACCGATGCCCGGGGCTTCGTGGTCTTCGATTCCGAGGGCCAGGCCATGGGCCAGGACTATTCGCGCTGGAACGATGTGCTCCTGACCCTGAAGGGAGAATACGGGGTGCGCAGCTCTCGGGCGGTGGCCGGGGATGAGAAGACCTCCCGGATGCATGTGGCCGCGCCGATCCTTAAGGGGGATCGGCTGCTGGGGGTGCTCACGGTGGTGACGCCCACGGCGAGCGTGGTGCCCTACGCCCAGCGCAGCCAGCGGCGGGTCTTCCGGGCGGGGCTGCTGCTGATGGGGGGCGCCCTGCTGACGGGCTTGGCCCTCTCCTGGTGGCTCACCCGGAGCCTGGGCAGGCTTCAGACCTACGCCCGCCAGGTGGCGGAAGGCCACAAGGCCAGCCTGCCCGCCCTGGGGGGCGGGGAGCTGACGGAACTGGGGCAGACCCTCGAGGCCATGCGCGAGAAACTGGAGGGACGGAAGTACCTGGAGCGTTACATCCAGGCCCTCACCCACGAGATGAAGAGCCCCCTGGCGGCCATCCACGGGGCGGCGGAACTGCTGGAGGAGCCCCTGCCCGAAGGGGAGCGGCGCCTCTTCGTGGCCAACATCCAGGAACAGGAACTGCGCCTCCAGCGCCTCGTGGAGCGCATGCTCGGCCTGGCCGGACTCCAGCACCGCCAGGGCCTCGAAGCCTCCGTGCCGCTGGCCCTCGGAGAAATCGTGGCCACCGTGGTTTCGGCCAAGGCGGCGGGCTGCGCCGCGAAGGATCTGAGGGTCGAAATCGTCGGCGCACAAGGCTCCCAGATCCGAGGCGAGGCCTTCCTGGTGGAACTGGCCCTGTCCAATCTGCTGGACAATGCCATCGACTTCTCGCCGATGGGTGGGCGCATCAAGGTGATTCTTGAGGCTACCGAGGCGCGGGTCGCGGTGATAGTGAAGGACCAGGGGCCGGGCATTCCCGAGTATGCGGCCGGTCGGATCTTCGAACCCTTCTACTCGCTGCCCCGGCCCGCCACGGGCAAGAAGAGCACCGGCCTGGGCCTGAGTTTCGTGCGCGAAGTGGCGGAGCTCCACGGCGGCAGCATCGAGGTGCGCAATGGAGTCGGTGGGGGCGTGGAGGCGCGACTAGCCTTTCCTGCTGACTGACTTCACAAAGCCTTCACACGGGCACATCCTTCCTTCTCGAACGCGCGACATGCTTCCTCCATTCCTCATGGAGGCTGTTCATGCGAAGAATCCTGCTCTGGAAAGGCCTGGCTGTGTTCGGGCTCGCGTTGTTGCTGCTCATTCCCCTGGCCATGATCCAGGGCCAGGTCGAGGCCCGGAACCAGCGGCAAAAGGAGGTCAAGGCCAACGTCGCCGAGAGTGCGGCGGGGTGTCAGCAGGTGGTGGGGCCGCTGCTGGTGTTCACCTACACCGAGCAGGTGGAGGAGGCCGAGACCAACGAGAAGACCGGCCAAGTCACGCGGCGCATCCGCGAGGTTCAGGGCCATCAAATCCTGCCGCCCCAGGATCTACAGATCCAGGGCGAGGCCCGGGTGGAGGAGCGCCATCGGGGCCTCTACAAGGCTCAGCTCTACCACCTGACGGCGCGCCTCACGGGGCGTTTTTCCCTGACGCCGGGTTTCGGCATGGAGCTCTCCGGCCGCGCCATCACGCCCGGCCCCAGCTTCCTGGTGGTGGGCATTCCCGACCTGCGGGGCATCCGCAATCGGCCCCAGGTGAAGTGGGAGGGCAGGGCCCTGGATTTCCGTCCGGGGGTTCCCCGGAGCCGCGTTCCCAAGGGCATCCAGGCCGATCTCGGCACCCTGGCCTTCCAGGACAAGAAGGATTTTGCCTTCGAGATTCCCCTGGAACTCACGGGCTCCCAGAGCCTTTCCTTCGCCCCTGTAGGCGAGAACACTCAGGTGTCCCTGCGCGCCAATTGGCCCAGCCCCAGCTTTGGGGGCCGGTTCCTGCCTCTGAATCACCAGATCGGAGACCAGGGCTTCGAGGCCCAGTGGCAGGTCTCCAGCCTGGCGAGGAGCCTGGATTCCATTCTCAACGTGGAAGGCCACGGGCCCACCGAGGAAGCCTTCGACATCGCCTTCATCGAGCCGGTGAACATCTACCTGCAGACGGAACGGGCCGTGAAATATGGCTTCCTCTTCGTGGGCTTGGTTTTCGCGGGATTCTTCTTCTTCGAGTTGCTCCGGAAACTGCGGATCCATCCCATGCAGTACCTTCTGGTGGGCTTTGCCCTGGCGATGTTCTTTCTGCTGCTGCTGAGCCTCACGGAGCACATCCCCTTCCTGTGGGCCTACCTCGCGGCCAGCGCAGCCTGCATCGCCTTGTTGGGTGCCTACTTGATCCATGTGCTCAAGAGTGTGGCCCATGGCCTTGGTTTCGCAGGGGGACTCACGCTGCTCTTCGGCGTGCTCTACGGGCTCCTGATGTCCGAAGACAATGCCCTGTTGATGGGCTCCCTGCTCCTGTTCACGGCCCTGGCGGCGGTGATGCTGGCCACCCGAAAGCTGGATTGGTACGGGCTTTCAGGAAAGGACAGTGGGGTCGAATAGGACCCCCAATAATGGCGTCCTCTCGGCGCGAGCCTCCCGGTTCTCGTAGGATGAGAGCTGGGAGGCTCGTTTAGATGGTGGATGGCAGCAGGTCGGCGGTGAGGCTTTGAGCGTGAACGCTCCCGGGCGCCTGCACGGCCTGGACATCCTGCGGGGCCTCATGGCCCTGGCGGTGGCGGTGTATCACCTTTCGATCTGGTCGAAAATCTTTGAGTCGGGAACCCGGATCAACAATGTGGTGGCCATCCTTGGGCATTACGGCGTGGAGGGCTTCTTCCTCGTCAGCGGCTTCTGTTTTTTCCATCTCTACGGCGAAACAAGCTGGGATCGGGGCGCGCTGTGGCGCTTCCACATCAAACGCTTCTTCCGCATCGCGCCGCTCTACTACCTGGCGGTGGCGCTGAACCTGGCGTTGCACAACCCCGTGGGGCCGGAGGTCACGCTCCGGATGCTGGTGGAGAACGCCACCCTGACCTTCGGGCTCTTCCATCCCAACCACGCCCTGGTGCTGGGGGGCTGGTCCATCGGGATCGAGTACGTCTTCTACCTGGTGCTGCCGCTGCTGACCTGGGCGACCCGCCGCAAGATCTTCCTGTACCTGGGAGTCGCCCTACTCATCGCCCTGGCCTGGCCCTGGACCTTTGGCAAGGTGCAGGCCGCGCCCTTCTTGGGGGACTTGAAGTTCCACACCTATGTGCAGATCCCCAACCACGCCTTTCTGTTCTTGTTGGGGGGGATTGCGGCGGACCTGCGCAGGCGGATGACTTGGCGTCTGAGTCTGCCGTGGTTTCTCGGAGCCGTGGGGCTTTTGATTCTGCTGGCATGGCCCCGGGGGCCGGTGTTCTACGACCATTTCGAGGCCATGGTGGGCATGGTCCGGGTGAAGTACGTGGGGATCTGCTTCCTGGCCGTGCTGGTCTTCGCCTTCTACGAGGTGCCCGACCATGTCCTCCGAAGGCCCTTCCTCTTCCTTGGCGACGCTAGCTATTCCGTCTACCTCCTGCACCCCTTCGCCTGGATGGCGGTGAGGGCCCTGCTGCCTATGGGCAGCGCCCCGGGGTGGAGCTTCGCCCTGGCCCTGGCGCTCACCCTTGGGCTGGCGGGACTGGTCTACCGATGGATCGAGAAGCCCGCCATGGGATGGGGCCGCCGTCTGGCGGGGTAGGTTTTTTCATTTCATGAAATGGTTCACCGCGGAACAATTGGGTCGCAGGTGGCACGACTGCCCCTTGGTGAATCTTGAGGTTTCCGGCATCCAAGATTGGAATTCCGCAATCCAATGCTTGAAACGCGCCCCCGGCGACCCGGGGAAGCGGGAGGGATCAGATGAAATCACTGAAGCATCTGCTCGACGAGAAGCGTCCGGGGGTCATTTCCGTGGGGCCTGCCGCCACGGTCTTCGAGGCCCTCAATCTGATGGCCCAGCACGATATCGGCGCGCTGCTGGTGATGGACCGCGGGAAGCCCGTGGGCATCCTTTCCGAGCGAGACTATGCGCGCAAGGTGGTCTTGAAGGGCAAGGCCTCCAAGGACACGCCTGTGCGCGAGGTGATGAGCGAGAAGGTCTTCTACGTAACCCTCACCCAGACCGTGGAGGAGTGCATGGCCATCATGACCGAGCGCCACATCCGCCACCTGCCGGTGCTGGACGAAGCGGGCGGGGTGGCGGGTTTCCTCTCCATCGGCGACCTGGTGAAGGAAACCATCTCCCAACAGAAGTTCATCATCGAGCAGATGGAGCGCTACATCACGAGCTAGCGCTTTTTCTTCTTCTTGTTTTTTTCTCCACCGAAGACCTTGGCGAGGAAACCCTCGTTCTCCGGTGCCTGACCATCCTGGCGCATGGTCTGAAGCAGGCTCTTCACCAGTTCTTCCTGTTCGCCGCTGAGCTTGGTGGGCACGGCCACCCGCAAGTGCAGGTAGAGGTCGCCCCGGCCTGAGCCCCGGAGCCGAGGCACACCGGCGTTGGAGAGCTTCACGATCTTGTCGCCGGGAGTACCGGCGCCGAGCTTGATGGAATCCGAGCCGTAGAGGGTCTCCAGGGGCAGTTCGCCGCCCAGGACCATCAGGGGCCAGGGCACGTCCAGGCGCCGGTGCAGGTCGAAGCCATCGCGCTCATAGAGGGGATCCTGCTCGATGTCGAAGACGATGAAGAGATCCCCCGCGCCTCCGCCACCACGACCCGCCTCGCCTTCGCCTTCCAGGCGCAGGCGCTGACCGCGATCTACGCCTGCCGGAATGCGGAACTTCACCTTGGTGCGGCGATGGATACGCCCTTCCCCCCGGCAGGAGGTGCAGGGGCTGGGAATGATCTGGCCCCGGCCTTCGCAGCGGGGGCAGGCGACATACATCTGCAGGAAGCCCTGGCGCATGGCCACCTGACCGTTGCCCCGGCATTGGGGACAGGTCTGGGGCGAGGTGCCCTCGGCGCAGCCGGTGCCTCGGCAGGTGCCGCAGGCCTCCAGTCGCGGGATTTCCACTTCCTTCACGTCCACCCCGAAGACGGCCTCCTTGAAGGGCACCTTGAGGGTGTACTGCAGATCCGAGCCCCGCTCGCCGCCACCGGAGCGCCGTCGCCCGCCGCCGCCAAAGATGTCGCCGAAGATCCCGCCGCCGCCGAAGAAGCTGCCGAAGATGTCCTGGAAATCCGTGAACTGGTTGGGGTCGAACTGGAAGCCGCCCTGGCTCGGGGCATCGAAGCCGTACTGGTTGTAGTGGGCTCGCTTGTCCGAGTCCGAGAGGATCGCGTAGGCCTCGGCGGCCTCCTTGAACTTTTCCTCTGCAGCCTTGTTGCCCGGATTCTGGTCCGGGTGGAACTGCATGGCCAGCTTGCGGTAGGCCTTCTTGATCTCGTCAAGCGAGGCCTCCCGGCCTACGCCCAGAACCTCGTAGTAGTCGCGTTTCGCACTCATCCCTCCAGATTAGCAGACGCGACCGCTACATCAGCCCCTTGGGACCCTTTTGACCTTTGGTGCCGGGGAGCTCCTGGCCACTCTCCAGGGCGTTCATCATGGCCTCGCTGGCCGCCAGCACGGCATTGGTTAGGATCTTCTGGACCTCTAGCAGCTTGGATTCGCAGGTCTTCACTCCCGCGATGTCCTTGGTGGCCACGGCCTGCCGAGCGGCATTGAGGGTTTCACGCACCAGGGTCTGCTCGTCGTCGGAGAGGTATTTCCCGCATTCGGTGAAGCTCTTGTCGCAAGAAAAGAGCAGGCCTTCGGCACTGGCGATGTACTTCAGTTCGTCTCGGCGCTGCAGGTCGGACTCGGCATTGGACGTGGCCTCGCGAATCATGCGCTGGATCTCCAGCTCGGAGAGACCCGAACTGGGGCGGATACTCATGCCCTGCTCAAGTCCCGTCATCAGGTCCTTGGCCGAGACCTTGACGATGCCGTTGGAATCGATGTCGAAGGTGACCTCGATCTGGGGCACGCCCTTGGGCAGCGGGGGCAGGTTGATGAGATCGAAGCGGCCCAGGCTCTTGTTGAACTCGGAGAGCTCGCGTTCGCCCTGAAGCACATGCACTTCGACCCGCGCCTGGTTATCGGTAACCGTGGTGAAGGTGCGGCTGTCCCGGGTTGGAATGGTGGTGTTGCGCGCGATGATTTTGACGAAGCCGCCGCCCTGGGTCTCGATGCCCAGGGAAAGGGGCGTGACGTCGAGCAGGACCAGATCCTTGACTTCGCCGGTGAGCACGGCGCCCTGGATGGAGGCGCCCTGGGCGATCACTTCGTCTGGATTGATATCCCGGTTGGGCTCTCGGCCGAAGAATTCCCGGACCTTCTGCTGCACCAGGGGCATGCGGGTCTGGCCACCCACGAGGATGACTTGATCTACATCCGAGGGCTTCTTGTTGGCTTCCTTCAGGGCGTCCTGGATGGGATCCATGGTGCGATCCACCAGGGGGCGCACCATGTTTTCCAGCTCTTCGCGGGTGAGGGTGGCCTCCAGATGCTGGGGGCCGGAAGGGCCTTGGGCGATGAAGGGCAGGCGGATCTCCACCCGATCCAGGGTGGACAGTTCGCACTTGGCCTTTTCGGATGCCTCCTTGAGGCGCTGCAGGGCCATGCGGTCCTTGGTGAGATCGATACCCGTCTGGTCGCGGAAACGATCCACCAGCCACTGGAGCACGGCATGATCGAAATCTTCGCCGCCCAGGAAGGTGTCACCGCAGGTGGAGAGCACCTCGAAGACGCCGTCGTTCATTTCCATCAGCGTGAAGTCGAAGGTGCCGCCGCCGAAGTCATAGATGGCCAGGATTTCACGCTTGCCCTTCTTGTCCAGGCCGTAGGCCAGGGCCGCAGCCGTGGGTTCGTTGATGATGCGGACCACGTTGAGGCCCGCGATGCGCCCGGCATCCTTGGTGGCCTGGCGCTGGGCATCATCGAAATAGGCGGGCACCGTGATGACCGCATCCAAGATCTCCTCATGGAGAAAGGCCTCGGCGCTCTGCTTGATGTTGCGCAGCACGATGGCGCTGATCTCAGGCGGTGCGTAGTCGCGATCGCCCACCCCCAGCCAGGCATCGCCGTTTGGCGCCTTGACGACCGGGAAGGGCAGGCGCTTGAGGGCATCCTGCACGCGGGGCAGATCGAATTTCTGGCCGATGAGCCGTTTGACGGCAAAGAGTGTGCGCTGGGGGTTGGTTACGGCCTGGCGCTTGGCGATGTGGCCCACCAGGACATCACCCTTATCCGTGAAGGCCACCACCGAGGGCGTGGTGCGGCTGCCTTCGCGATTGGGGATGACCCGCCGCTCGCCGCCTTCCATCACACAGGCACAGCTGTTGGTGGTTCCGAGATCAATCCCGATGAGCTTGCCGGGCATAGGAAAACTCCATTTTCATTGAACGGGATTACTGGATGCTGTCTGAAGGGTCAGCGAGCGGGGTGGGGTGGGCGCCTTCGGGGTGATGGTTCACGACGACGCGGGCGGCCCGCAGGAGCTGGTCCCGCAGCATGAATCCGCGTTCGAAGACAGCGGCAATGGCGCCGTCCGGGATCATCGCGTCCTGCGTCGTGGTGAGGGCTTCCGCCGTTCGGGCATCGAAGTCGTCACCCACCTTGAGGTCGATCTCCTCGACACCGATGCGGCGCAGGGCGTCCACAAACTGCTTGTGGATGAGAGCCACACCGTTGCGGCAATCCTCCACCGTGCTGTAAGTGGCGTTGATGCACCGCTCGAAATTGTCTACGATCGGCAGTAATTCCATCAGAAGCTTGCGCTCCGAGAGGTCCACGGCCATCTGGATGTCCCGCCCGGTGCGGTTGCGGTAGTTGGCGAAATCCGCCAGCAGCCGATGGTGCTTGTCCAGGTGTTCTTTCTCGCGTTTTTCCATCTGCTGGAAGCGCTCCGTGGCTTCCTCCATCTCTCGCTCGAGTTCCTCGATGATGCGTTCAGAGACGTCTCCGTTGGAAGGCGAGCGGGGCGGTGGCGCCGTGCGAACCGGTGGCTCCGGAGTTTCTTCGGCCACGGCGTCCGCCAGGGCCTGGAGATCGTCGATGGCCTCTGCTTCGTCAATGGTGAGGTCCACCGTCAGGTCGCTTTCGCGGGCAATGGACTCCTCGTTGGGATCCAGGGGGCTCGGGGTCGGTTCAGGGATCATGTTGGGAATTGTAGGTCCACCGAGCCGCCATTGAAAGGTGGAGGGATCAGCGCCATTCGTTTGCTGTTCTCAGGAATGTCCGGCGCCCCGCCGGGTCAGTTCCTCGGACCACCAGGCCAGACCGCCGATGACCTTTCCGTAATCGAGCCGCAGCGGGCCAAAGAAGGCGAAGGCCGCGCCCTCGCGGCCGGGCAGGCCCACGGTGCGCATGGCCGTGGCCAGCGGGATATCGGGTAGGAAGGGGTTCTCCGAGCCCAGCAGCAGCTTGACTTCCCGGGCCGAGGCCTCGGCAAAGGCGTTGAGCAATCGCGCCAGATGCCCGTGTTCCTCGAAGGTGGCCACCAGGTCGCGGAAGCGGCGGGAATCTTCAAACTCTGGCATCTGCAGCAGCTCGCGCAGACCCGACACGATGAGATGGGAACCCTCGGATCCAGCCCCTTCAGTCATGCGCTCGGCGAGCTCCGCCAGGCGCATCCGCAGGTGGCGGGCCTCGTCGGCCTGCCCCTGGAGGGTTTCCACTAGCCGCCGCCGCATGTCCCCTAGTGAGCACCCGGCAAAGTGCCAGGTGGCGAAATTGCCCAATTCTGTGAGGGTTGCCGCATCGAAGCCCCAGGCGTTTTCCATGACCTGATGTTCCACATCCCCGGCGCTGCCGACCCAGAGGGCTACCAGGCGGCGGGGGCCCAGAGGGACGAATTCGAGGCGCACCAGGCTGCTGCTGGCGAGATGGACGGGCAGGGCGACACACACGCCGCCCATGACCTCGGAAAGTACACGGCTGGCGTGACGAAGCCAGGTGTCGGGATCCTGGTCCATGCCATCGAAGGCGGCGGCCAACTTGGCCCCTATTTCAGGTGCGGGACGCTGAGGGCGGACCCAGCGATCCACGTAATAGCGGTAGGCCCGTTCGGTGGGGACGCGCCCTGCGCTGGTGTGGGGCTGACTCACGAGGGATTCGTCCTCTAGATCCGCCAGAACATTGCGAATGGTGGCGCTGGAAACCGCCTCGGGAAAGCGCTTGGCGAGTAGGCGCGAACCCACAGGTTCACCGTCGATCAGGTAGGCCTCGATGAGGGCCTTCAACACCGTCTCGCTACGGGAGTTTAGGGGGTTCATTACGGATCCCTGAGGCCAAGTCGCCAGGCACCGATTATACTTCAGGGCCATCATCCCCAAGGAGGAACACATGCTCTCCATTCGCAAATTCGCCCCCCAGGCTCTCATGGGTGCCGTGCTCGTGCTCGCCACCCTGGCCTGCAACAAGCAGATGAGCCCCGAAGCCATTCAGGCCCAGGAAACGGCGAAGAACGCCGATGCCCGCGTGGCGGCCCTGGAAAAGGAACTGGCCGAGATGAAGGCCGGCAAGACCGCCGATGCGGATGCCGAGGTTGTCTCCAGGTCGCACATGAAGGCCATCGAAAAGCAGTTGTCCGATGCGAAGCGTCAGGCCGAGGTCAAGAAGAAGGCCGCCCAGGAACTGGCCGCACAGCCCGCTCCGAAGGTGGCTCCCAAGACTGTGGTGGTGGAGGTTCCTGCGGGTGCTGCCCTGGAAGTCAAGCTGACCAATGAACTCAGCACCAAGACCGTGCAGGCCGGCGATGCCTGGGATGGCACCCTGGCCTCCGCTGTGATGGTGGATGGAAAGGTGGCCTGGCCTGCCGGTACCGCGGTGCGCGGCGTGGTCAGCCAGAGCACCCCTGCAGGGCGCCTCGCCAGCGGCAAAGGTGGCCTGGGCATCAAGCTCACCTTCGTGGGCAGCTACGATGTGGAAAGTGGGGTCTATCTGGTCACCGGGAATCCTCGCGGTGAGCGCAATGCCAAGTACATTGGTGGTGCTGCGGCTCTGGGTGCCCTGGTGGGCATCCTCTCCGACAAGAACAACAAGAACGATCATGCCCTGGGCGGCGCGGCCATCGGCGCAGCCACAGGCACGGCAGTGGCCGCGGCGACCGCGGACACGGAGATCAAGATTCCTGTCGAGAAGGCTGTTTCCTTCACGCTTTCCGCGCCGGAAAAGGTGACCTTGAAGTAGCGCAGGTTCGAGGAAAGGATCAAAAGGGCGCCGGAGGTCGGCGCCCTTTTGGTTGAACCCGGTGTTTCCCCGCGTCTGATCCGAGAGACCCCATGACCGAATCCCAGATTCTGCAATCCCTGTGTGAGGCCTGCCGTCGCCTGCACGACCGCAATCTGCTGGCGGCGGGGGACGGCAACCTGAGTGCTCGATTGCCGGATGGCCGCATCGCCATGACACCCTCGGGGGTGGCCAAGGCCTGGATCACGCCCAGGGATTTCACTTTCCTACAGCTCGACGGAACCATCCTGCGGGGCAAGCCGAGCAGCGAGCGCCTGATGCATTTGGCGATCTACGTGGCCTGCCCCGAGGCCAAGGTGGTGGTTCACGCCCACCCACCCACGGCCATCGCCTGGACTCTGGCGCGCCCCGAGTTGAAGGAGCTGCCTAGCGAGGCCCTGCCCGAGGTAATCCTCGGTGCGGGGGCCATCCCCATCGTGCCCTATGCTCGGCCCGGCACCGCTGCGCTGGCCGAGGGTCTGAAGCCCTTTCTGCCAGATCACCGCCTGCTGGTGATGGCCCGCCATGGCGCAGTGTGCTGGGGCGAGGATGTCGCAGAGGCCGTGGGGGGCATCGAGCGACTCGAACACGTCGCCCAGATTCTCAAGGTCGCGGTGGAGTTGGGTGGCCCTTCGCCGCTGGACCGTGAGGAACTCGACGCGCTGAGGCGGCTTCGTGCGGAGCTGGGCCCCCGCATCCGGTAATCAGGGCTCCCAGGTCAGGTCGTAGAAATGTGTCTCAGCGGGATCCCCGGATGAGGGGCGGGTGTGTTTCACCTGCCCTCCCTTAAGGCCGATGAGATTGAGCACTTCCTGGAATGCGGGCGGTAGGACCTCTTCAAGGTACTGGGGATAGGGAAGTTTGGCCTGGATGGAGATCCTCGCCCAGCGAGGACCCAGCGGAGTGGCTTCGGCGCGGCCTCCCCTATGGCAGGTCTCCCAGATCCTTGGCAATTGGGCCAGGAAAGCAGCAATGTTTCGCGTGTTCTTGAGGGGCTGAAACAAGGGTTGAGAGAACAGCAGGGAGGCCATGGTAAGCCCTCGGACCTTATCCAGGCGCAATCCGAACTGCTGACTGAAAACGGCCCGGATCTCCTGGAGCCTTTCGATGGGAATCCATTCCTCGGTGTTGGGTGGATGCTGCATCAATTCCCGGGACGGGGCTTCCAGGCTCGCCAGAAAGCTGGCCTGCATTTCCGCGGGAAGACCGGCGAGAATCGTGGCCCTGAATGCAAGGATCCCGAAGCCCCTCAATTGGGTTACCTTCAGCGGATCGTTTTCGGGGGGAACGGGTTCGGCAGCCATGGCTCTCATTCTTTTGTTAATCGGCTGAAAATCTCGTGGACTTTTGTCTGGTCGAAGGCCTGGACGGGCGGATTTTCTCGATTCATGTCGCGGGTCTTGGGTAGGCTGGAGGATATGAAAGAATGTTTTTCCCTCGCACTGAAGGTGGAATCCGGTCGCCTGCGGATCCTTGATCAAACCCGCTTGCCCGATGAGGAAGTGTGGCTGGATGGAAGCGATCCGGCGGCCATGGTGGGGCACATTCAGCGTCTGTCTGTGCGCGGTGCTCCCCTAATCGGAGTTGTCGCGGCACTCTCCCTGGCCAGCTTTGCCGAGGCGGGTGGCTCCGGAACTGCTTTAAGGGGGGCCTGGGCCGCCCTTCGCCAGGCCCGTCCCACAGCAGTGAATCTCATGTGGGCCCTGGATCGGATGGCGGCAGTGATGGACGCTGGCGGTGGGCGGGCCGAGCTGGTGCGCGAGGCGGAAGCCATTTTCGATGAGGATGTGGCTCTCTGCGAGGCCCTGGCCACTCGCGGTTCGAGTCTGGTTCGGCCTGGTGAAAACGTTCTCACCCACTGCAACGCAGGCGCGCTGGCCACGGTTGGCATCGGCACGGCGGTGGGTGTCATCCGCCGGGCCTTCGAATTGGGCAAGCTTCGCCACGTCTATGTGGACGAGACGCGACCCCTGCTCCAGGGAGCCCGTCTCACGGCCTGGGAGCTTGGGCGCCTGGGCATTCCCCACACGCTTATCACCGATAGCATGGCGGCCATCCTGATGCGGGATGGGAAGGTGCAGCGCGTGCTGGTGGGAGCGGATCGCGTGGCCATCAATGGCGATTTCGCCAACAAGGTAGGCACCTATGGGGTGGCGGTTCAGGCCGCCTACCACGGCATCCCCTTCCATCCCGTGGCCCCATGGTCCACGGTGGATCTGGCCTGTTCCAATGGAGCGGCCATTCCCATCGAGGCGCGCAGGGCGGAGGAAGTCCGCGGCTACGGCGACCTTCGCTGGGCACCGGAATCCAGCCTCGTATTCAATCCGGCCTTCGATGTTACCCCGGCGACGCTGGTGACGAGCCTCGTCCTCGACCGCGCCGTGCTCACGGGAGAGCAACTCCAGCAGGGCGCTCTATCGCGACTCTAGGCAGCCAGGATATTCCTCAGCCAGCCCAGGGGGCCCGTGTAGCGCACGGTGCCCTCTTCGCGAATCAGGCACCAGCACTCATCATTGAGCACGATGGGTCCATGGCTCGTGCCTTGACCGAAATGTACCCAGCGGCCCGTGGGATAGGCTGACATTCCGTCTTCAAGGAGGCCGTCCAGCACCAGCATCTGTTCGCTGCCAAAGTGAATATGGGGAAGGGTCTGGAAGGTCCGAGGAGCCACCAGCAGGCTCAGCCGGACATTTGGATCCTCGATAAGGGTTGCAATCCGGGCATTGCCTTGGGATTTCCAGTGCCAAGTGTCGGGCGCGGGAAGTTGCGCCATCACGGCCTCTGGAAGGAATGGGGCCTGAAGGGGGGCTGTGCCCTGCGCAAAGGCCAGGAACGTGGTTTCCATGAGGCGCAGAGGCAGGTCAGCGGCAGTGCTGAGCAGGCTTTGGATCTCCATGGGAATGGGAAACGCCTGGGGTCGACGAATAGGTCGAAATTCCGCAACCCGGGTGAGGGCGGCCTGAAGGGCGGTCCTCGCCAGGGGCAGCAGGGCCTGCTCACTCAAGGGCAAGACCTTCTGCACGATTCCAGGCAACCTGCGAAGCTCCTGTCTGAAGACTCGACACTTCTGGCAGGAGAGTAGATGGAGGTGAAGCCTTAGAAAGTCGGGGATGGACAGACTTCCCTCCGCCAGCTCCGTGAGGCGGCTCACGGCCTCCTCGCAGCTGAGGCGATGGGTCATACCTTTCCCCCCTCCTGGAAGGGCGCAAGGACGCCCCGAAGGCCCAGGCGGGCGCGGTGCAGGCGCTGGCGAACCAACCCGCGGCTGATACCCAACATCGTGGCCACTTCCTCGGTGTCCATACCTTCCAAATCCCTTAGAACGAAAACGGCGCGCTGCTCGTCGGAAAGCCGATTCAGACCCTCCTGAACCCGCTCCCGCACCTGTTCTTCCTCGACTCTCTCAAGGGCCGTGGCCTCTTGGCTGAGATCCTTGAGGCCCTCCTTGCCCATGTGATGCCCCTCGGGCGTGAAGTGTGGCAAGAAATCTTCGATGGTGTCTTCCCGGCGTCGGATCCGGGAACGCCGCAGCATCAGGGCCTCGTTGAGGCAGACGCGGTATCCCCAGGTGCTGAATTTGCTCTTTCCCTGGAAGCGGTGAAGCTCCGTGAAGATGCTCAGCAGGGCTTCCTGCAGGGCATCTTGGGTGTCCAGCGTGTCCTGCAGGATGCGCTGGATACCGGCGGAAAAGAGTCCCAGATAGGGTTCTACCAGGGCCCCGAAGGCCTCGCCGTCGCCGGCGATGGATCGGGTGATTAGTTCGGCTTCGGGGAGTCGGTCCTTGTCCATTGCCTACAAGCCTACCGTGCCAATCGGGCCAGGCGAATGGTGAAGGTGGTTCCGAGGCCAGATCCCAGACTGGTGGCCCGGATTTCGCCGCCGTGGGCCCGGATGATCTCCCGGCAGAGAAACAGGCCCAGGCCTGTTCCGGGCACAGATCGGGTCATTTCATCGCCAACCCGGTAGAAACGCTGGAAGATCCGGGAAAGATCCTTGGGCGCGATGCCATGACCCCGGTCGGCCACGACCAGGATGGCATCCTCCGAGTCCCCGTCGAGGGTGACCATGGTTTCCCGGGGTTCCGAGGCGTACTTGAAGGCATTGGAGAGCAGGTTTTCCAGGGCCATGCCAAAGGCTCGGGCATCCACCCGAGCGATCACGCCCGGAGCCAGGTCCATTCTGAGCCCCAGTAACCCTTCGCCCAGGCGCCGGTCCATTTCCAGACAGACTCCCTGGATAAGGGGCGCGAGGTCCATGGGCTCGGGGTTGAGGGCCAGCTTTCCTGCCTCGGCCCGGGCAGTCTCCAGGAGGTTGGTCACGAGATCGGTCAGCCGATGGAGATCTCCGTCCATGAGGGTCTGGATGCGAGTCTTCTGGTCGGGGGCCAGGTCCCGGGTGAACATCGTTTCCATCCAGACTCGGAGACTGGCGATGGGTGTCTTCAGTTCATGGGTGACCGAGGCGATGAAGTTCCGTTGGCGGAACATCAACTCCATCTCTGCGTTCAGCTTTCGATAGATATAGGTCATGCCGAAAAGCACCGCCGCCACGAGGACTAGGGCCTCGCCCGCGGTGCGCCACAGGGCCATGGTGCGCTCCCGGTCCATGGCCTCCAGCACTTCGGGGCGCAGGGTGAGGTAGGCGGTCTGGTCCGCCAGCAGCAGGGGATCATCCAGGGCCGTTGGGGAAGGCAGTACGGCTACGTAGGGGAAACGCTCTTCAATGGCGCTCTTGCGCTCATGGAAGGTGCGGGTGTCATCGCGACGCCCGGTTACGACACCCAGGCCTTCACCGGGATCCCATGGGAAGTTGGTGCGGAAAATGACCATGGAGTCGAATTGCCATGCCTCGGCCCGCCCGGCCTTCATCTGGGCGATGCGTGCCTCTTGGAGTCGCTTGGATTCCCGGATCTGCACCCCGACCCACCAGGTCATCTGGGTGAGCAACAGAAAGGCCACGCCCCAGAAAATGAGTCGCTCGGTGGACGGAGGTTTGAGGGATCGGGTGGACATGGGTTGGCGAGGTTTCAGAGGCGGAAGGCCTGAGCCCAAGGGGCGAAGAAAATGAGTCGCTCGGTG
>JAYREN010000033.1:7499-22274 GCA_041908845.1 Holophaga sp. | reverse complement strand
AACCAGCGCCTCGCGTGCCAGGCATGGGCCAAGGGCGAGGTCTGCTGCAAGGTGGAGTAGCGGCCCCCTGAGATTCCCGCGGAGGGCCGCCAAGGCGCTCCGCGCAAAGGGAAAGAACCGCGAAGGACAGATAATCTGGCTTCACGGCCCATCGCGGATTCAGTCGATCAGGAAGCCCACGCCCTGCCACACCCGCACCTTGGTTTTGTCGGCGGTGCGAGCGGGGTCGAAGACGAGGCGCTTGGCGGCCTCCACGCAGGCCTCGTTGGCCTTCTGGATCCACTCGTCGTTGCCGGGCAGGCCCTGAAGCAGACGCGTGGCCAGGACTTCGCCATTCTCGCTGACCAGGACATTGACCACCACCACGCCCCGATCCACCTTCCTGGCCTTGGGGGTCACCCGGTTCAGGTTGATGGGGCGTGCAGGCTCGATCTCCGGGGTGTTTGGAACCAGCGAACCCTCGGCAGCTCCGGCCTTTTCCTTGGCTTCCAGCTCCGCCATCTGTTTGCGGAGCTGCGCGGTTTCGGCCTCGAGTGCAGCGGCATCGGCCTTGGCCTTCTGAAGGTCCTGGAGAATGGAATCGCCACTCTGCTGGTTTTCAGAGAAGGAAGCCTTCATCTGTTCCAGTTCCTTCTGGCAGGCCTGGGCCTCCTGGCGGGCCAGTTCCCGGCTCTTCTTGGCCTCGGCCAGATCCTGCTGAAGGCTCTCAGTGGCCGCCAGGCGCGTCTTCAGCTCATCCCGCTCCGCCGTGAGCTTCTTGATCAGCTGCGCGGCGGTGGGCGCCTTGGGCTTGGGGGCCGCATTTCCCACAACGGGGGCCAGAGCTATGGTCAGGGCGAGAATCCAGGAAGCAGAAGCGTGCACAGTTCCCTCCGTTCGGAAGAGAGGAACCTAGAAGCGCCTCGCGCCGAGCTGGGTTCCTCCAGCCTTCTGAACCTTTAGAATCCCACGCTTCAGGAGCTTCGCAAAGATGGCCAGGCATTCTTCCGAGGCAAAGGGTGAGATGGAGATGATGTCCTTGATGCTCCACACGCCATTCACCCGGGTCGCCAGGAAGGCCTCGTTGGGGCCCAACTGAGCTTGCATCAGTTCCTCGATGCTGACGGCGAGCTCCGGCACCTGGGTTTCATCGATGGTCGAATCCTCCAGAAGATGCTCCACCACTTCGAGCATGCGGGTGGCCTCACTGAGCCTGGGCTGCTCCTCTAGGATGCTCTTGAGCTCCGTCTGGGCCTCCTGCAGCTTCTGTTTCTCTACCAGCTGACGAGCCCGCTGCAGTTGCAGGCTGCTGCGTTCTCCCAGCCTGCCGCCGGGATGCACGATGCGCACCATGCCCTTCTCGTGCAAATCGAAGAGCAGCTTGTTGACCTTGAAATCCGTGGCGCGCATTTCGATGACCAACTGGTCGATGGATTTGTGGCCATCGAGCCGGGCCAGCAGATCCGCGTCATCGGCCGCCAGGGGCAACATTTCCGCAATGGTCTCAGAGATGGCGTCGAGGATGGCATCTCCGCCCTTGATCACCCGTTTGATGCGCTTCCACTCGTCCACCCGCCGCGCTCCCTCGAGCACGATGCCGGTGACATCCAGCTGCAACAGGACGGACTTCTGCGGCGGCGGGGCGCCGTCATGGAACTCGAAATTCCCGATCTCCCACAGGAAGGCGTCGAAGATGGATTCTTCTACCTTGAGCTGCACGATACGGCGGATCTCCGCCTCGGTGATGAGCTGGCGCGTGACCAGGATGCGCCCCAGCAGCTGGTTTTCATCCTCCTGGGTGGCCAGCGCCTCGCGGAGCTGTTCCTCTGTGATCCGGTTGAAGGCGAGGAGGTACTGGCCGAGGTATTCCCGGGGATCCGAGGACCACACCCCGGAAATCCGGCCTTCGTGAAAGGCGATGCGCTTGGTGTGGAGGAAGCCCTGGAGTTCCAAAATTCCCGTCTTCTTACCCACGGCGAGCCACTGGAAGATATCCTCCAGTCCCATCGTGGCCAGATCGCCTTTCAATCCCATTCAGGGTCCCCCGCTTCAGCTCACATCAGGTGTCCGGACCTTGAGCTCCGGGATCCCCTAAGGGGCAGGATAGACTCATCGGCAAGGCCCTGCCACCGCTGAAGATGGAGCAGTCTCGGCAGCTCATAAGGACTCAATGACATCCCGAAGGGCCTGGTTCAGCATCGTGGGATGGTGGCGCGCCACCTGATCCTCGGGGTCCAGGAGAGGGCGGGTGAACAGGGGCACCCCGCAGATTTCCGCGCCCACAGGCAGCAATGGCGCGCCGCCTTCCTCCCGGTAGCGATGGAGCACAGGCTCAGGCAGCTCCGCGCTGTTGGCGATCACCGCCGATACACCGAGCCCCCCGAAGGCCTGGATGCTCGCCACATGCGCCTCGAGATCCAGGCCCGAAGTCTCGCCGGGCTCAGTCATCAGGTTGGCCACGTAGACGATAGGCGCCGCGGATCGGGCCAGGGCCTGCTGGAATTCGGGGATGAGCAGATTGGGGAGCGTGGAAGTATAGAGACTTCCAGGGGCCAGAAGGATGAGATCCGCCTGGAGAATGGCCAGCACGGCCTCGGGAAGGGGCTCGGAATCCCGGGGCTCCAGCCAGAGCCGCGACAGGGGGGGGCGCGAAGCATTGACCTCGGTCTCGCCCACGTATCGACGCCCGTCCAAATCCTCGGCGCAAAGGGTCACGGGAACGACAGTGGAGGGAAAGAGCCTCCCCGCCGTCACCAGCACCCCTGAAAGTTGGCGGATGGCCCGCACCCAATCGCCGGAGATATCCGCCAGAGCCAGCAGCATCAAGTTGCCCAGGGAATGTCCGGCCAGCGAGCCCTCCCCCCCGAAACGGTAGTTCAGGAGCTCTGAAAGCACGGATTCTTTGTGGGTCAACGCCGAGAGACAGTTCCGCAGATCGCCAGGCGGGATGCCCCCTAATTCGGCCCGGAGACGGCCGGAACTGCCCCCGTTATCGGAGACCGTAACGATGCCCGTGAGACGCCAGGGATCGCGGCTGCGCCCCGCCTCGGGCTTGAGCGCCCGAAGCAGGGCTGCGAGCCCCGTGCCTCCCCCGATGGCTGCCACCCGCAGAGGCTGATCCGCGTGGAGTCCCCGGGGACCGATCACCAGCGTCGAAGCCTAGTCCCGCTCGAATTCGGCGAAGGCAGAGTCGTAGCGCACCTCGTCGAAGTCATGCTCCAGGCGGAAGAGCACCTGAATGCCGGGATCGGCGGCAATGGACTTGCCCAGGGCCTCGGCGGATTCTTCGGACTTGCCCAACTGGGCAAGGGCCGTGGCCTTCAGGAAATGGAGGCGAGGATTAGCGGCATCGGCCTTGAGGGCCTTCTCGACCACTTCCAGGGCCGCCTCAGGCTTCTTGTCATTGAGCAGCACGGAGGCATCCAAGCTGGGCGAATCCTTGCCGGATTCAGCCTTGGCGCCCCTGGCCTCGAGGGCCGTGAGCGTGGTCTGGATGGTGCGGATCATGCCGAACTGCCCGGCCTCGCGGGCCTCAGCGAGAAGGGCCGTCAGGGCGGTTCCCGCCTCTTTCAGCTTTTTGCCGTTCACCAGTTCCAGAGCCTCGGCCAGCTTACCGCTCAGCGGATTCTCCTGCCCCTTCACCGAAGCGGAGCTTGTGGTCACAGAGGCCTTTGCTTTCGTTGCCATGCTATCCCTCGAGTCTCGTGCTCCCAACTATACCTTGAAAAGGGCCGATTCGCGGTTCAGCAGCCGGGTCGAAAGCCAAGTCAAGGCCGCCGCCAGGCCCACCGTCATCACCAGGGCAATGGTGTATTCCACGGGGTTGCCCTGTTGGCTGAAGAGTTTTCGGATGGCGAGGCTGACATTCAGGATGGGTACGTAGGGCAGGAATGCCAGTTTTTCGATGCCCGGCGCCATGGAAAACACGGCCATCACCATCACCACCATGAAGCCCGGCATGACGGCGGTGCCCGCCTCCACCGTATTCTTGGCCTGGATGCCCATCATCACGATGAAGTTCGCGAAGAGCAGGCCCAAGGGAACCATCAACAGAAAGGTGAGGCTCAGGATCATGGGGCTGGCCAGGGCGGCGAGGCTCCCCATCCCCGAGGCGCTTCCTGCCGTTGTGGCCGCGGCGGCACTCGTGGTGGCTTCGGAGGCGAAGATCTGCCCCATGGAGAGGCCCATGCTCAGCAGATTGATGAGCGCGCTGATGATGCCGATGGCGAATACGTAAAACAGCTTGCCCAGGATGATCTGGTTGCGAGGCAGGCTCGTGGACAAAAGGCTAAGCAGGGTGCCTCGTTCTTTTTCCCCGGCGGTGGCGTAGATGCCATGCTGCATGGACCCCGCGAACATCATGAGCATCAGGATGTAGGGGAGGAAACCGCCCAGGATCTTGCCAACGAAGAGCCCCATATCTCCCGCATCCACGGTCTCGATCTTGCTCGGCACGGCCAGATCCGCCGAGGCGCCCAGGCTTTGCAGGCGAGCCTGGATCCACTGCTTGTCCTGCTTCTGCATGGCCTCCTTGAGGCGGGTGAGGGCCAGTTTGGAGGAATCGTCACTCTTGTCGTAAGTGGCCTTGAGGCTGAAGGTCTGGTGGCGCTCCACCTTGGCCGCGGCCTCGGCATCCACCTCCAGCATCATTTCCAGCTTCTGGTCCCGGATGGCCTGCCTCACGTCCCCCTGGGGAGCGGGCACGATCTCGAACGCTTTGGTGTCAGCCTTGAGCAGCGGCGCGATGGCCTGGGAGGCATCCACCAGCATGATGCGGCTGGCCTTGCCGGTGCGGCTGGCCTTATCGTTCTGGCTCAGCTTGCTCATCATGGCGAAGATCAGCGGGTAGAGGATCAGGGGCATCAGGAAGGTGAAGAACATGGTCTTCCGGTCCTTCGAGAGCTCCATGAACTCCTTTTTGCAAACGAGAAGGGCGCCGCGCATCCTACACCTCCACCGCGCTCTGCGCGGCCAGCTTGAAGAAGACCTCGTCGAGGGTCTTCACACCCCAGGACTCCAGAATCTCTTTGGGCGCCGCGTCGCCGTGCAGGCCGCCGTCGAAGATGATACCTACGCGATCGCAGATCTCGTCGACCATGGGCATCACGTGGGTGGACACGATCACAGAGCGGCCTTCGGAACGCATGATGCGCAGCAGGTCCAGTACCGTCTTGGCCGTGAGCACATCCAGCCCCGTAGTGGGCTCGTCGAAGATCACTACCTTGGGGTCGTGCAGCAGCGCCCGGGCGATGGAGACCTTCTGTTTCTGACCGCTGGAAAAGCCTTCCATCTTTACATCGGCAAACTCCACGAGCTGCAGCTTCTCCAATAGGTGCATGCCCCGGCGTTCGGCCACCTTCACATCCACACCCTGGAACTCCCCGAAGAGCCGCAACAGCTCTCGGGGCGTGAACCGCCCATAGACATTGAGATCCGTGGACAGATAGCCCACCATGCCCCTGGCCTTCTCGGGCTGCTGGCGGTTGTCGATGCCACAGATTTCGATCTGCCCCTGATCGGCCTGCATGAGGCCCGCGATCATTCGCAGGGTGGTGGACTTGCCGGCACCATTGGGCCCAAGCAGACCGTAGATTTCCCCCGGCTTGACCATGAGGGAGAGGCCCTTGACCGCCTCGATGCGCTTCTTGGTCCGGGTTCGCTTGTCCTTGACCGTGAACGTTTTGTGCACGTCCGTGAGCTGGATCATGCCCACCTCCTGAATGAATGGAATCCTGATTGAGTCCTGCTGTTGTGCCTGAGATGCCGGTTGAACCCGTGAAGTCTAGCGGGCTGAGACTCCATCCTTCCCAGAGTCCGGCTTAGCCGAACCCTGGAACGGTCGAATGGTGCGCCCAAGGGGGCTCAGCGGAACCCCATGAAGAGCAGCACGGCTCCGGCGCCGAGGCAGTACACCGCGAAACCCGCCAGCTTGGGCTTGCGGGTGAAGCGATCCAACAGACCGATGGCCGCGTACCCGGCGATCCCCGCCACCAGCACCCCCGCGATGCAGAGCAGCGCTGGATGGGACGAGCCCGCCGGAAAGGCCATTTCGGGTGGAAGGGCTTCCCCCAGCAGGAGGGGCTTCACGAGCTTCCGGCCTTCGACCACGGCGGCACCCGCAATGGTCGGAATGCCCAGCAGGAAACTGAACCGCGCCGAGGCGGGCAGACTCAACCCCCGATAGACCCCCATGGAAATGGTGGAACCACTGCGAGAGAGACCAAAGCCGCCACCGATGCCCTGAATGGTGCCCACCGCCAGGGCATCCCAGGCATTCATCCCGGTGACCTCCCGCCCTTCCCTGCGCTTGGCCAGCGCGTTCGCCGCGAAGAGCATCCCAGCGGTCAACAGCAGGCAAACGCCGTAGATCCAAATGTGGCCCTTGGCCATCTCCTTGAGGTGGCGGGTGCCCATGGCGAAGACACCCGTGGGGATCATCGCGATGAAGAGCCAGATCGCCAGGCGCCGCCCCTCCAGATCCCCACCAAAAATCCCCCGCACCACCTGGGCAATCTCGCGGCGGAAATACACACAGAGTGCCACCAGAGTGCCCACATGCAAGAGCACATCAAAGGCCAGCGGCATGCTGCGCCCCAGCATCAGGTTTTCCACCAGCGTGAGATGAGCCGTGGAAGAAACCGGCAAGAACTCCGTTAGCCCCTGGACGATCCCAAGAATGATGGCATGCAGCAGATTCATTCGCGCTCCGGTCCAAAAGGACAGTGTGCCAGAGGCGGGGCGACCGTCAGGGCTTCAATCGAACGCCCCGCACTACCCCGGTGCCTCAGCCCTTCCCACGGGCGCTTTGCGTGTTTTGCGTTCTTTGTGGCGATCACACCAAGGGTTCCGCCTGACAGCCCCACCCCAGAAAACAGGCCGCGATCAGGGCCAACACCAGAAAAAATCGTATAGCCACAAAGAACGTCAAAGCCACATAAATGGGATCTCCAGGGTGCAGAACGAGCCCTGCTGAAGAAGGGTGTCAACCACCCGATCTTCGGCCGATCGCCACCCCGAAGCCTGAATTGCGCTTTCGCAACGTATTCTTGACCACAACCCTGGAAATCGTTCCATGACTTTGGGAGAACCCATGCGACCGCTCGCCTGCTGGATGGTACTGGCCGCACTTCCGGCCCTGAGTGCTCCTGGGCTGTCAGCCCAGGACCGCCGATACGAAAAGGGCATGTCCCCCCTGGGCATCGAAGGGTGGTTCACCATGCTGGGCAACTGGGATAAGGAAGGAAGGCCTGTCGTCCTGGATCTCTCCTTCACACATAAATACGATCAAAATGCCTTGGGTCTGGATTTGCGATCTCTCCACCGCGTAAAGCTAACGATGGGAAATGTGATCAGAGACTATGGCATCACGGTGACCCAGAGTACTGGCGGTGAAGGGCGCCAGTGGTTCGCACATTTAGCTTTTGGTGAATGCTGCGGTGTTCCGCCTTTCTCCGAATTCAGGATCATCACCCAGGGAGAAAAGGATCTGCCGGGCAGGCTGGACTACAACAGCCCAGGCACGCCGCAGCTCAAGGTTTGGGAGGAACCCTCGGGCCGGATCCGCTGGGAGGTGCGGGAAGCCTGGCAGGTAAAGGTGGAGGCCACGGTCAACGATGGAGAGAGCTGGACGCTGCTGGGCGCAGAAAACAGTGGCCAATACGATCTGAAGCCCCTGCTGTCCCAAGAACCGGTTCTGCGCATCACGGCTTTCCGGGGCTTGCGCTGCTTTGCGGAAGCCTACGTGCCGGGCCAGGGCTTCCTTCCAGATCCCCATGAGTATCTCCAACCCACGTACATGGTGGGCACGGCGCGTCACCAAGGGTCCATGTCCGGATGGCCCGGTTTTACATTTCGTCCTGTCGTCGATCCACCCGAGGGCTACCAGGGCCGCGTGAAGGTGTACCTGAACGACAAGCGCCTGCCCTTCGACCTGAAAAAACTCTTCCCCGGCAAGTTCATCCAGAAGGTCTTTCAGGCGGAATGGAGCGAGCCCTCCAGGGGGACGGATCCGAATCTTATGATGCAGGCAAACATGCTGAGGGATCCCAACCGATGGAATGTGGGCTGGCTCTATCGGATCAAGCCCGATGGCAAGGGAGGCTGGGAGGCCGAGAACACGTGCATTGGAGTTGGTCGCAAGGACAAGCCCAAGAACAATCCCGGCTACCCGAACAACATCTTCGTAAGCGGTGGAATGAGTTACGAGGACAAGATGGAGCGGAACAATAAGTTTTGGAAGGAATTCAATCAGCCCTGGCCTGGCCTTGAGGTGAACTTCAGTTACTACTTCGTGCTCGTGGGGGAATAGCCAGGGCACCTCATTGGCTGACCTTGATTGGGGCATTCGCGTTCATTCGTAGTTTCAAAAAGCTTTTCCATCTCTGGCTGAATCATCTCTCCTCGGGCAACAACGCCCGAAGCTGCTTGTGATAGGCCTTCAGCGCCGCGCGTCCCCCATCGGTAATGCGGAAGCTCGTTACGGGAATCCGACCCCGGAATGCCTTGACCGTCTCAAGAAAGCCCGCCCCTTCGAGTTTCTGGGTGTGGCTCGACAGGTTGCCCTTGCTCAGGCCCGTCACCCGCTGGAGGAAGAGGAACTCCACCTCCTCCGCCGCCGCGAGCACCGTGAGAATGGCCAGCCGCGCCGGTTCGTGGACGGTGCGATCCAGGGCCAGGATGGATTCAAGTTCGGGATCCTGATCAGGCATCGACGGCCTCCGAGGCCACCATGGCCTCCAGTTCCGCCACGGCCCCTCGGTAGCGCCAATGCGCCCAGAGGCCATAGCCGATGATCACCAGGGTTCCCAGTACGTACATCGGAAAGCAGAAGACCATGATCGAGAGTTCTCTTCCCGTCAGCAGAAACCCTGCCACATAGACCAGGATCGTGCCCTCGCTGGCCTCGGCCATCCGCAGGCGCGGCATGAGCCAGGCCCAGAGAAGTGCCAGCAAGGGTGCGAGAAAGGCCCGCCACAGGAAGGTGTCGCGCTCATCGGTATTGCCGAGGGCACGGCCAAGCAAGGGAAGGAGAATGCCAAAGGCGACCGCCATGCCCGTGAGCAGCACGAGCGGAAACCACCGTGCGATGGGCTTGGCCAGAGGTTCCAGCGACCGGAGCCACTCCGGGGGCTGAGCCCGCACCGCCCCGAAACGCTCCGGATAAATCCATCCACCAAGGAGTCGAATCACCGGGGCCCAAAGGAACGGCAAGGCAAAGGCCAGCGCCAGGATCCACGTCGGCAGAGCCTCCCGCGTGCGCAGCAGGAAGAGCACGTAATTTCCATCGGGTCGTTCCAGAGCCAGATAATGCCCCCAGGTCCAGCCGAAGGCGATCACCGTGAGCCCCCCGAGGCAGGCCCCGGTCCACAGGCTGCACAGCCCCGTGCTGCGATTCAGCATCCGCCCGTAGTCTCGGGTTATACGGGCCATGCGTTTCAGGTTCAGGTCATTGGGAGTGCTCATGGCGTTCTCTCCATCAAACAAAACAAGTTTGCATTGCAAACTTGTTTTGTAAACCCCCATTCTTGCCCCATGGTTCAATGACCTGGAAATCCGCACCTTCCCCGGAGTTTCCATGCGCCTACTCGATTTCCGCTCCGATACGGTGACCCGGCCCTCTCCCGAGATGCGGGCCGCCATGGCCGCGGCGGAAGTGGCCGATGACGTGCTGGAGCGCGACCCCACCCTGGACCGCCTGGAAGTCCGCGTGGCGGAACTGCTGGGCAAGGAGGCAGGCATCTGGACACCCACGGGCTGCATGGCCAATGCGGTGGCCCTGATGTGCCATCTGGAGCGGGGGGATCGCTTCCTGACTCCGGCCCTGGCCCATGTCATGGGGCAGGAACTCGGCACGCCCGCCTGGCTCGCGGGCGGCATGCCCGAGGTGCTGCCCTGGGAGGGCGGCCCCGGCAAGCTCACCCCCATGCAGGTCGCCCGGCACGGCGTTACGCCGGGGCACTACTACGCCATGCGCACCACCCTGCTCTGCCTGGAGAACACACACAATTTTGCGGGTGGCACCTGCATGAATGCCGCGGAGCACCGGGCCCTGGTGGAAACGGCCCAGCTCAAGGGGCTGAAGGTCCATCTGGACGGGGCCCGCATCTGGCATGCCGCCGCCGCCACCGGGGCCTCCCTGGCCGAATTGGCCTGGGGCGCCGATACCGTGAACGTGTGCCTCTCCAAGGGCCTGGGCGCTCCCATGGGCTCCGTGCTCTGCGGCTCCAAGGCTCTGATCGAAAAAGCCCGACGCGTGCGCAAGATGCTGGGTGGGGGCGTGCGCCAGGGCGGCGTGATGGCGGCTGCGGGCCTCGTGGCCTTGGACTACCTGCCCCGCATTCCCGAGGACCACGCCAAGGCCACGCGCCTGGCCGCGGGTCTGCGGGCCATGGGCTTCAACGTGGCCGAACCGGAGACCAATATCCTGCTGCTGCCCGTGGTGGATATCCCCCTTTCCCTCAGACTGCTGGAGGATGTCGGCGTGAGAGCCCTCCCCGTAGGCTCGGCCCTGCGCCTCCTCACCCACCGCGACCTGAGGCCCGACGACATCGACGAGGCCCTGCTCCGTATCCAGCCCCTGGTCGCCCAGATGCTCACCACCTGGGAGGGCAACCGGCCCATGAGCTGACATGAACGAGGGGGGACCGCCTGCTCGCCCATGGCTCGCGATGTCTCCCTCGTGCTCCCCCACGCGGTGTCCAGGCGAAGCCCGAACACCACGTCTGACGAAACATCGGCCTGGCTCTACTCGGCGTTCAAGTTCGGCAGGGCGGCCTTCACTGCGTGGTCGAAGAGCAGGCTGGTTTCGATCTGGGCCACTTCCGGGCGGGCGGTGAAGGCATCCAGGGCCAGATCCCGAAGATGGGCGGTGTCGCGGACGGCCACGTGCACGAGAAAGTCCTGGCCCCCCGAGAGATGAAACACGGCCAGCACCTCCCGCAGGGACAGGGCGTGCTTCCAGAAATCCTTCACGTGCTTGCGGCTGTGCTGGCGCAGGCGCACGGCCACCAGCGCCTGGAGCCCGATCCCCATGGCTTCTGGCGCCACCCAGGTGTGGGCGGCCCCCAGGATGCCCTCGGCACGGAGCCGCTGAACCCGGGAGGCGCAACTGGAGGGCGCCAACCCAATGGCCGCAGCCAGCTCTTTGTTGGATAACCGAGCATTATTCTGCAAATGGATCAAAATTTCGTGATCGATGCGATCCAAGTTCCATTTCATGGGATTCCCCCGAACAAGATTCGATGGCATCGAATCTATCCCAATCCTACCTTCAAGCAGCCGCCCTTTGGCGCGTCCCATGGAGGCCCCCTTGGCCCAGCACACCGTAAAGCCCCAGACCTCGATCTTCTCCAAGGGCTACGACCCCCAGCGCTCCGAGGGCGCGGCAGTGCCCCCGGTATTCCGCACCAGCACTTTCCTCTTCAAGACTGCGGAGGAGGGCAAGCGGGCCTTCGAGATCGCCTACGGCCTTTCGCCCATGAAGGAAGGGGAAAGCCCGGCCCTCATCTACACCCGGGTCAACAACCCCAACACTGAAATCCTGGAGGACAAAGTGACGGGTTGGGATGGGGCGGAAGAGGCCGCGATCTTCGGCTCGGGGATGGGCGCCATCAGCAGCACCTGTCTGGCCTTCCTGCGCCCTGGCGACACGCTCGTGTTTAGCGATCCGGTCTACGGCGGAACCGAGTATTTCTTCCGCCACATGCTGCCGCTGTTCGGCATCAAGACGAAGCATTTCCCGGCGGGCGCCACCAAGGCGGAGATGGAAGAATTGGTGAAGGACGACCCGACGGTAAAGGTGATCTTCATTGAATCCCCGGCCAATCCCACGATCATGCTCTCCGATATCGGCGCCGCCCGGGAGCTCGCCGACCAGTATTCCAGCAAGGACCGCAAGATTCTGGTGATGGCGGACAACACCTTCATGGGTCCGATCTTCTCCAGTCCCCTCGCCCTCGGCGCGGACCTGGTGCTGTACTCCGCCACCAAGTTCTTCGGGGGCCATTCCGATCTCGTGGCAGGCATCACCATGGGTTCCAAGGCCCTCATGGGCCAGGTCAAGGTCTTCCGCACCATCCTGGGTTCCATCCCGGATCCCGACACCACTTGGCTCATCCACCGCTCGCTGGCAACCCTCCAGATCCGCATGGAAAAGCAGCAGGAGAGCGCCGTGAAGATGGTGGACTTCCTCCTCAAGCACCCCAAGGTGTACGAACTCTCCTACCCCGGCCTGCCCCAGATGGGCGCCCGTCAGCTGGAACTCTGGAAGAAGCAGTGCACCGGCACTGGCAGCCTCATCACCTTCAAGGTGAAGGGCGGCGAGGCTGAGGCTTTCCGGATGCTGGATGCCATCCATCACATGAAGCTGGCCGTGAGCCTGGGCGGCGTGGAGAGCCTGATCCAGCACCCCAGCTCCATGACCCACTCGGACATGAGTCCTGCCGAAAAGGCCCACGCGGGCATCACCGAGAACATGATCCGCATCAGCGTGGGTCTGGAGGATGCGGATGATCTGATCGCTGACCTGAAGCAGGCTCTCGACCGCATCTGAACCCGCGACTCTCTATGAAGTCAGGGCCCCGAAGACCGGGGTCCTGACTTTGTTTCAGTCTGGCTCGCCTACTTTTCCAGGCTGAATTCCATGAAGTCGAACCAGTGGCCGTGGCCTGCCACCGCGTCGATCTCGGCCTGCACGATGGTCACGTGCCCTTCCTCGATTTCCAGGAAGCGCGCGAAGAGTTCGCGGTGCTTGGGTTCGAGCTTGGCCACGAGCTCCTGGTAGAAGGAGCTGGTCTTGCGCTCCAGCTCGAGAGCCTCCTTGAGGAAATCGATCTCGGCCTTGGCGACGGGGCTGGGCTTCGCCTCCTTGGTGGCCTTTTGGGCGGCCTCCAGGACCTGGGCGGCGGCGGGCAGCAGGCTCTTGAGCTCGGCCATCCGAACCACGCCGGTGGCCTTCCACTCCTCCAGCCGAGTCTCCAGGTATTCCACATGCCCCTGCTCCTCCCGAGCCAGGATGGCGAAGACTCGCTGTGCCACGGGATCCGTCGCCTTCCGGGCGGCGTTCGCGTAGTGGTCCCTCACCCGGTGTTCGTACTCGATGGCGGTACCGAGGGCGTCTTGCAGTTGCATGGCCTGAATCCTCCCAGTCGCCCCCAGGAGAACCCCGCCCGAGGTGCGATGAGCTTAGCATGCGGATGGCGCGCGGATTCAATGGCTGCGCCCCCGCGCAATCTCAGCGATCATGGAGGGGTCCATTTCCGGCCCAGGCCAAGCCCCCCATGAACCCACCGTCTCCGGACCACGTATCCGGCCCCACCCTTCCCGCCGCACCCGCCCTGGAGCTCCTGGAGCCGGGCCGAGTGGTCGGGCGTTTTCGCATCCAGAAACTCGCAGGAATGGGTGGTATGGGCGAGGTCTACCAGGCCTGGGATCCGCTCTTGGAGCGCTTTGTTGCCCTCAAGGCTGTTCGCCCCTGCCGTGACGCGCCGGCGGAAAACCTCGAGCGTTTCCGCCGCGAGGCACTGGCCCTGGCCCAGCTGAACCACCCTCACGTCTGCCAGGTGCATGACCTGGTCACCTCCGAGGCGGGAACTTTCATCGCCATGGAGTGGCTGGAGGGAGCGACTCTCGAGGTTGCCGCGGCTCGTCTGGACCGCCGCGGAAAGCTCCGCCTGCTTCAGGAAGTGGCGGATGGCCTTTCCGCAGCTCACGCCAAGGGCATCGTCCACAGGGATCTGAAACCCAGCAACATCATGGTCAATAGCGAAGGTCATGCGAAGATCCTCGACTTTGGCCTGGCGCGGCACCGCGGCGAGCAGACGGATGCTCCGGTGGGGCAGCAGGACGCGGGGGTTCATGAATCCTGTGGCCATGACCAGCTTGTCCTCGAGGAGAGTGAGCTACCTACGGGACTCATCCGAACGCTCGGTATATCCTCGTCGGCGTCCTCGCGGCTCTCCGATCCCCTGACTCAGCAGGGTTTTTTCATGGGCAGCCCCCGCTACGCTTCGCCGGAGCAGATCCGAGGACATCTGGCGGGCGCGCCCAGCGATGTGTTTGCCTTGGGAATCCTGTTCTGGGAACTGCTGGCGGGGGAGCATCCCTTTCCGGGCGAAGGCCGCGAACGCTTCGAGGCAGTGGTCGCCAACTCGAGGCGCCCCTTCAAGGTGAAGGGTGGAACTCGGCGCCTGAGCGCGCTGCTGAACCGGATGCTCGCGACCCGACCCGAGGACCGTCTCACAGCCGCAGAAGTGAGCCAGGAAATCAAAAAGCTATACCGTCCTCTGGGGTTCTATGACGTGGCAGGCCTGAGCGCGGTGGCCACGGTGGCTCTGGGGCTGACCTTGTACTGGCTTCTCGGGCGCGGCGTGATCGCAGACCTCACCCGCGAGCGGCCTGCCGGTATCGCGGTGCTGCCGGTGGTCAACCGCACGGGCGACCCCGCCCTGGCCGCACAACTCCGCTGGCTCATTCCGGATTTATTGTGTTCCGGGCTACGCAACAGCTCCAAACTGCGGGTGTTTCCCATGGAGGCGATTGCATCCATGGAACTCGCCCCGGATGCCCCCCCGTCCCCAGAAGCGATCCAGCGTCTGCAGCGCAGGCTCGGCGCGGATCTAGTGCTGGTTTCCGAACTGAGGCGCACCGCACAGGGCGGTTGGCTCCTCGCCTATCGGCTGCTCGATCCAAGCGGCAAAGTGCGTTTCGAGGGAGAGAATACGCGGGACCAGTGCGGACTCCACGAGCTTCAACCCCTTTCCCGCCAGGCCGCGCTCTCCATGCTCCAGGCGGTGGAAC
>JAYREN010000033.1:0-7489 GCA_041908845.1 Holophaga sp. | reverse complement strand
CCAGGTTCCCCCCGAGGCCTTTCGAGCCTACGCCGAGGGCAAGGACCTCATGAACCGGGGCCATTTCAAGGAGGCCCTGCCCTTCCTTCGCATAGCCTCCGAGCAGGCGCCTTTTTTCGCCAACGCCGTGGTGCAGTATGGAATCTGCATGCAGAAGGCCGGGGATCCCAACTGCGACATGGCCATCCAGTGGGGGCGCTGGGCCGGGCGTGCCTCCGGGAACCGCCGCGGCGAGATCCAGGCCATCACACAGCTCGGGTTGCTGCGCATGGAACAGGGCCGCTGGGAGGAAAGCCAGCAAGCCTTTGCCGAAGGCCTCTCCATCGCCCGGGCCATGGGCGACGAGGATTTCCAGGCCGCCATCCTCAACAACCAGGGCTTTCTCGCCCTGGAGCGCAAGCGCCCCCAGGAGGCCGAACAGTTCCTCGGCCAAGCGCTCATTCTCGAGCGGCGACTGGGCAATCGCGGGGATGAAATCCTGACCCTCAACAATCTGGCCGTCATCGCCAAGGACCGCGGGGATTTCCAGGTCGCGGAGCGCCACTACCTCATGGTGCTGACCAAAGCGCGGGAAACCCAGGACCGCTGGGCGGAATCCATCGCCCTCAACAATCTGGGAGATGTCGCCATCGCCATGGGAGCTTTCGCCAAGGCCGAAGCCTTCTTCCGCGATTCGTTGACCCTCAAGCGGCAGATCGGCCATCGCGCGGGCACAGTGATTCCATTGGCCAATCTGGGCATTCTGGACCGAGTGCAGCGGAACTGGGATTCCTCCCGCAGCCACCTCGAGGAGGCACTCACCCTGTGTCGTGAACTCAAGCGGACGCCCCTGGAAGGGATCGTGCTCTTCCAGCTGGGCTGCCTGGATCTGGAGGGCGGACAGCCCCTCGCCGCCCAGCGGCGATTCCTGGCCGCAGCCGAAATACACCAGCGCCTCAAGGATACCCAGGGCTTGGCCCAGGATCTGGCTGGCCAGGCGGAGGCGATGATGAAGGCGGGAGTGGCTTCTCCCCAGGCCCTGGCACTCATCAAGGAAGGCCGTGAGAAGGCCCAGGAGAACCCCTTTATCCTTCGGGCCGAGGCTCGAGCCCTGGCTCTGGGCGGAGATCACAACCAAGCCCGACGGAGGCTCGAACAGGCCCTGACCCTGGCGACCCGCACGGCCCCCGAGGAAGTGCCGAGCTTGCGGGCCCAGCTTGGGTTGCCCTGATGCCGCCCACGGTAACCTGCGAACGGTTCCCCCGGAAATGCAAACCAGCGGCGAGAAACGGCAGCTGGACCCCCATTAACCACTTGATGAATCTTGCGATTGCCCTCAGATCGCGAGGTGTGCATCCTGCAAGAGGCCCGGGGTCTAAACCGAAGGCCAATTCAAAACGTAGGCCCCGATGTCTGTCCGGACAGTTCTTTCGATCCTCCGAGGAGTAGCGATGCTTCGAGCCCGTGTGTTTCCAACCCTGATGGTCTGCTACGGCCTGGTGGCTCAGAGCCCGACACCCACTGGCCCCGTGCGCCTTTCGCTCCAGGAAGCGATCAAGACCTCGCTGGAAAACAACCTTCAGGTGCAGATCGCCTCTGAGGACCGGGAGTTCGCCAAGGCCAGCGTCCTGGTCAACCAAGGCAGCTTCGATTGGACTCTGAACGGCTATGCGGGCGTGGGGCGCTCCAAGTTCAACCTCGAGGACCAGTTCAATAACAAGATCGGCGACGACACCACCAACACGAAGGAGCTGAGCCTCGGTGTTATGAAGCCCTTCGAGTGGGGCGGCAAGTTCTCCATGACATACAACCCCAGCTATCGGTCCACTACAGAGAACATCCTGGGGGTTGGCAGCAGTGTCACTGCGCGCCCCTATACGGGTGTCCTGAGCGCCAGCTACACCCAGTCGCTGCTCAAGGGCTTCGGGCGCAGTGCCACCGAGGCCAATGTCATCGTGGCCAAGAAGGGCGCCATCGCGGCGGACTACCAGTACCAGAAGGCCATCATCGACCTGGTGGCAAGCACGGAATCACTTTACTGGGACGTGGTCTATGCCCAGCGCAACCTGGAGAACAAGCAGCAGGCCCTGACCCTCGCTCAGAAGCAGCTCAAGGAAAACCAGATCCGGGTGGAAGTGGGCACCCTGGCGCCCATCGAGGTCACCAGCGCCGAGGCCGCCGAGGCCCAGCGTCAGCAGGACATCATTGCCGCCGAAGCCCAGTGGGCCAACACCAAGGATGCCCTGATCCGCGCGCTCTATCCCTCGGGTGAGCGCCCGAACAACCTTGAGCTTACCGATGCACCCACTCTGAGCCACATCAGCACCGACGAGAAGAGCGCCGAGAAGATGGCCCTTGAGCGGCGAGTGGAGCTCAAGAGCGCCAAGCTTGACCTCGAATCCAAGCAGATCCTCGAAGGCGCGGCAAATAATCGCATGAAGCCCCAGCTGGACCTCAGCCTTGGCTACAACGGCAGTTCCGCCTACCACGAGTCCTACTCTCCGGTGAACACGGATCTCTGGGGGGCCAAGAACCCCGGCTACAACGTGGGCCTCACCTTTTCCATGCCCCTGCCCAACCGCACCTCCAGGGGCCTGATGGCCCAGGCCCGGGCCAACCGCCGCGGCAGCGAGCTTTCAGTGCGGGATCTCGAACTGGGCATCATGCTGGAAGTACGCACCGCCTTCCGCAATGTCGACGCCACGGAAAAGGCCGTGAAGGCCGCTGAAAAGACGCGCATCTTCCGGGAGAAGGATCTCAACGCCGAACAGAAAAAATACGAGAACGGCATGAGCACCAACTTCCTGGTGCTTTCCAAGCAGAACGATCTCGACTCCGCCAAGAGCGGAGAACTCCAGGCCCAGATCAGCTACGCCAAGGCAGTCACCACCCTGGAGAAGGCCCTCGGTAACTTGTTGGAAGCCCGCAAGCTCGAAGTCAAGTAGTCCGCATCATCCTGCCGAAGCTGCCCAGAGTGCCACCTTGCGTGCTCTGGGCAGCTTCTTGATAGCTCGTTCACGCCGCAGGGCCTCGGCCTTGCTGGGGCAGGGTTCTGTGTCCACCAACTCCAGGGGGGTTCGGCCTCGGGGGTACTTGGCGCCCCTTCCGATCTCGTGGAGCCTCAGCCGTGCCTGCACATCAAGGGCGATCCCACAGTAGATGGTGCCGTCCCCGCAGCGCAGGAGATAGACGAACCAGGTCCGACCGCTCACGCTAAGGCACCCAATCGATCAGCAGGTTCATTTCTTGTCGGGGATCTTCATAAGGGTACGGAAACGCGCCAAGCCCTCGGCCCTGCCCTGGCCCTTGGGCAGCCTTAATACACAAGTGACGTGACCGTTGCTGCCCGCCACCCAGGCGCAGGTTTCACCGGGCGCCCCGGGCACCGGAGCGGTTCCAACCAGGGCCCACCACGTGGTGCCCCGGATCATGGTGCCGATGAAACCCTGGAGGTGGCGACGACAGCGCTCCAGTGTCACTTCCTGGTGAGGGTCCAACATCCACCGCAGCAGGGTCTCGGGGCTGGTGCGGAGCAAGTCGCCCTCTCCTATCCACTGGGGATCAAAGACTGGAAGGCCCTCACCGGTCTTCAACCGATTGCCCACGAAGGGCCCGAATACCTCATCCAGTCGAACGCGAGCCACTCCTTCGCCATAGATACGTAGGGCCCTTTCCGCGCTCATCTGCACCCAGGCGAGAAAGGCCAGATCGCAATTCCCCTGAAGCGCCTTGCCCAGATCCACCCGCCCGTGCCCCTTGCCCAACCAGCAGCGATGGCCGTTCCATGCCCCAGTGCACTTGAACTCCACCCCCATGGCGGCCCATTCATCGCCCTCCAGGCGCATCCAGAGCAGCTTGGCCAGGCCTCCCATGGGCGTCTCCCGAGTGGCGTCGCCGTAGGTCTGAACCACCCCATCGGGGCCAGCCGCAGCCAGACCCTCGCCGGGCAGGAGCACAGGCGTTTCCGCCCTTGGAGCGGCGGTAGGAGCCTGGGCAAACAGGGAGGATGCAGCCACCCAACAGATGAAAATGCCTGTTTTCCACATCGATAACCCCCAATCGGCACGAGGCCGGTTCCGACTACTAACGCTAAAGGTTCAAGGTGCCTGCTGCTTCACAGGTCGTTTGCCTGGAAGCATAGCAAGGCGGCGGAATTTCCCGGATGGATGGCAGAATGGAGCCATGCGCGCAAAACAGGTCCTTACGAATCTCAAGGGGCTCCTCACCCCGGATCCCGCCACCCCCTGGGCCACCCAGACCCTGACGGATCCAGCCCTGGGCATCCAGGATGGGCGCGTCGCTTGGCTGGGCGTGCGTTCGGACCTTCCCAAGGAATGGGAGGATGCCGAGGAAATCGATGGCCGAGGCCGCTGGGCGACTCCGGGCTTTGTGGATCCCCACACGCACCTGCTCTTCGGCGGTGACCGCAGCCAGGAGTTCAACCAGCGCCTGCACGGCGTCACCTACGCTGAGCTCGCCGCCCAAGGCGGCGGAATTCGCGAAACGGTCCGGGCCACTCGTCTGGCCTCCGTGGATGAGCTGGTCGAAATCGGCGAGGAGCGCCTACGGAAACTGGCCCGCAAGGGCGTGGCGCACCTGGAGGCCAAGACCGGCTACGGCTTGGCCCTGGAGGCCGAATCCCGCCTCCTAGAGGCCTACGCCGAACTCCAGGGACGGGGTTGGAGCCTGGATGTCACCCTCATGCCCGCCCATGATCTGCCCCCGGAATTCGCGGGCGATCCCGACCGCTTCATCCAGATAGTGGCCGACGAGTGGCAGCCCGAGCTGGTACGACGCTTTCCCGGCGTGGCGAAGTTCTGCGATGTATTCGTGGAAAGGGGTGTCTTCACCCCTGAGCACGGCCGCCGGATCCTCGAAAGCGGGCGCAGGCTGGGCCTCACACCGCGCATCCATGCGGACGAATTCTGCCACACCGGCGGCGGAGAACTGGCGGCCGAACTGGGCGCCGCCAGCGCCGATCACCTCATGTTCTGCTCGGAGGCAGGTATGAATGCCATGGCGGTGGCCGGGGTCACGCCGACCCTCCTGCCCGCCACCACGCTCTTCCTGGGGATGCGCGATTTCGCTCCGGCTCGAAAGATGATCGAAGCCGGCTGCAGGGTGGCCCTGGCCTCGGATTTCAACCCCGGCTCCTGCGCCTGTCTGGATCCCCTCCTGATCCTGCGCCTGGGCTGCCTGCAGCTTCGCATGACCTTCGAGGAAGCCTTCACGGCCATGACGCTCCACGCCGCCCGCAGCCTGGGACGGGGGGATCTCGGCCATCTCCACCCCGGCGCCTTAGCCAAGGTAGCGCTCTGGGACGTCAAGCACCCCCTGGAACTGGTCTACTGGATGGGCGAGGCCTACATCCCGGCCGTCATCTGAGCCTCGAAAACGAAGGCCCCGGAGCGATCCGGGGCCTTGTTCGTTCAGGGCGCGCCTGCGCCAACGTCGTTCTTGTTCTCTACTGGCTGCGATGCTTGGAATCCTCGAGCACGATCTGGTAGATCCGCTCCTTGGCCCGGAGCTTGGCCTTCTTCAGCGCGGCCTCTTCCAGGGATTCCTGGGAGGTGAGCCGAACCTTGTTGACCAGGCACTGGAGCCGCTGGTCCGCAGCCGTGTGCTCTTCCATCAGCTTTCGGAACTCGAAGTGATCCTTCGACAGGCGTTCCTGAACGTCAGGCTTCAGAAAGTCCATGCATCCTCCAAAGTGGGCGTTGCACTGAGTTAGTGCCTCGATCTGGAAGAAGGGTACTCCCGGGTTTTCCCCCGTCAAGGGAAGGCTCCCACCCCCAAGCGCTGCTAAGCTGCTTTTTCTATGACCCTTTTTATCAATGGCTTGGGCCTGTGCCGCAGGGATGAGGTGCGCCTGGTTGCCCCCCTCACCCTTGCCCTGCACCCCGGGGAACGCATCGCCCTTTTGGGCGAGTCGGGATCGGGGAAGAGCCTGCTGGCCCAGGCCATCTTCGGGGTGCTGCCCCCGGGCGTGATCCAGACCGAAGGCACCCTGGAGGCATTCGGCGTGCCCCTGGATCGCCCCAGTTCCGCCCGGGACAGCGTTCGGGGGCGTCGCCTGGGCTGGGTGCCCCAGGATCCCCTGGGGGCCCTCAACCCCATCCTGAGCCTGGAGGCGCAACTCACGCTCTTACCCTGGGTCCACCGGCAAGAATCCCTGCGGGCCGCCCTCGATCGATTGGCCCCCCTGCTGACGAGGCTGCAACTCTCCCAGACTCGGGCCTTTCTCCAACGGCTGCCCGGGGAACTCAGCGGCGGCCAGCGCCAACGGATCGCCCTGGCCATCGCCCTGTCCTGCGATCCGGAACTGCTGGTTCTGGACGAGCCGACCACAGCCCTGGATCCCGATCTGCAGACCGAATTCCTGGCCCTCCTGGCGGAGCTCCAGCACCATCGAAGGCTCGGCTGGCTCTGGATCACCCATGATCCCGCCGTGGCCCAGGCCATGGCTGATCGGGTAATCGTGCTCTACGGGGGCGAAGTGCTCGAAGCGGGTCCAACGGAGCGGGTCCTCCAGACCCCGGCCCACCCCTACACCCAGCGCCTGCTGGCGGCATCCCGGGGCGAACCCTCCACCGAGTCCAGGTTTCTTGAGGCTCCGGAGCGGCGGCCCCTCGGCTGCCCCTTCAGACCCCGCTGCCCTGAGGGCAGGCTCGAATGCAACCGAACGATCCCCTGGCGGGGTCAGCCCGAAGACGGAATTCGGTGCCTCGCCCGCTGACGAGACCCAGGGGGGACCGCCTGCTCCATGCGGTCGCGATGTCCCCCCTTGGACATTCCGTTTGATCAGGCCATCACGGGGACCACGGCGCCGCTGGCGGCCTTCACCGCGCCCTTGCTCACCGTGAAGTCCATGCGGCCCAGGTTCACGCCGCCGAAGCCCACTTGGAAGATGAGCGTTTCTCCGGCTCTATGCTTGACCCGAACGGGCTCATCCAAAAAGGTGTGGCTGTGCCCGCCGATGATCACATCGACGCCAGGCAATTTCGGAGCCAGGGAGAGGTCATCCCACGCCATGCCCTTCAAGTCGTGGCCCAGGTGGGAGAGCAGCACCACCATGTCTACCTTCTCTCGCTCCCGCAGGTGCTTGACCACGGGCTTCAGGCTCTCGAGGGGATCCATCCAAACCACCCCCTCATGATTCTTCGGCGCCACGAGCCCCTTGAAATCCACGCAGACGCCGGTGATGCCGACCCTCACGCCGGGCAGCTCTTTCACCAGCCAAGGCTGCACGCGCTTCGCCAAGGCGGGCGCGCCCTTCATGTCCAGGTTGCAGTTCACGAAGGGGAATTTGGCCTCCACCATGGCGGTGAGCAGCCCCTCCACACCATTATCGAAATCGTGGTTGCCCAGAGTGGCGGCGTCGTAGCCCACCATGGACATCAGCTTGTAGTCCAGGGAACCCTTGTACTGGTTGAAGTAGGGCGTGCCCTGGAAGACATCGCCCGCATCCAGCAGCAGTACATTGTCGAGCTGGCTCCGGAGTTCCTTCACG
>JAYREN010000032.1:0-22462 GCA_041908845.1 Holophaga sp. | reverse complement strand
TGGAATTCATGAGGACATCCAAGCGGTTCATTACTGTCTGGGTGGCCGTCTCTGTATCGGCGGTGATGGCGTCCAGCTGGGCGGCAAGCTCTGGAACCTGGGTACTCTGCTGCCTCACGGAGGCGTCCAGCTGCTGGAGGTTGGTGAGGGTGGTGTTGAGGCTCTTCACCAGTGCACCGAGTTCGCCCTTGGCCTCCAGATCAATCTTCTGGTACACCCGACCATTGGCCATGTCGGAGGCGGCCTCGGCCAGTCGACGCAGACCTCGGGCGGAGTCGTCCTGAATCTCGCTGCGGATGCCCTGGATCATCTCCTGGAGGGCGTCCAACCGTGTATCCAAGGCCTCGCTGCGCTCCCGGAATTCACGAAGTAGACCATCGGGCTCTACGGGAGAGGCAACGGTTCCGTGCTCGATTCCGGCACTGTCCTGGGCTTCCATGGCAGATCTCCTGGGTCAGGGAGCGGGACGGACGCTCACGAAGATTCCTTCGGGAAGGTTCCACGATTGCATGAGTTCCTTGGGAACGCAGAGGCTCTGGTCATCCACCCCGGAGACGAACTGGACCGGTTCCACGGCGGGGCCGTCGGGCCAGATGATGCGGACATTCCGGATCGATTCCGTCCGATAGGGGCCCATCATCTTCCATACGGACTCGACGGTCTTGGACAGCTCCACATGATCCGCCTTACGGAAGATTCCAGTCTTCAGGGGGGTGACTGAGACGGTGATGGATGGTTCGAGCACCTGGAGGCGACCGGCTTCCTTCAGGCTCAGGCAGGTCTGGAGCACGGTGATCTCGCTCATGCCCGAAACCGAGACCACCTCCGAGAAATCGCGGTAGCCATCCAGGAAAGGCAATACCTTGCGGTCCTCGGGAAAGAGCTTGAGCCCCTGGGTGAGTTGCGGCTCCTTCAGCACAGGCCATGGCACCGCATGAAGGTTGGGGAAGATGCTTCGGAAGCGCTTGCGGGAATCCGCCGTGCGGGCCGATTCCATTAGCAGATCCTGGGAGGAGCGGCGGATGCTCGTGGGCGCCTTGAACTTGGTGGCCGCGAATTCGAATTCACCCTTGTCCCACTCCAGCACCTCAAAGGCGGCGCTTTCGCCCACGGTCTGGGGCGTTTCCGCATGGACGACTTCACCGTTGAGCACATAGAGGGTGCCCGTGTGCTTGCCGTTGATGACGTAGAGTTTTCCCGTTTTGCGGTTCACGTTGAGCAGCTGCACAACATCGGTCAGGGAAATGCTCTGGAGGTTGCCGCGAAGGTTGGACATTCAGGCTCTCCCGGTCATGCGGAAGGCTCCTGCCCGGACCCGAGGGCGCCGCGAGGCGATAATGCTTCCCGCCGGGTTCATGCACGCTTCTCTGAGAGGACGGCCAGCATCTCCTGCACGGCGCGCTCGAGGCCCACGAGCACGGCCCGCCCGATGATGCTGTGGCCGATGTTGAGTTCCTGGATTTCCGGGATGGCTGCGATAGGCCCTACATTCCGAAGATCCAGGCCGTGGCCGGCAAGCACCCCGAGGCCAACCCGGGAGGCCAGTCGGGCGGATTCCCTCAGGCGCTCCAGTTCAGGGCCGGGATCGCTGCCCAGAGGCAGATCGGCGTAAACGCCTGTGTTGAATTCCACGGCGTCGGCCTCGATGCGGGAGGCCATCTTGACCTGTTCAAGCTGGGGATCGATGAAGAGACTCACGCGGATATCGGAGGTCCGCAATTCGCGGATCACCGAACGCAGGTGACCCTGCAGGAAGACCACATCCAGGCCGCCTTGAGTCGTGAGCTCCTCGCGAGTCTCGGGCACCAGGGTCACCCAGTGGGGTTTCAGGGGAACGATGGCTGCCATGGCTTCCGGTGAGGCGGCACACTCCACGTTGAGGGGGACGGCGAGGACTTCTCGCAAAAGCCGGACATCCCGCTCCTGGATGTGGCGACGGTCCCCACGCAGATGCACGGTGATGCCATGGGCGCCGGCGCTCTGGGCCAGCAAAGCCGCGGCGACAGGCTCCGGCTCATGACCCGAGCGTGCCTGCCGAAGGGTTGCCACATGATCGATATTCACACCGAGGCGGGTCGTCACCTGAAGGGCTCCCTGTACGTGATGAAGACGAGGCTTGCCGTCTGTCCGATCCTATCAGGAATCTTATCGGTGGCGGATCTTGTCAAAGCGCAAGATCAATCCGGGCCGCCTTTTCCAGGCGACCGATGGCATCCAGCATGAGTTCGGTTTCCCGGGCCTCGACCATGAGACGGAGCTTGGGTTCGGTGCCGGACCACCGGACCACCATGCGGATGGCCTCGCCGTGCTGGGCATCCAACGCCACCATGGCCTCGCTGAGGCAGGCGCAGGCCTCCACCGGCCGTCGTTCCGCGGCCACCAGGTTGACCAGCTTCAGGGGCCAGGGGCGGAAGCACCAGTCCCAGCGATGTTCGGGGCTGCGCCGCAACAGCGCCTGGAGCACCGAAAGGGTCGTGGCCAGGCCATCGCCGGAGGGGCCCACATGTTTCTGGATCACGTGCCCCGAGGCCTCGGCGGCCAGATCCCAGCCGCGGATGCCCAACTCCCGCAGCATGAACTTGTCGCCCACAGGAGTGCGCACCAGAGGGATGTCGAGGGTGCGCAGGGCCGCCTCCAGGCCGCCATTGGTCATCAGGGTGCCGACCACGCCCGGGAGCATTTCGCCCCGGCTGTGCAGATCCAGGGCCAGGAGCCAGAGGAGTTGGTCTCCGTCCACTACCTCGCCCTCGGCGTTGACGAACAGGCAACGGTCCCCGTCACCATCGAAGGCCACACCGGCCGCGGCGCCTCGGGCTCGGACGGCGGCCTGCAGGCCTTCCAGATGAGTCGAACCCACACCCACGTTGATGCGATCACCATCCTCCGGGCAACCCATCCATTCCACCGCGCCCCTCAGGAGCCTTGGCGCCCAGGGGGCCGTGGCGCCATGGGCACAATCCACGATCAGCTTGAAATCCTTCGGGAGTTCCTGGCCTTCCAGATGGGTCAGGTAGGCCTCCACGGCGGCCGCGTCGGGCCGCAGATCCACGGCATGCGGGCCGATGGGCCCCGTGGCCTCGAAGGCTGCCTCCACGGCCTCTTCTTCTTCCTCGGATAGCTTTTCACCCACGCTGTTAAAGCCCTTCAGGCCGTTGTCTTCCGGCGGGTTGTGGCTGGCGCTGATCATGAGGCCCCAGGCATTGGGGCGGCGCTGGGTGACCCAGGCGACCGCAGGCGTGGGAACCATGCCGAGCACCTCGGGGTGCAGGAAACCATCCAGGCCTTTCAGGAAGGCCTCGGCCAGGGGTTCTGAGCTGGTGCGGGGATCCCAGCCGATGACCAGTTCCTGGATGCCACGGCTCCGGGCCACTTGGCCCCAGGCGCGGCCCCAGCGGGCGGTTTCTTCCAGGGTCAGGGGAGAGGCCAGAGCCTTGCCGCGCACGCCGTCTGTTCCAAAGTATCTGAGTTCCATGGCTGTTCCCAAAAAGGTGTCGATCAGGTCGAGGGCGTGAGGGGGATGCTTTGACGGTAGCGCACTTCGCGGATCGCGATCCCCCCATGCCACTGGGTGCGCGGCTCCCCGACCTCTTTCCAGGCTCCGGCATCATAGAACTTCCGCGCCCGGGTGTTGCGTTCAAGCACCCAGAGAATGGCCTCCTGGAACCCATCCTCTCCCAAGGTGGCCTGGGCCTGGGCCATGAGCAGGCGACCGAAGCCACACCCCCAGATGGAGGGGTGCAGGTAGATCCCGAAGATCTCTCCCAGGGCTTCACTCGAGTCCTCCAAGGCGGGTCCGGTGGCAGCAAAGCCGAGAATCTGTCCGCCGCGGTCCAACACGATGAGGCGGTGCCGCGGGCTGGGCGGGGTCCTCAGCAGGTTCCGGGTGGTGGCTTCCTTCTCCAGGGTGGAGAGGCTCTCCAGGTGGGCTTCCGGCAGCATGCCTCTGTAGGCCTGGCGCCAGGAGGCCACATGCACGGCGGCGATGGCGGGGGCATCCTCGAGGCGGGCGGCCCGCACCCTCGGCGGGGGGATGGCGTGGGTACGGAAGACCCGGAAACCAAGGTCGCGGGCTTCGGCGTGGGCCGCTTCGGTCAGATCGTCCCGCTGATCCGGGGGAAGTTCCGGACGCCCCGCCCGGTGCGCCAGGAATCGCTTGCGGGAAATGGCGATGCAGATTCGCTCCGTCGGCCACTCGAGCGCCTCCGAAAGCCGGGGCAGGGCCTCCCAGAGGGCCAGATCCTCCCGGAAGGTCGTACCGAAACCGAAACCTGGATCCAGCAGGATTCGCTCGGGCTGGATGCCTTCCTGGAGCAGGCGGAGCTTCATCGCCCGGAGCTCTTCCAGGGCGGTCTCGGCATCGCGGGGCGCCGGATCGTCGTAGGGCGGCATGACGAGGCGACCCTCGACCCGCCTACTGCGCACGGCGATGAGGCCGCAGTGGCTGCTCCGGGCCAGGTCCAGCATGCCATCGTCGGAAAAGCCGCAGACATCGTTGAGGACCGCAATGCCCCGTCCCAGGCCCTTCAGGGCGATGGGGACATGGCGGGTGTCCAGGCTCAGGGGCGTCTTCGGGAATTCCCGCGCAAGGCCGTCGATGACGGGTTCGAGGCGCTGCCACTCTTCGGCCCCCTCTACGGCCTGGGCGCCGGGTCGAGTGCTTTCGGCCCCGAGATCCAGGACCGCGGCGCCCTCCGCGAGCAGCCTCCGTCCCTGGGCCAGGGCTGCCGTGGGCTCGCGAAAGCGGCCCCCGTCGCTGAAGGAATCGGGCGTGACGTTGAGGATGCCCAGGTACACCGGGCTATCCAGGGGCAGGCTTCCGCGAGAGGTGTGCCAGAGCATCCTGGAACTAGGCGGGATTCAGGGCGGGATCCAGGCCCGGATCGGGCTCGGGTTCATCGGTGGAGGAGGCGCTGACGGTGGGCGTTTCGGGTTTGGGTGGCAGGATGCCGCCGCCCATCAGGATCGCCACATCGTTGCCGTCCAGGGATTCCCGGAGGAGCAGGGCTTCCGCGATGGCGACCAGTTCGGCGCGCTTCTCCTGGATGATGCGTCGGGCCCGGTCGTAGTTGGACATCACGATGGCATGCACCTCGCCATCGATGACCCGAGCCGTATCCTCGCTGATGTCTCGCTGCTGGGCGAAGTCGCGGCCCAGGAAGACCTCCTGATGGCCCCCGCCATATTTCAGCGGGCCGAGCTTCTCGCTCATGCCGTACTCGGTGACCATGGCCCGGGCCATTTCGGTGGCCTGCTGGATGTCGTTGCTGGCACCCGTGGAGAGCTGGTTGAAGAAGATCTCTTCCGCGATGCGGCCCCCCATGGCGATGGAGATGCGGCTCTCCATGTAGTCCTTGGTGGTGTTGTAGCGGTCCCGCTCGGGAAGCTGCCAGGTGACGCCCAGGGCGCGGCCCCGGGGGATGATCGTCACCTTGTGGATGGGATCGCTGTGGGGCACCATCGCCGCGATGACCGTATGGCCGGCCTCGTGGTAGGCGGTGATCTTCTTATCCTCCTCGGTCATCACCAAGCTGCGGCGCTCGCTGCCCATGTAGACCTTGTCCTTGGCGTTCTCGAAGTCGACCATCTCGACCCACTTCTTGTTCACCCGGGCGGCGTTGAGGGCGGCCTCGTTGCAGAGATTGGCCAGGTCGGCCCCGGCGAATCCGGGGGTGCCCCGGGCGATCACTTCGAGATCCACATCGGGAGAAAGGGGAATCTTGTCGGCGGTATGGACCTTGAGGATCTCCGTGCGGCCCTTCAGGTCGGGGCGATCCACCACCACCCGGCGGTCGAAGCGGCCCGGGCGAAGCAGGGCCGGATCCAGCACATCGGGGCGATTGGTGGCGGCGATGAGGATCACACCCTCGTTGCCCTCGAAGCCATCCATCTCCACCAGCAGCTGGTTGAGGGTCTGTTCCCGCTCGTCGTGACCCCCGCCGAGGCCTGCGCCCCGATGACGGCCCACGGCGTCGATTTCATCGATGAAGATGATGCTGGGTGCATTCTTCTTGCCCTGCTCGAAGAGGTCACGGACGCGCGAAGCGCCCACGCCCACGAACATCTCGACGAAGTCGGAGCCGGAGATGCTGAAGAACTGGACCTTGGCCTCGCCCGCAATGGCGCGCGCCAGCAGGGTCTTGCCGGTGCCCGGAGGGCCCATCAGCAGCAAGCCCCGGGGAATTTTGCCGCCCAGTTTCACGAACTTGGCGGGGTCCTTCAGGAATTCCACAACTTCCTGCAACTCGGCCTTGGCTTCGTCGCAGCCCGCCACATCGGCGAAGGTGACGCGTTTGGCACCGGCCGCAAGCCCCCGGGCCCGGGCTTTGCCGAAGCTCAGGGCCTTGTTGCCGCCCATCTGGGCCTGACGCATGAACACGAACCAGAGCACCACGAAGACCAGCAGTGGGCCCCAGAAGATCAGGTAGAAGGTGAGGTTGTTCTCGCTGGGCTTGGCGGCCTTGAACTCATCGAGCTTGGGGGGCTCTTCCATGCGCCAGGCCATGATCTTGGCCCCAAGGTCCTGCATGGGCGGCGCGATGGTCTTGAACTTGGTGAAGGTCTCGCCCTTGGCGTTCTGGACGGGCTTCTTGTAGGTGCCTTCGATGTCCACCCCCGCCAGGGTGACGGTCTTGTAGTCCCCCCTGAGGCCTTCCGTGTAGAAGGTGCTGAAGGGAATCTCCTGGGTTCCGCTGTTCTTGGGAATGCTGTTCAGCGCCAACAGGACCAGGGCGATGATCGCCACCCACACCAGCGCGCTCTTCATCATCGAGTTCAAGGAGCCTCCGACGGGATCGTCTTCCCATCCAGTCTACCCGGAAGGAAGGCGCAGCCTCTGTCCTAGGATGCGTTTATCGGCCTTTCGTTGGGGATATTGGGCCGAGGGACCATGGAAAAAATCCCTCGCGGGGGCACAGGGTCCATTCGCCCCACTGCTTGGGCTTGCGGGTCTTCCGATCCAGGATCGGTAGAGCCCAGGCCGAGAGGGCCCTGAGATGCTCGGCCTCGCGACCCCAATTCAAGTCCCGAAATGCTGCCTCCAGGGACCAACGCAGCTCCGGCTCAGAAAAGGGGCCCTTCAGCAGGAGAAGCCCCTCCTGGGCCTCCCAGCGGCTCCCGCGCCAACCAGCGACCTGGGCATCCCGCCACGCCTTCAGTTCGACGGCCTGGGCGTGGGTCTCCCAGAGATGCGCATCCAGGGCAGGCGCTTCCCGGCGCATTTCCTCCAAAAGCTTGCGCCAACGGTTGCGGGGGGTAAAGCCTTCCTCGTTGCTGGCGTCTTCCCGCCAGGGAACCTCCTTCTGTCGAAGGTAGGCGCGTAACTCCGCCCGTCTCGCCTCGATGAGAGGGGACCAGCGCAGTCCCTGCCGGGCGGGCAGGGGCGTGATCGCCCCGAGACCTCCGCCTCGCGTCAGTCGGATCAGGACGGTTTCTGTGTGATCGTCCAGGGTGTGCCCCGTGGCCACGATTCCGGCTCCCGCCGAGGCAGCCTCAGCCCTGAGCCATGCCCAGCGCAGTTCCCGGGCGGCGGTTTCCAACCCAAGGCCCTGCTCCGCCGCATGAGCCTTCACATCCAGACGGGCCTCCACGAGATCGAGATCCAGCCATCGACAGAGTTCCTGCACGAAGGCGGCATCCTCTTGAGCCTCGGGTCGCAAGCCGTGATCCGCGTGGGCCACCACCAGTTCCAGGCCCAGACTTTTGCGCACTGCCCAGAGGAAGACCAGCAGTGCCGCCGAGTCCCCGCCCCCCGAACAGGCCACCAGCACCCGCGCATCACGCACGGCGTCGCCCCGGCGGCGAATGGCGTCCAGGGCACTGACTTCGAAACGGTTCATCGGCTCTCCGGCTCCAGGCTAGCGGAATCCAGGTCGGGGTTGGGGTAACCCTCGGCAGGGCTTTTTGAACGCTCGAACTTTTCTATCCACACAGGAATTGCCTATGGTACGAATGGGGGGCCTCCCCTGGAGTCCGTCATGGCCAGACTGATCCTCCTCACCCCCATTCCCGGGGGGCCCGCGGAATTTAAGCTGGGTGCTTCCTCTGTGAGAATCGGCCGGGAGGGCGACAACGACCTAGTGTTGGACCTGCCCTCTCTTTCGCGCCACCACGCCCTGATCCATGCGGTTCCCGAGGGCTGGTGGATGCAGGATCTGGGGAGCGCCAATGGGAGCCTCCACAACGGACAGCGCGTGGAAAAAGCCTGGTTGAAGCCTGGGGACCGATTGACGCTGGGCGGGGCAGAGTTGCTGTTCTCCGATGAGGCCACCGCGCCACCGCCACCGCCTCCCCCTCCTCCCCCGGCGCTGCCTCCTCCACCACCACCATCGCCCCGGGCGGCGCGCCGAGGCCATAGCCTGGCCTGGGCCTTGGGCTGCCTGGGGCTGGTCACCCTGTTGGGCATCGGGGGGTGGCTGGCTTGGCGGCTGATTCGCCCTGCTGCGGCTCCCAGGGCTCGTCGGGCGGAAATCGCGCCGCTGGGTCGCCTCACGCCCCAGCGGCCCCGAATGATTCTTCCCTCGGGCGTGGAGGGTGAACCTCCTGGTATCCGGCTCCTGGAGCGCCCACCCGTACCCCTGCCTTCAGGCGCAAAGGTTCTCTCGGTATACCAGTTGGGTGGTGGAGAGCCCGAGCGTCTCGAGAAGGCTGTGGTCGTGGAGTTCCCTTTCGATTCGGCGCAGCTGCCCAGGGGAACGGACCTTGAGTCGCGGCTCGCGCTGGTCCACCTGGACCCGCAATCCGGCCGCTGGATCCTGGCGGCCGCCAAGGTGGATGCAGTAAGCCAGGTCCTGCGCACTCGCACTCGCCACCTGAGCACCTGGAGCGTCGTGTACTTCACCCAGGGGTGGCGGGTGCATCGCTCAAGACGCTTCAACGTGGTCTACGATCCCCTCGAAACCATCGTGATGCAGGGGATCAAGGGGCGAGCTGGGCTTCGTGATGCCCGTGAACATGCCGAGTGGCTGGGCCGCACCCTGGACATGGCCCTCACCAGGTACGAAGAAGTGGGATTCCGTGCCCCAGAAGGAGATTCGGAAGAAGACGGGCGCATCTGGACCTTTCTGGGTAGGGCCACGAGCTACTGGGGAGACGAAGCCGTCGAGAGCCAGTGGAGCGCCTTCAGCGGCAATCTTCTGTTCCCGTCGAATTACGACACCCTGCGCCAGGCGGACCACGATGCCGCCCATGAACTCTTTCACAAGATTCAGAACCTGGACTTGAACATCAAGTCGATGGATATGCGCCGCTGGTGGATTGAAGCCAGCGCCGACTATGCCGCGGCGCGCATCGGACTCCAGCAGGGTGGGCTGGACACGACCATGGGGGGTGCCATGTCACCTCGCTACCTGGAAAAATCCATCACCTTCTCCATCCCTGGTGATGACGGAAAGCAGCCGCAGAGCTTTCACGACTACGCAACCAGCCACTTCATTGACTATCTTGTCAAGCAGGGCTCGGATTTTAAAGAAATGTGGGACGCGGTGGCCCATCCATCCCTGGGTGATCTGGGGGATGCGGTGGATCCCCTCGACAAATACCTACGTGGGAAGTTCGGCGCCACCCGGGGACTGGACAGCCTCTACCGGGAGTTCGCCAAGTTTTTTCTGCTGGATCCTCTCTCCCCCATGCCCAAGTTGCCGATTGGATTCTTTGAGGAGGTCCCCTCCCAGAAACTCAGCCTTGCTGCGGGTCAGCGCAGTGGCAGGTTGGAGGGCAACGTCGAGGCGGTCCACTCGGCCCAGGTCTTCGCCGTTCGGGCCGAGGCGGGCAAGGAAAAGGGTGATCGAAGGATCCAGGTCACCCTCGCTCCCAGCACGGGCAAAGGTTTGATCGTTTCGGCCTACACGGTGAAACCGAAAGCCAAGGGGATTCTGGAGCACCAGCACTTGGCAGTGCTGGGGTTGAAGCCTGCCGTGGCAGACTTGGCCCCCGGGGAAATGATTGTGGTCATCGCTGCCAACGCCAGCGGCTCAAACCGCGGACTCGCGTTGGAGGTGAAGGACATCAGCCCGGAACCCAGGAAAAACGAACCACCTCCCCAGCCCTCTGCCAGCCGAGGCCCTCGAATCGAGATTTGTGTCTACGTGATGGCCTCGTACGATCGGTCCTATAGGGGCAAGCAGGCGGAATGGTCGAGCCGCCGCTGGGCCAGTTTTGAATTGGAATACCCCAGCGGGGGCATGCCGATCTCAGGCACCGGAAGCTTTAGAGGTCAGCGGTCCCAGCGGGGGGAGGAGGACACCGTGGAAGGCAAGGCCGATGACCGAAAAATTCATCGCCTCGTCTGGAAAGGGGTTCGTCATTACGACTCCCGGGAGGAGCGCTGGGAGATTGAACTCAAGGACATACCGATCGAGCCTTCCGCAAACCAGCGGGGGGCGAATGGCCTGACCTACATGATCCGCGCAGTGGATGACAACGGGCGTTCGTTTCCCAACGTTCCAGCCCATGTGCAGATCAAGTACCACGAAGTGGTGTTCCCGCCCGATAATGTCAAGTCGACGCTCCAGGGTGTGAACTGGCAAGGAACCACGATTGGAAACCCCTCCATCAAGTCCAGCATGATGAATCAACGCCCGTTCGTGCACGTGCAGATCTGGCGATAAGGCAAGGTCCATGCGGTAGACATTGCCTTTGGCTGCAGAGTAAAAGCTCTTGCATGGCTTCGCCCCGTGCTGAGTTGACGGGGCCACGCCTTGGAGCGTAGATAGAGGCTTGGAATCCCAGATTTCAAATTGCGCAAATGGCGTTTTGACCCCTGTTCCAACCGGACTTCCATGCCCTCACGCATTCCCTCCCCAGACGCAGCCTGGCGAACCCGGCTCCAAGGCCTTCTTCGTGGAGTGATGGTGCTCTGCGGCATGGGCACCCTGGGGCTCCTGGTGCTGGTGGTGGGCTGGCCTCTCACTGAAACCAGTCGCGCTCTGGCCCGGGCGGCCACCACCTGGATCCTGGCGGTGTTTGTGGCGCAGGAAACGGTGCGGGTACTGGTGCAGATCCACCCTTGGGTGTTCATCCGGGAACATCGTCTGGAACTGCTCTTGACGGTTACGGTGGCCCTGGAACTGCTGTTGGGCAGCCGAGTGGTGGCCTGGGTGGGGGCTCGTTCCTCCATGATCTCCGCCAGCACCCTGGCCCTACTCCTGATGGCCCTCAACCAGTTGACGGTGGTGGGACTCATCGCGCTCCGGGGCCTTCGGGGGCTCAAGCTGTTCCACAGCCGCACTTTTAGCCCCGGCATGATCTTCATCCTGAGCTTCGCGGGGCTCATCGCCGTGGGTACCCTGCTGCTCAAGACGCCCCAGGCCAGCCATGGCGGCATCTCCTGGGCGGATGCATTCTTCCTGTCCACCAGCGCCGTGTGCGTGACGGGACTGACACCACTGGACATCAGCACCGCGCTGACGCTCCACGGGCAGTGGGTGCTGCTGGGACTCATACAGGTGGGAGGGCTGGGGGTGATGACCCTGACCTATTTCTTCGCGTACTTCATGGCCGGGGGTATGTCCCTCCGCAGTCGGGTGGGCCTTCAGGACCTTCTGAGCGAGGACAATCTGGGCCAGATCGGCATGGTGCTGGCACTCATCGTGGGGTTCACTGCCACCCTCGAACTGGCGGGGGCCGTGCTCATCCACACGGCCCTGGCGGATGGTCCGCTGGCGGGAGAAGGATTGCCTTTCTTCGCCCTCTTTCATAGCGTGTCCGCCTTTTGCAATGCCGGCTTCAGCACCCTGGGCCCAGGTCTGGCGGACGTACGGGTGGTCGCGGAGACCGGCTTCCAATCGGTGATCATGGGCCTGATCGTGCTGGGCGGTTTGGGATTCCCGGTGGTGAAAAGCTTCTACACCTACCTGCGGGACCACCTGCGCTACCGGATGCGTTTCACCCGCGCCGTTCCGGCCCGGCTTTCCGCCAACAGTCGCATTGTGTTGTGGACCACGGCTCTGCTGCTCCTGGGGGGAACCCTGGCCATCTGGCTGACCGAGTTCCTGCTCGGGACGGGGCCGAGGGCGGGTTCCTCAGGCTTTACCGCACTGTTCCATGCGGTCACGGCCCGTACGGCCGGCTTCAATATCACCGATGTACAGGGCGCCATGCCTGCCACGGCAACGCTTTTGATCCTGCTGATGTTCGTGGGGGGCAGTCCCTCCAGCACCGCAGGGGGCATCAAGACCTCCACCCTGGCGGTGGCCGTGCTCTCCCTCAAGCGGGTGCTCCTGGGGCGGCACGACATCGAGGCGTTTCACCGTCGCTTCAGTGACGAACTGGCCAACCGGGCCCTGTCCATCATTCTGGTGGCGGCGGCCTTCCTGGCCTTCATCACCGTGAGCCTCGGTGTGCTGCATCCCGAACTGCCACCCTTCGACCTGCTCTTCGAAGCGGTGAGTGCCGTGGGCACCGTGGGTCTCACCCGCGGCATCACGCCCCAGTTGGGGACTCCCGCCAAATTGCTGCTGGCGCTGGCTATGCTGGTGGGCCGCGTGGGTGTGCTCACCTTCCTGGCCAGCCTGCTGCCCCCCAAGGTTCGGCCCGCCTTCCGCTACCCCGAAACCACCATCATTCTGAACTGAGGGCGCCATGAAATACCTGATCATCGGGCAGGGGGTCTTCGGGCGGAATCTGACGCAGAACCTGGCCCAGCTTGGAGCGGAGGTCATTGCCATCGATCGGCGGGATGACAATGTCTCTGCGGTGAAAGATCTGGCTTCCACGGCCGTTTGCGCGCCCTTCGACGATCCCACCGTGCTGGAGCGCTTTCCCGTCGACGACTTCGATGCCGTGATCATGGCGATTGGCGATGATTTCGAGGCCAGTCTGGCCTTCACCATGAAGGCCCAGGAGCTTGGCGCCAAGCGGTTGGTCTGCCGGGTGCTCTCCCCGATGCACGAACGCCTGCTTCGCCTTTTAAGGGTGGATCGGCTGGTGATCCCAGAGGAGTTCACGGCCCGGGGCCTCGCTCATTCCATGGTGCTCAAGGGTGTGGTGAACGGCATCGACCTGGGCAGTGGCTATGCGTTGGTGGAGGTGGAGGCCCTTCCGCACTTCCTGGGGCCGGATTCCGAATGGCGCCGGAAACTCTTCAACCGCTTCAACATCCGCCTGGTGACCATCAAGCGGCGAGAAAAGGGGTTGGTTTCCAGCCTGTTGGGTCGAGATGCTCCGCCTGAAGCGCCCCTGCGCACCCTCGGGCTCGTCTCCCTGGCCGATACCTTTGAGGCGGGCGACCTGCTGGTGATCTTTGGCCAGGACATGGATCTCAGGCGTTTTCTGGAAGAAGCCAATACGGGCTGAGGCAAGGAAGCCTTTGCCGAAATGGGGTGGGATGGGCTGGTTGGAGTTCCGGTGCTGATGTGGGAGGCCCTATGGACGCCAAAACAGAATTGGAACCGGAACCCCGCGCTCTGATTCGGGTGGGGCCGGACAATGCCAATGCCCCCTTCCATGAGGTGGCCCTGGAGCCAGACGGCCTCGTCCCGGTCATTCGAAACCCCTCCCGGGACTTCATCCGCGTAGACGCCTCAGCCATCCATGGCACAGGTGTTTTCGCGAAGCGGGACATCCCCAGGGGAACGCGGGTGATCGCCTATGCCGGAGAGCGGACAACCCGGGCGCGCCTAGTGGCGGAGGCGCGCACGCTGGGCCGGGATCTCACCTATGTGCTCAATGTGGACGAGGACCATGTCATCGACGGGTTGGTGGGGGGCAACGAAGCCCGCTTTGTGAACCATGCCTGCGTTCCCAACTGCGAAATCTACGTTTTCGAGGGTGTTCCCTACCTCTACGCCCGGGAGGACATCCCCTCTGGAGCCGAATTGACCTTTGACTACCAGCTTCGGTCCATGGAATCCGAGCGTCTGTCGCTCCGGCTTGCTCGCGAACGCTATCCCTGCAACTGCGGATCCTCCCTTTGCCGGGAGACCCTGCTTTCCTCCGAGGCCATTCGACCTCGCCATTACAGGTATAAAGGGGGCGCACGCCCCAACACTTCCGAGGAGGAGTTATGAACCGGAAAGTCCGTCTCACGCCGCGCCAGCTTGCCATCCTCGCTGCGAGCTTCACCCTGGCGACCCAGGGGATGCTCTTGGCTGTCCCACCCACCGCCAAGGCGCCTGCGGACAAAACGAAACCTCAGTCGCCAGCCTTCAAGTACGCCGGGAAGTTCATCAAGCTCAAAGGTCAACTCACGGTGGTCGGCCTGCTCAACGGCGCACCGGTCTTCAAGAACATCCGCGGTGAGTGCTTCCGGGTGGAACCAGGCACCGGCGATCTGAAATTCCTGTCCCCCGAGTCCCTGGGCGAGGCCAAACCCAGCGGAACCCAGCGGCAATCTGCGGTCATGGGAAAGTTCATCAAGTGGGGCAGGGCCAACTCGGACACAGGGATGAGCATCCTCGGCCTGGACAACCAGGGCCACGTCATCCAGGAGAATGCCCGGGGCGAAAGGTTCTACCTCGATCCGAACGGCGACATGGTGTTCGTGAAGTAGGCGTTTCAGGAACCGAGGGTTTCTACGACCTGCGCCAAATGGGCCCTTGAGTCAGCAATCCGCAGTGCATCTCCGATGGAGGCCGTGATGTTCCATCGCCCTACCAATGCCATCGGGGTTGCCCGTGGCGGTCGAATGCTCCTCGCCCTGTTCGTGGCCTTGGTGGGAGTCTCCCTGCGCGCCCAGGGGGTGTTCCACTTGACCACGGAACTCTCGGCTTCGGCGAGCGATGGCACCTCAGCCAGCAGCAAGGTGACCGTCACTCTGGCCCCGGGCACCGTCTGGCACGGCTGGTTCGGCACGAACTACGGGGGCGAGGATCTCCGCACCCCCCAGAAGCTCCATGCCCGCCGTGGCGGCCTTTACGGACTGCGCGAAAGCGAGCCCATGTGCTTCGGCATCCTGTCCCACAGGGGCAGTGCCCAGGCCGGCGGCCGCACCTTGGGCGGGCCGGGCTCCATCCAGCAGAGTTCCAGCGGCGGCATGTGGAGCCTGAAGGAGGATGCTGCCCGTTTCACCCGGGACAAGAACGGCGGGATCCTCAAGTGCACGCCCCAGGTCTACCTGGACGAGGAACCGCCGGAATTCGGCCTTCTGGGCCCAGGTTCCTACTCATTCGGGTCTGCGGGTGACGACCGGTACCACGCGCTGATGATCTTTCGCCTCAGCAATGAGGATCTGAGGAATCTCCAGAAGGTGCGCAAGGTGCAGGAGGGTTCCTTCACCTCGGAGGATGGCACCGTCACGCAGCGCTACAAGCTCACGTTGGAAGGTGCGCCTCCGGAGGACGAGACCGAAGTGACGGTCACCGTGGAGGAGGTCTTCGACACCTGGATACCCGAAGCCAATTTGCAGGCGCCGGAAAAGCCCGGCAATGCCCTCACGTTCAAGGTGAAGGTGCACAAGAAGGGGGAACCCGGCGTGGCGAGGAAGGCCAAGCTCCTCGTGGCTCTGCCAAAGGTGTCCAAGAACCAGGGCATCTGCGGAAACTGGCCGAAGGGGGCCTCGCCGGAGGAGGGTCTTCGCTTCTGGGCGGACGACTGCCCGAAAGAGCAGGGCCTGCTCTTCAACAACCGCACGACCCTGGAGTCCGACGCCCCGTTGGAGAAGGCCACCTTCCGGGTGCGCAGCTTCGACTACGGTGCCTGGGGCACCCTTAAAGTCACCGCCAAGAGCGAGGAAGGCAAGGACCTGAAGGTCACCCTCCGGGGCAAGGACACGGGAGAACTGGACCTCCCCCTGGACGAGGACCACAACCGCATCGCCGATGCCTGGGAGCGCAGCGCCGCCTACGGCAAGACCCGAACTTGGGACGAGGACACCGTGGCTGGGCAGGACGCCAAGGGCGACGGCATCACGCTCTACGACGAGTACCGCGGGATTGTGGCGCCCGAGGGCAAGGGGGGACGGGAATTTCGCCGCTTGAGCCCCAGCCACAAGGAGATCTTTCTGCTGGACCCGAGCCAGGAGTTCATGACCGCCAAGTGGGAGTTCCTCACGGGGATTAAGGCCATCCGCCTGGACGATTCCATGGTCGATCCGGCCGGTAATCCCGGACCCGGCGAGAGCCCGCTGGTGAACTTCAACGCGGAGGATCGGGGGGAACGGCCCTTTTTCGCTCTGAAAATCAGGGTGCGCAACGACAGCGGCACGGACTCCCACCATCCGGCGTACGCGGAGCTCTGGGAAGGCTCGCCGTGGTGCATCAAGAACATCATCGCGGTGAACATCTTTCCGGCCCGTTTCCAGCGGCGCATCGAGGAGGACTTCTATCAACTAGAGAAGGCCATCCTGGAGCCGAATTCCCCGGAAGGGATAGACCTGCGCACCAATGGCCCAAAGCAACGGATTCCCTACACCGATGCCTACGCCGCCTGGACTCGGCTGAAGGACCCAGGCTTGCGCAAGGAGATCGCTCTGAAGCTGCAGCGGGCGGTGTTCCTGCATGAGGTCGGCCATGCCTGCCAGCTCAAGGACCACCTTGGCGATGCCCCCGTGGGCTCCGAAGACCTGGCCCGAGCCTGCCTCATGCTCAGCCAGGGTGACTTTGGCTGGGGGCGGAAACGGACTCTGATCCACACCGCCCTGGGTCGTGGTGACGGGGATTTCGCCTATCCCTACCGAGAGTTCTGCACCACCGTGCCGCACGCAGACTACCACTGCTTCCGCAGCCTGGACGTGAAGGACAAGTAGGTCCGGCCACCGCCCATCTTCACCCCTTTCTGGTTGATCGTCCTGGGCAGCCCAGGCGGCATCCCCTCGAACTGGGGGCTGGTGCAAGATCTGCTATCCACGGCGGGAGGTGATGCAGAATGGGAGGCTCTTCCACAGGATCCAGCGATGATCATTCCTGCCGGTTCAAAGCAGATTGCCTCACTTCACGCCCGGGTGCTGATCCCCCACCGCTGCGAACACTGCGGCCACACCTACGGCCATGTGGCGGACCTGAAGGCCGAGGGTACGGGGCGCAGCCCACTCTGGTTGAACCAGGAAGGCGCCCGGGAACGGGCCCGTCAGGAGGCCCTGGAGGGCATGGAGAAACTGATCAAGTCCAACCTGGATCCCGTGGCTTGTCCCGCCTGCCACCTCCTTTCCAAGGCCCTGGTGGTAGCTCTCAAGGACCAGACCCGGGATAACGCCATCACCGCACCGATTTTTGGCGCCTTGATCAGCCTTGGGTTTGCTTGGTTGGCTTCTACCCCCCAGCGAGGCGTGCTGGCATCGCTGGTAGGCCTCTCCAGCGTGCCCTTACTCGGCTCCTTCCTGGTTTCCCTCTATTACGGGCTGAAGGTCCGCAGCATTTCCATGGACATGGATCTCGTCAAGGCGGGCCACAAGTCCCTGAAGCGAGTCGATCTCACGAGCGAGGAGTACGCACAAGTGGCGGAGGCCGGCTCCGCCCTGCTTTCCGAGGATCCGGGATGACCCTTGAACCTGCCTGGGCATGATCCAAGATTTGGGGCCCCAGGCGAACAGGAGGCCGAGATGCTGACGAAAGCGAGGAACCCCGCCGGGAAGAGGTGCCTTACGCCGGCTGGGGGCGGATGGCTGTTCGGCCTGGTCTACGGGGCCCTGATTCTGTTCTCGGATCTCGGGGGCGGGGCCGTTTCCTGGATAGAAACCCTCGGAACCCCGCTGATGTTCGCGCCGCCCCTCATCCTCGCCCCTCTACTGGGACGTGCTCTGGTGCGCTTGCAAGGGGCAGGGGACCGCGAACGCTGGCATTGCCTTCTTCGGTATTCGGCCCTGATGACAGGCCTCGAACTCCTCTGGCTGGCCGGGACCTTTGTGGGCCTGCAGGCGTTCAAGACTCCAGCGGCGCCCCGCACCGACCTCAGTCTGCCCGGCGTGCTCCTGATCGCGCTCACCGTGGGTCTGGTCTGCCTCATCCTGAATGCCACGCTGGCTCATGTTCTGCGCTGGAGGTTGGGGACTGGGAGCTAGGTGCTAACCGGATGGATTGTTTCTCCGTGACTGAATCAGGCCGATAATCAGAGATCTTTGCCAACAAAAGCCGCGTTGGACGGAAGATTCCGTGGTGAGTGTTTGTTCTGCTGGCTCAGAGGAGAAAACGTCCGCATGTGCCTCCTGTCCTTATTCGTTCTGGCCTTCTGTGGCGCGGCTGGGTTCATCACCGTGATGCAGGCCCGCCGCAATCAGCGGTCCCGGCTCTGGGGCCTTCTGGCCTGCCTGCCGCTCCTGGGTTGGCTCCCGGCCATCCTCCTCCAGGCTCTCAAACCCCTGGGGGGCTGCAGGAAATGCGGTCTGCACTTTGAACCTGAGCCCCTCCACTGCCCTCGTTGCGGCTGGGAGCTGCGGCTGGATCCCAACCCCGAACCTCCCCTGAGGGGCCGCGAATTCCGCATTCCGGGGTGGCTTGGGGCGGGTCTCCTCGCTCTGTTCCACCTCGCCCTTGCGGCCATCCTGGGCCTGATGTTCCTCGACCGGTGGGAGCGCTGGAAGGCCTGGGAATACCGGGTCGTGCAGGCCCGCCTGACCGACGAACCCCAGCTCACTCGGGAGTTGGGCGAGCCCTTGCGCTTTGGGTTGCCGGAGACCCGGGTGCGGGTGCGGAAGGAGACCTACAAGGGGCGTTTCACGGTGCCTTTGGAGGGCCCCCGGGGCAGGGCGCGGGCAAAGGGGGAGTTCGAATCCTGCCCGGTCCACGGTTGGCACTTCCCCCAGCTCCAGATCTCCCTGGTGGAGTGTGGCAGCAACCTGGATCTTTCGGACGCGCACCCAATTTCACGAAAGGAAGTTCCGTGCTTCGGAGCCGTGGCCTGTCCCTCGGAGGGATTGGCTCCGGGCCAAGCCACTCTGGCGCGACTGGCCGCGGATCCGGCCCTGAAGGCCGCCCTGGGTGGGCCTGTAGGGTTTCCCGGCGCGCCCCTGGTGCGCCCGCAAGGAGGCGGATGGTGGGACCTGGAAATCCCTGTCCAGGGGCCACTGGGTCGCAGCCTCGTCCAGGGTCGGCTTGTCATGGCCGATATGTTCATGGCCTTCCCCCGCCTGGAACTGCGCCTGGAGGGCGCCACTCGATTGCTCCAGGAAAAGGCAGAGCCTGCACCCGGGAAGCTCCCTGCCCAGGTGTGGGCCACCCTTCGGGGTTACCCCGCCGAGAACCTTGGCGAGGTCATCACGGCGCTGTTCATGGTGCTGCTGTTCGGCGGAATCCTCGCCTGGGCCCTGCACCGGAAGAATCGCCTAGGTGACGAACGCCCCACCGAGCTCCAGACCCCTGATGTAATCCTGGCGCGGCTCAGCGCCTCTCAGCGAGATCTCATCCTGCGGGAGCTGGGAAGGGGACGGAAAGGGGGCCTTAGGGCCATGGCACTGCTCCAGGAGGCCCAGCCCCAGCTGACCCTCCTCGAGGCCGAGTTCGCGCTCGCGGAGCTGGGGAAGACACGCCGCTGGAGGTGGTGGCCGCGGTTTCTCGGTGGGGACTCATAGGGAGGGGAGACGAGCCGATGCGGGGATAAATTCCCCTTCGACTCCACAGCAGAGCCATGGAGGCCCCAGCTTTTTGTTGCGGTGGCCTACTGGGGATGGTCAGGGCTTGCTTCGACCCAGGCTTGTTATAAGCGCCATCAGCGCCGGGGGCACGGGCTTTTCGCACCACAGTCCTTCGCCGTGGGCGGCCATGATCAGGCTGCCCCAGTGCATGGCGCGGCCCTCGATGCCCGCGCGGAAGGTGGGGTGGGCAATGCGGGTCCAGGGCTGGCCTTCGCCCTTTCCGAACTGGCTGCCGAAGGCGTCGAAGGCGGCCATGCGCTGGTCCCAGACCTCACTCACGTCCACCACCACATCCGGGGGCGTGGGCGGGTTGATGCCGCCCACCCAGGCCACGGCCTTGGGGCGCCAGGGCTGGCCCTCGCAGGGGAAGTTCTTGAGGCCCGCATAGTAGGCGGCCTCGCGCCCCAGGCGGTAGAGGCGGCGGTGATCCGGGTGGTGATCCTCGGGATGGGGCAGCACCAGCACCTCGGGGCGGGTGCGGCGCAGCACCTCCATGAGCTTCACGCGGTAGGTCTCCGATTCGTCGAAGCGCGCATCGGGGAAATCCAGGATGATCCGCTCTACACCCAGGATGCGCGCGGCCTCCAGGGCCTCGGCTCGGCGCAGTTCCAGGGTGCCCCGGGTGCCAAGGTCACCACCGGTGGCATCGAGGATGGCGGCCTTCAGTCCCCGCTTGGCGCAGAGGGCCAGCATGCCACCCGCATGCACCTCGGCATCGTCGGGGTGCGCGCCGACGACCAGCAGATCCAGCTTCTCGTTCATGTTTCCTCCACCATCACCATTCCCTCGCCGTTGCCCAACGCCTCCAGCAGGCGGTCCAGCAGGGCCTCGTCTCGGAGCCAGAAGGCGCCCGGGATTACCCGCTCCTGGGGCTTGCCGAAGGGGAAGAGCCGCTGACGGAGTCGCTCGGGATCCTCGCCGATGAGGCGGGCCACGTGGTCCCGGAAGATCCGGCGATCCAGCTTCAGCAGGCGGTGGCGGGTGCGGGCCAGCTCTTGACGAAAACGGTTGCCCAGGGCTGGCCCCCAGGAGGGGTCAGGCTGGACGGTCATGGCCTGGCTCGGCAGAGCGGGGCGGTCCGGCAGGAAGGCCTCCCAGTACCCCGCGCGCAGGGCGTCCAGCTGCAGAGGGGCCAAGCGCAGGCCCTTGGGCAGGATATAGGCGCTGGGGCGGGCGATGATCTGCGGCGGCTCCAGGCCCACCCGCTCCCACAGGGGCTCCGTGAGGCGCCAGTAGGCCCGCTCGCCCGGGCCGAGGATCACGTGAGTCGCGGGCAGCATCAGCGACTGCATCAGGGGACGGATGGCGGCGCCGGGACTCAGCCAGCATCCAGGCGGGCAGGGCTTGCCGCTTTCCAGGCGGAGGCGCAGGCCCGAGCGGGGATCCAGGCTGAACCAGGCGGCTTGTTCGCGGGGATCCAAGGGTAGGTCAATGCCTTCGGCCTCCAGGGCTTGGGCCTGGGCCAGCAGCGGGGTTTCCAGATCCAGGGCCCGCCAGCGTTCCAGCTCACTCTGGATGGAATTTCGCAGGGAGCGCTCCGTGGGGGAGAAGAACCGCAGACCCCGGAACCAGAGGGGCTTGCCGAGGGCCAGCACATGGTCCCGCAGGGTGGGCCGATCCGGCCTGGGCAGGTCACCCCAGAGGTGCTGGGCTTCCTCCTGGTGAGCCTCAGTCCAGGGCAGCCAACCCGTGGCCGTGCCTGCTGGTGCCTCGAAACGGAAGCGGTGGCGCACCAGTCGGTCCCCGGCGAAGGCCACGGTGGAGGCCACTTCCAGCCGATCATGATCCTCGTCTGCCAGCCAGTAGACGGCCTCGCCCCCCAGGCGCTTGGCCACAGACAAGGCCGCGAGGGCCTTCACCACCGACAGTGCGGGCGTCCAGCCCACGCCGATCTGCTGGCCTGTCACCACCACTGGGCGCCGAGTCTCCATAGGCTGAAAGCCTAACCCATCCGGCGCGGACTTTCAGGAAGATCGATAAGGCAGAGCGCAGAACGACAGCCCACCGAAAAACGGGGCCCGGCCCCCAGGCCGAGCCCCGCCGGGGCGGGCCACCTCCTCGCGGCCTTTCCCTTATCGGCGGTCAGGGCTCCGTGGATTCGGCGGCCGGGACCGCGGGTTGATGGGAGGCCCGCCAGCGGCGGATGGACCAGACTGTCAGTGCCGTCAGCAGGATCCACGGGGAGAGCACGATGAGCACTTCCACCAGGAAGGCGAGGCTGGTGATGAGGCCGCTGCGTCCGTCCTTGAGAGCGCCCACCAGGGGGGCCCACAACCCAGGTTCTCGGAACTTGGCGGGTCGCGGCGGTTCGGAGACCTCGGCGTGGAGCGAGGAGTAGGCGATCTGGCTGTCCAGGGTGCGCTTCTGGGCTTCCATGCTCTCCAGTTCCTCCGTCACTTGGCTCAGGGCCTGCTCGGCTTCGATCACATCGGAGAGCTTGCCGGTGCGGGTGGCGATAATTTCCCGCAGTCTTGCCGCGGCGATGCGCTTGTTGGCCCGGCGCGCTTCGAGGTCGGCGTAGGCGCGGGTGACATCCTCCACCTTGACCTCTTCGTGTTTCACCGTGCCAAGGGCCTTGAACTCCGCCAGGGTACCGTCGAACCGCGCGGCCTCAATGCGCAGGGTGACATCGGCCCGCTTGCGCCCGTCATCATCGGTAGTGGCCTTCAACTCGGCGAGGTAGCCATGGCGTTCCGCCAGGGTGCGGCAGGCCGATTCGAAGCGCCTGAAATCCTTGACCTCCAGGCTGATGCGGGCGGTGCGGATGCGCTTCTGAGGGGCGAGTTCCAGAGTGGGACCTGACAAAGATGATCCTGGGGGTGGCGGTGGTGGTGGAGCGGCGCACTGCATGACCGGTGCTTCGCTCAGGTCCATTCCCACGGCCTTCTGCACCACATTCGAGGCGGGAAACGGGGAACCCCTGCGGAAGGCCTGAGTGCTGGCGAGTGCGAGAAGAACAAGGAT
>JAYREN010000031.1:0-23353 GCA_041908845.1 Holophaga sp. | reverse complement strand
CAAAGAAAAGGCGCCCGAGGGCGCCTTTTCTTTGGGCGTTTCCATCTACCTGAAGTATCCGACCCCCGCCTCGAAGATTCGCATGTCCTTGGCGCCCGGCGCGTTCTTCCAGCAGTTCGAGGTGTAGCGCTCGGGGTGGGCCATCTTGCCGAAGACGCGGCCATCGGGACTGGTGAGGCCTTCGATGGCCAGGGCGCTGCCGTTGGGGTTGTACTCGATATCCAGGGTGGGCTGCCCCTGGGCGTCCACGTACTGGGTGGCCACCTGGCCGCTGGACAGGAGCTGTCGCAGCAGCGCATCAGGCCCCACGATGCGGCCCTCGCCGTGGGCGATGGCAACGATGTGCTGGTCGCCGGGCTGCAGGAGACTCAACCACGGGCTCTGGTTGCTGGTGACGACGGTGGTGGCCACGCGGCTCATGTAGCGCAGATTATTGAAGGTGAGGGTGGGATCCTCGGGATGCTGATCCCGGATCTCGCCATAGGGCACGAGGCCCAGCTTGATCAGGGCCTGGAAACCGTTGCAGATGCCACAGACGAGGCCATCCCGCTGCTTCAGCAACTCGTGCACCGCGTCCTTCACCCGGGGCGCACGGTAGGCGGCGGCGATGAACTTGCCCGAGCCCTCGGGCTCGTCCCCCGCGCTGAAACCGCCAGGAATCATCACGATCTGGCTGCGGCCGATGGCCTTGGCCATGGCGTCCAGGCTCTCTTCCACAGCATTCGCGTCGAGATTGCGGAAGACGATCGTCTCCACCTCGGCGCCCGCCTCCCGGAAGCGGCCCTCCAGGTCGTACTCGCAGTTGGAACCCGGGAAGGCCGTGATGACCACGCGGGGTTTCGCCATCTTGATGGCGGCACTGCGGCGTTCCTGCGCCGGAAAGGGCGTGAAGGGCGGCAGGGCGATCAGGGGTTCGTCCTCCTCCAGCCGCGTGGGGAATACATGCTCCAGCCTGCCTTCCCACGCCTCGCGAGCCTCCCCCAGATCGATGCGGGCGCCGCCCACGTGGATGGCCATCTCCTCCAGGGTCGTGCCCAGGTGCGTCCAGGCGAGCCCCTCCAGGCAGTGGGCGGGGTCACTATCCAGTTCCAGCACGAGGCTGCCGGGGCGGGGGGTGAACCAGAAGGGCGCCTCCTTTCGTGTGAGGGCGAGGCCCACCTCGTTGCCGAAGGCCATCACGCTGAGCGCGGCGCAGAGGCCGTCCATGCCCACGACCTTGGCGGCCCTCACGCGGCCCGCGCGCACCAGCTGGGTGATGCGGGAGTAGGTGGCCTCTAAGGCCGTCCAGTCCGGCAGCTCCTCGCCCGTGCGGGGCAGTTCCACCAGCACCACGGGATGCTTGAAGGCTTTGAACTCGGGGGAGATCACCTGGTCCGCCTGCACCACGTCCACCGCGAAGGCCACCAGGGTGGGCGGCACATCGAGCTCGTTGAAGGTGCCGGACATGCTGTCCTTGCCTCCAATGGCGGGAGTGCCCATGGCGAGTTCCGCGTGGAGCGCCCCTAGGAGTGCCGCCAGGGGCTGGCCCCAGCGGGCGGCATCCTGCATGGGCTTGCCGAAGTATTCCTGGAGGGTGAAGCGCAGCTTGTGATGATCGCCGCCCACGGCCACGAGCTTGGCCGCGGCCTGGACGTGGGCCCACACGGCGCCGTGGAAGGGCGACCACCGGGAGATGGCGGGGAAGAAGCCGTGGCTCATGGCGCTGGCAGACTTGGTATCGCCGCCCTGCACCGGGAACTTGGCCACCATGGCCTCCGCAGGCGTGCGGCGGGTGCGGCCACCGTAGGGCAGCAGGATGGTGCCCGCGCCGATGGTGCAGTCGAATTTCTCCGTAAGGCCCCGCTGGGAGCAGGTGTTGAGATCCGCGAGCTGGGCTAGCCAGCGGGTGGCGATCTCGCCCTCGGCCACGGCGGGCGCCTTCAACGGATTGGCTTCGGGATTGGGGGCCGTGACCTGGGCCTTGGCAAACTGGGCGGCGCCATTGGTGTCGATGAAGGCGCGGCTGAGATCCACGATGATCCTGCCCCGCCAGGTCATGCGCAGGCGAGGCTCGGCCGTGACCTTGGCCACGAGCACCGCTTCGAGGTTTTCGACGTTGGCCTGGCGAATGAGTTCGGCGGCGTCCTTGGGCTCCACCACCACGGCCATGCGCTCCTGGCTCTCGGCAATGGCGAGCTCGGTACCATTCAGGCCCTCGTATTTCTTGGGCACCACGTCCAGGTCGATCTCCAGGCCCTCCGCCAGCTCACCGATGGCGACACTCACGCCGCCCGCGCCGAAGTCGTTGCACTTCTTCACGAGCCGGGAGAATTCCGCCTTGCGGAAGAGGCGCTGGAGTTTGCGTTCCATGGGGGCGTCGCCCTTCTGCACCTCGGCGCCGCAGGTCTCGATGCTGTCCTCGGTATGGCTCTTGGATGAGCCGGTGGCGCCCCCCACGCCGTCCCGTCCCGTGGGGCCACCCACCAGGATGATGACGTCCCCGGGGACGGGTTCCTCCCGGCGCACCTGGGCCCGGGGCACGGCGCCCACCACGGCGCCGATCTCCATGCGCTTGGCCACGTATCCAGGATCGTAGACCTCCACGACCTGGCCCGTGGTCAGGCCAATCTGGTTGCCGTAGCTGGAGAAGCCGTTGGCGGCCTCCGTGGTGATCTTGCGCTGGGGCAGTTTCCCCGGGAGGGTCGCGCTCACGGGCACCGTGGGATCGCCCGAACCCGTCACGCGCATGCTCTGGTAGACGTAGGCTCGGCCGCTCAGGGGATCGCGGATGGCGCCGCCGAGACAGGTCGCCGCGCCGCCAAAGGGCTCGATCTCCGTGGGATGGTTGTGGGTCTCGTTCTTGAACATGAAGAGCCACTCCTCCCGTCCGGTGGGAGCAGCGGTGTTATCGATCTCTACCACCAGGGAACAAGCGTTGATCTCGCTCGTCACCTCCTGGTCATCCAGCTTGCCGATCTTGCGGAAGTGGCGGGCGGGCAGCAGGGCGATGTCCATCAGGCACTCGGGCTTTTCGGACAGGCGTTGTCCAAAGACCTCGGCGCGCAGGCGCTGGTATTGGCCGTAGGTGGCCTGGGCCGTGGCGGTGAAGGGGCCCGACTCCACGGTCACATCCGTCAGTTCCGTGAGAAAGGTGGTGTGGCGGCAGTGGTCGGACCAGTAGGTGTCCAGCATCCGCAGCTCAGTTTCCGAGGGGTTCCGCCGCTCCACGTCCCGGAAGTAGGCCTGGGTGTGCCTGAGGTCCGCCAGCGTCATGGCCATGCCATGCTCGGCCTGGATCTGCAGGAGCCCCGCCTCGTCCGCCGTGGTGAAGCCCATCAGCACGGGCACGTCCGCGGGGGCGGGGAGCTTGGGGTTCAGGGTGGCGGGCTTGGCGGGATGGGCCTCGCGACTATCCACGGGGTTCAGCAAGTAGGCCTTGGCGCGAGCGATGTCCTCGGCGGTGAGGGGGCCGCCCAGGACGTAGACTCGTCCACAGGCAACGGCGGGCCGGGTGCCGTGGCTCAGAAGCTGGAGACACTGAGCGGCGCTGTCGGCGCGCTGATCGTACTGCCCCGGCAGGTATTCCAGGGTGAAGGCCGTTTCCTTCGCGCCCAGGGGCAGACTCTCCTCGAACACTGCGTCCACGGGCGGTTCGGCGAAAACGGTCCACTGGGCGGCCTCGAAGGCCTCATCGGCAAGACCCTCCACGTCGTACCGAATCACGAGACGGACGGATTCGAGGGCCGCCAGTCCCAGGTTCTCCCGCAGATCGTGCAGCAGATGGCGCGCCTCCACGGCGAAGGCAGGCTTCTTCTCGACGAACAGGCGACGAATCAAGGACATGGGAAAATCCTAAAAACAGAAGGGCCGCCCCGGCGCGGCCTTTCCGACTCCTCAAATATACCAAGGGCAGGGCCCCCACGGAGATGAGGGGATTACGGTATCTTCCCGTCTTCCGTGGCTAACGATGGCTGCGAGTCAGACCCCACGGCGCACCCGCCGCTCGAGCCTTGGCGTGGATCGGGCAATCCGGGTCGTGGGCGCCAGGCAGGTAGCCGGTGCTCATCAGGAATTCCTTCACAATCTCGCCCCCGGTGAACACGAAGGTCTTCTTGAAGCGCTTGGTCCAGGTGTCCAGATCGCTGGGGTGGTGGGCATCGAGCCAGCCCGTGAAGCTGCCGAACTCAGCGTTCAGAACCAGGATGCGGCGGGCATTCTCGATGACGGCGTTGATCTTCAGGCGGTTGCGGATAATGCCAGCATCGCCCATGAGTCGAGCGCGCTCGGCCTCGCCGTACGCCGCGATGGTGGGGATGTCGAAGGCGTCGTAGGCCTGGCGAAAGGCCTCCTGCTTCTTCAGGATCGTGGTCCAGGAGAGCCCGGCCTGATTGATTTCAAGCAGGAGCCGCCCAAAGAGTTCGGCATCCTCCACCAGGGGAAAGCCGTACTGGGTGTCGTGATAGATGCGATGGAGAATCTGCTCGGGATGATCGGCGACAAACTGACAGTAGGGGGTCATCGTTCCTTCCGCCTCAGCCAGATGGCCGCAAGGAGGGAGGTCACCAGCCCCGTGACCCAGGTGCCGAATACTCCGGAAAAGGCAGTGGGGAGGGGCTTCTGCCAGGGGGCTTGGAGGCGGATGAGTTCCTCGATGCGGTCAGGACTGAACCCCGCCTGGGCCATCTTCAGGCGGCCGAGGGCCTCCAGCTCCTTGAAATACTGGGGGAAGGTCACGGTGGTGAAGAACAGACTGGCGAAAAAGATGATCACCGAGGCCAGCACGGAGATGCTCAGGCCGTTGATCACTTGGCGGCCGTATCCCGCCTGGTAAGCGGTCTTGCGCAGCCCCCACAGCAGCACTCCGATCTGCAGGGGAATCACGAGCCAGAAGAGGCGAAGCAGGGAAGGATCCCGATACCAGCCGGTGAACCCCATGACAAAGGTCCACGCTGCCACCAGCAGACCGAGCACAAGGCCGGCTAACAAGGTTGGGTTCACGATCGCCTCCACCACACCCGACATCGGATCCTGGCTTGGATGGCCGCCAACGTCCTATCGTTTGAGCGAGATCCCGATTGTTCTCTGTCGGACGGAATTCAGCCTTGAGCGTCGGCTCCGCTGTCCTCGACAGGCTCTCCGTTCTCCAGACCCTCCCCCAGCTCGGTGTCCACTTCCGGGGGGAGGCCCTGGGCCTGGCGTTCGGCCTTCCGCTGAGCCTTCTCTTCGCGCTTCTGCTTGTTCGCGATCTCCCGCTGCCGCTTGCCATGCGCGTAGTTCACCCGTGCTGCCATCTGCCACCCCCAAAACATTCATGCACAAAAAACGACCCAGCTGCGGGTCTCACCTCTTCAGAGTAGCATCGCACCGGGCGACAGGCGTCCGCCCCAGGCCTTCAGGCTTTCAGGGCCCATAAAGAAAGGACACCGGATCCCCTCCGGTGCCCTTTCTTTGAAGCCACCTCGCCTTGATCGACGAGGTCAGGAGCGCCTAGCCATTCTTCTTTACGAACTCTTCCATGAAGGCCACCAGGGTCTCGACGTTGGCGACGGTCACGGCGTTGTAAGTGGAGACGCGGATGCCACCGATGTCGCGGTAGCCCTTGAGGCCCACCATGTTGTTCTTCTTGGCTTCCTTCACGAAGGCATCGGTCAGCTCGTCGCTGGGGAGGAAGAAGTCCACGTTCATCAGGGAGCGGTCGGCCTTTTCGGTGACGAAGGGCTTGTAGAAGCCCGCGTGCTTGTCGATGCAGCCGTAGAGCAGCTCGCCCTTCTTGCGGTTGTTGGCCTCAATGACCTTGAGGCCGCCGATGCTCTTGTTGTAGGCCAGCACGTTCCGCAGGATGTAGATGCCGAAGGTGGGAGGCGTGTTGTAGAGGCTGTTCTTCTCGGCGTGCAGGGGATAGCGCAGGTAGCTGGGCAGATCCTTGCACTGGCACATTTCGAGTACGTCATCGCGCACGATGGTGAGCGTGACCCCCGAGGGGCCGAGGTTCTTCTGGGCGCCGGCGTAGATGAGGCCGAACTTTGAAACGTCGAAGGGGCGCCACATGATGTCCGAGGACATGTCGCAGATGTAGGGCTTGTCGGTCTTGGGGAACTCCTGCCACTGGGTGCCTTCCACGGTGTTGTTGGAGGTGAAGTGCACGAAGGAGGCCTCGGGGTTTAGGTTCAGCTCGCTGGCCTTGGGCAGGCGGGCGAACTTCTCGGCCTTGGTGGAACCGGCCTCGCGAACATTGTCGCCCCCCACGAGCTTGGCTTCCTTGAAGGCCTTCTCGGCCCAGTTACCGGTGGTGATGTAGTCAGCCTTGTGCTGGCGCATGAGGTTGAGGGGGATCATGCCGAAGGAGAGGTGCGCCCCACCCTGGAGCAGCAACACCTTGAAGTTGTCGGGAATGCCCATCAGCTCCTTGGTGAGGGCGATGGCCTCCTCGTGCACCGCGTCGTATTCCTTGGCGCGGTGGCTGATTTCCATCACGGACATGCCGGTGCCCGCGAAGTCCAGAAGTTCGGCCTGGGCGCGCTCGAGGGCAGGCAGAGGCAGGCCGGCGGGACCTGCGTAGAAGTTGATCGTGCGATTGGTCATGGAAGTCTCCAAAAAGAATTAACCGCGAATTTCGCGAATGAACGCGAATGGGCCTGTTTTCTTATTCGCGCCCATTCGCGCCATTCGCGGTTTCTCTTTTTACGCCTTGAACTCAGTGAGGATCGCCACGACCTCATCGCCGATGCGGCCCAGGTTCTCCTTGGAGCTGGCGCCTAGGTGGGGGGCCATGAAGACATTGGGGGCGTTGAGCAGGACGCAGTCGGCGGGCGGGGGATCGCTAGGCCACACGTCCGTTCCGTAGGCGCGGACCTTGCCGCTCTTGAGGGCCTCGGCCAGATCGGCCTCCACCACGCACTTGCCGCGACCGGTGTTGATGATGATGACGCCATCCTTCATCTTGCCGATGAGGGCGGCGTTGACCATACCCTTGGTCTCGTCGGTGAGGGGCGTGTGCATGGAGATGACATCGGCCTTGGCGGCCAGTTCTTCCAGGCTCACCAGCTTGGCGATGGGGTGTTCCTTGAGGAAGGGATCGAAGGCGATCACTTCCATGCCGAAGGCCTGGGCGCGCTTGGCGACCTCAGTGGCGATGGCACCGGCGCCGATGAGGCCCAGGGTCTTCTTGAAGAGCTCGGTGCGCTTCAGCTCGTTCTTGAGGAACTTGCCCTCCACCATGCCCATGTGAGCCTCGATGAGGCGCGCGGGGATGGCGACCATGAAGGCCATGGCCATCTCGGCCACGGAGACACTGGAGGCCTTGGGCGTGTTCATGGCCTTGATGCCGCGCTCGGCGCAGGCCTTCTTGTCCACGTTGTCCATGCCCACGCCGCCGCGGATGACGAGCTTGAGGTTGGGGGCCTTGTCGAGGAGTTCGACATTGGCTGTTGTCTTGGAGCGGATCAGCAGCACGTTGGCATCCTTGAGGGTCGCCATGTCGCTGGAAACCTCGCCGAAGGGAGCGAGACGCTCGGGCAGCTTCGCGTCGAAAGCGTCAGCAATCAGGATCTTCATGAAATCACCTCCTGTGATTTCACCCGTTGGGCGGGTCTGCGACCTGTGGCGCTCCGCTCCTGCTTCGCGCTCATGGTGCCCTCTGGGTGAGAGTTAAAACGGGGAAAGGAGAATCAGCCTTCGTAGACTCGCACCAGCAGGCCGGAGCGAAGCTTGGGTTCGAACCAGGTGGACTTGGGGGGCATGATCTGACCGGCGTCGGAGACGGCCATGAGCTCCACGAGGCTGGTGGGGAACATGGCAAAGGCCACGGCGGCGCCTTCCTTTACCCGCTTCTCCAGCTCATCCATGCCCCGGATGCCGCCCACGAAATCGATGCGAGTGTCCGTGCGGGGATCCTTGATGCCGAGGATGGGATCCAGCAGATTTTCTTGGAGGATGCTCACGTCCAGGCTCTTCACGGGATCCTTGGCGTCGAAGCTACCAGTCTTGGCGGTGAGACGATGCCACTTGCCCTGGAAGAACATGCCAAAGCCGTGCAGACTCTCGGGCTGGGGCTGGGAGGCGGGCGCGATGTCGAACTTCTCGCCGACCTTGGCCAGGAAGGCTTCGGGCGTCAGGCCGTTGAGGTCCTTCACGACCCGGTTGTAGTCCATGATCTTGAGCTGGTTGTGCGGGAAGACCACGGCCATGAAGGTCTCGAAGGGCTCCTCGCCCGTGGGTTCGGCCACGCCCGCCCGGCGGGCCTGGGCGTAGCGGATGGCGGCGGCGGTGCGGTGATGGCCGTCGGCAATGTACAGGGCGGGGACACCGTTGAAGAAGGCCACCAGCTCGCCGATCACCACCTCATCGCGGATGGTCCAGACCGTGTGGCCGATGCCATCGGGAGTGACCACGTCATAGTCGGGCTTGCCCTTGCGGGTGGCGTCCACTACATGATCGATGTAGGGCACGGCGCGGTAGGTGAGGAATACGGGCTCGGCGTTGGCGCCCTGCTCGGTGACGTGGCGGGTACGGTCGTCTTCCTTGTCCTTGCGGGTGTACTCGTGCTTCTTGATGAGATTGTTCTCGTATTCCTTGGCAGAACAGAGGGCTACGATGCCAGCCTGCACGTGGTCGCCCATCTTCTGCTGGTAGACGTAGAGGCAGGGCTTGTCCTCGTGGTACAGGGTGCCTTCCGCAATGAACTTCTTCAGGTTGGAAGCGCCCATGGCGTAGACCTTGTCGTCATGCTCGTCCAGGCCCTCGGGCAGATCGATCTCGGGGCGCCCAACGTGCAGGAAGGAATGAGCATTCCCGGCCGCCAGTGCCCGGGCCTCCTTCGTGTTGATCACGTCGTAGGGAACCGAGGCCACCTGGCCTGCGAGCTCGGCCTTAGGCCTGAAGGCGCGGAAGGGCTTGATCTGGGACATTGGAGGGTTCCCCCGAGAAAGAAGTCATGGAATGGGGCAGCCGCCCCACAGGAAGGTGCTGGAAGGACAGGACTCCGCATATTTTCACGCATATTCGCCTGTCCTGGAAGGGCTAGAAAAAACTAGAGCTTTCGGTGGACGACTTCTCCGAACAAAGGATTCAAGTGGCTGGCGTCATTGAGGCGCACAACCGCCAGATGGTCGGGTTTGGGACCCTCCAGCAGGTTCAACCCCGTGGGGGCCTGCCGAAAGGACCACACGCGAGCCAGGGGAAGCCCCAGGATTCGGCAAAGGAGGACGCGGTTGACGCCATCGTGGGAAACAAGCAACAGGGTCTCGTGCTCACCCAGCCCTTCGCAGGCCTGCACAAAGGCAGGCCAGGCCCGGTCCTGCACGTCCTGGAGCGTTTCGCCGCCCGGAAAGCGCACGGTTTCGGGCTGTTCCCGCCAGGCCCGCTGCAGCTCGGGGTGGGTCTCGCGGATCTCGCTGGCTAGGCGGCCCTCCCATTCGCCATGGGAGATTTCCATGAAACGAGCATCGGCAGTCAGCATGGGCGCCCGGTCCCCCAGGGCGATCTCGGCGGTCTGGCGGGCCCGCAGCAAGGGAGAGGCCACGGCCCGAGCGATGGGTTCACCCTCGAATCTCGCCGCCAGGGCCTGAGCCTGGGTTCGTCCCACATTCGAAAGCGGGATATCGAAGGTCTGGCCCTGGTGGCGGCCTTCGACGTTCCATGAAGTTTCCCCATGGCGGGCGAGCATGACGCGCATGGACCGAATCCTAACCGGGATCAGAAATGACAATGCTCACGGTCCCCTGGATCCGTGTTCCCCCAGAAATCCTCAGCGTTCCTTCCCCTTGGGAATCTTCCGGGCCGGAATGGGCTCGGTGCTCAGCAATGCCATCACCCGGGCGTGGTCGCCGGGATGATCCTTGAGCCACTGTTCCACCCATGCGGGCCGGGGGGCATCCTCGTAGTCCCGCTCCTTGCGCAGACTCGCCGCCAGAACCTGGACAACGGCTTCCTCGGTCAACTTGGGGTCGTGGGGAATATGGCCTTCGAAAATGGGCTCGTGGAAATACCAGAGCAGGGTTTCCTCCACGGGCTTGCCCCAGGGCGCGTAGGTGCGATCGGCAGGGCCTCCCGGCCGAACGCCCTTCTTCAGATTTTCCCCGTATAGGTAGTAGAAGACGGCGGCCCCATCGCCCCAGTTGCGCAGCACTTTGAGGGCGCCGTGGACCAGGTGCTCCTGAAGATCAGGATCGGCGGGCTTGTCCGTGCGGAAGTCCCAGGGACCCACATGGGCGTGGGCCACGCTGGGGTAGCCCACCTCGGTGATCATCACGGGTTTCCCGAATCGGGCCTGCAGCGTTCGCGCCTTGTAGACGATCCACCACCACGCATCCCGGATCTGGGTTTCGCTGGGGTACTCATCGAACTTGGCGATGGGATCGTAGGTGTTCATGCCGATGACGTCCAGGCAGTCGCCGAAGCCAAAGCTGTCGTGGGCGTCGAAGTTCACGCTGTAGGTCAGCTTGCCCCTGAAGACCTTACGCACCTCCGCCGCCAGCCTCCGCCACTGGTCGGGAAAGGGGTGGGTGCTCTCCATCTCAGTGCCCAGGCTGTACCACTCGACGCCTTCCTCCTGGGCCAGAGCCGCTAGGCGCACATTGAAGGCAGTGTAATTTTCCCACCAGAGCGCCCAGTCCTTGGGTCGGATATTGCCCCGCCACCACTTGGCGTTCTCGGCCTCATCCCGCAGGTTGATTGTGGGGAAGAACATCATCCTGAGCCCTTCGCTCCGGGCCTGTCGAAAGGTGCGCCGCAGGCTCGCCTCGGTAGGGCTGCTTGTGGGATGGCGCACCACCTCGGTGCTGTCGTAACGCTCCATGCGGTAAATGGCCTGGAGGGTCACGCAGGTGGAGCCGGAGGCGGCGATGTGGGCCAGCTCATCCCGGTAGTCGTAGTCGGGAACTCCGGCGTAGAGCCCCAGCACGATGCCCCTGGGCTGGGGCACTAGGCGCTGCCCAGAGCGCTTCCAGTGGATCCCCAGAATGACTGGCAGGGCCACCAGGGCCGACAGAGCGAGTAAGCGTCGAAGCATGGAACCCCCGGGTTTACTTTAGCGGGGCTTCCAGCGGACCCGAAATCGGCCTCCGGCCTGGAAATTCATTCCCCAGAGCCGCTTGCCGATAGGATGCTGGAGTCCACCAATCCCGACTCCCAGAACCTTCAAGCCCAGCTATGGAATGTGAGGGCCATTTTACGTGCTCCAGATAGCCCATAATCTCTCGCTCAAACGGCGGCTCATCCTGATGTTCATTTTCATCACGGGCCTCTCCATCCTGACGAGCGCAACTGCCTTCCTGGTATTCGAACGTTCCCAGATTCGCGAATCCCTGGTGCGGACCACTCGCACCTATGCCGAGATCGCCTCCAGGTCCCTGGATGCCGACGTCGAATTCGGCTACGAGAAACAGGCCGCGGCCACTCTCTCCAGTCTCCAGTCCAACAAGCACATCCGGGCTGCCTGTGCCTACGACAGCACGGGGCGCTTTTTCGCCGGCTATCCCGCGAACTACCCCCCGTCCGCCTTTCCCCCAGGGCCACCCAAGGTGGCATCCCATGCCTTCAAGAGAGACTCCCTGGAGATGTTCCACCCGATGTACCGGGGTGAGCGGCTCGTAGGCACCGTATTCATCCGTTCAGATCTCGAGGAGATCGACGCCCGGATGATCTCGGCGGCCAAAGTGCTGGCGGGGATTGCCGTCCTGGTGTTTGGGATGGTCCTCCTGGCCTCCTTCATCCTTCAGAAACAGGTGACCGACCCCATCCTCCAGCTTTCCAGTGCCGCCCGTAAAATCAGCGAGGAAAAGGACTACTCCATCCGCCTGCGGCAATTGCAGGGGGGCGAAATCGGGGTTCTCACCGATTCCCTCAACGACATGCTCTCTCAGATCCAGGGCCGGGACGCTCAGCTCATGGAGTACCAGGAACACCTGGAAGAACAGGTGGCCCAACGCAGCGAACAGCTACTGAAGGCCAATACGCAGCTCCTCTTGGCCAAAGAGAAAGCCGAGGAGGCCAACCAGGCGAAGAGCACTTTCCTGGCCAACATGAGCCACGAACTACGGACTCCTCTCAACGCGATCCTGCTCTACAGCGAACTGCTTTCCGATGAGGTGCGGGAGCGAGGCATGGGCGAATTGGTGCCCGACCTGAGCAAAATCCAGTCTGCGGGCAAACACCTGCTCTCCCTCATCGATGACATCCTGGACCTTTCCAAGATCGAGGCGGGTCGCATGAATGTCTATGCCGAAGACTGCGATCTTCCCGCCCTCCTCCGGGATGTGGAAACCACCGTTCAGCCACTGGTGACCAAGAACAACAACACCCTGCGGGTGGAGATTGACCCCGATTTGGTTCGTATCCACACCGATCTCCGGATGCTCCGGCAGGTGCTCTACAACCTGCTGAACAACGCGGCGAAATTCACGGAGAACGGCATCATTGTCTTCAGGGCCCATCGCGAGGGCGACTTCGCCAACTTCCAGGTACAGGATTCCGGCATCGGCATGACCGAGGAACAGGTTCAACGGGTCTTCCGAGAATTCACCCAGGCCGACGAGAGTACCACACGGCGTTTCGGTGGCACTGGCCTGGGGCTCGCCCTCAGCCGCAAGCTCACGACCATCCTGGGTGGCGAGCTCATCGTGATCAGCGAGCCGGAGAAAGGCTCCACCTTCACCCTCCGGGTACCCCTTGCCGGCCCCCCTCAAGAGGCCGCGTTCAGCGCACTTCTGAAAAACCAGTCCGGCTCTACCCAGCGGAAGGTGCTCATCATCGACGACGACCCGGCCATGCGGGAGGGACTTTCCCGGATGCTCGCGCAGGAGGGCTTCTGGGCCGCTGTGGCCGAGAATGGTGAGGAGGGGCTGAATCTGGCCCACACCCTGCACCCGGATGTGATCACCCTGGACATCATGATGCCCGGGATGGATGGCTGGCAGGTCCTGGGGCAGCTCAAGGAAGATCCCGAGCTGAGTCATATTCCGGTGGTGTTGCTCACGATGATGGATGACCGCGAGCGAGGCTTCGCCCTGGGTGCGGCGGAGTATCTCTGCAAGCCCATCTCCCGGGAGCGACTCACGGATGCGATGCGCCGACTGGGCATCGATCCCCACGACAAGCCCCTGCTCTTGGTGGAGGACAACCCCCTCACCATGGATGCACTCTCCCGGATGCTGGAAGCCGACGGCTGGGAGGTGCGCCCTGCCAAGGATGGTTTCCAGGCCATGGAGCACCTGCAGCTCGAACATCCCAGCCTGGTGCTGCTGGATCTGATGATGCCCGGCATGGACGGCTTCCAGCTGGTCGCCGAAATGCAGCAGCATCAGGCCCTCCGGGAGATTCCGGTCCTCGTCCTCACGGCCAAAAATCTAACCCAAGAGGACCAGGACCGCCTTACCGGTCCCCCTGTGCAACAGGTGATCCAGAAAGGCGCCTGTTCTAAAGAGAATCTGTTGAGGGCAGTTCGGACCCTCGCCATGCGCAGCGTGGCTCGGAACGGAAACGACCTGGAGAAGGAGTCGTAAATGGCCAAGATCCTCCTGGTGGAAGACAACGAGATGAACCGCGATGTGTTGGGCCGCCTGCTGCAGAAGCGCGGCCATACCATTACCTTCGCGGAGGATGGAGAATCGGCCGTGGCCATGGCCATGGCCGAGTGCCCGGATCTCATCCTGATGGACATAAGCCTGCCCAGGATGGACGGCTACGAAGTGACCCAGAAGCTCCGCCAGGAGCCCACCATGCAGAGGGTTCCAATCATCGCCCTCACCGCCCACGCCATGACCAGTGATCGCGAGCGGGCGATGGAGGCTGGCTGCACGGACTATGAGACCAAGCCTGTTGAGTTTGCACGACTGTTGCTCAAGATCGAGATGCATCTCCGGGGAGGCCAACCATGACACCACTCCAGGGACACGTGCTGGTAGTGGATGACCTGGACACAAACCGGGATGCCCTGTCGCGGATGCTTGAACGGGAAGGGCTCACCACGGAAGTGGCCCAGGACGGCCTGGACGCCCTGGACAAGATTCGCGCGGGCGCCTTTGACGTCATCCTGCTGGATGTGATGATGCCGCGCCTGGACGGCATCCAGACCCTGGCGATCCTCAAGCAGGAGATCGGGCTCCGGGATATTCCCGTGATCATGCTCTCCGCCCTGAACGAGGCCAAGGCCATTCGGGAGTGTATCGAACTGGGCGCCGACGACTATCTCCCCAAACCCATCGACCGTTCCCTTCTCCGGGCACGTCTGGCATCCTGCCTGCGCCGCAAGCAGCTCACAGACAAGGAGAAGGACTACCTCACCCGCCTGGAGTCCACCAACGAGGAGCTGCGGCGACTCAATCACCTGAAGAGCCGCTTCCTGGCCATGGCCGCTCACGACCTGAAGAACCCCATGACCACCATCCTGCTGCTGGCGGACCAACTCAGTGAAGGTTGGGAGGATGCTGCCGCCATCGGCCCAAAGCGCAAGCAGCTCGGTCGCATCCGAGAGTCTGTGCAGAAGATGCTGGGCATCATCCAGGCCCTGCTGGATTCTGCGGCGGCGGAAACCGGTCACTTTGAGCTAAATTTGCAGCCTCTGGACCTCACCGCCATGGTGATGGATGTGGCCGACGAAAATCGCGTCTATGCGGAGTCCAAACAGATCCATCTGCGATGCGAGATCCCCACCATGGGACCCCTCATCGCCCAGGCGGACCCCTCGCGGATCCGGGATGTCGTGGACAACCTCATCAACAACGCCATCAAATTCTCCCCAGCCAACCGCCAGATCTATGTATCTCTGGAGGGCGTGGGAGACAAGGCGCTCTTCCGGGTGAAGGACCAAGGACCCGGACTCACGGATGAGGACAAGAAACTAGTCTTCGGCCTCTACCAGCGCCTCAGCGCCAAGCCAACCGGCAGCGAATTTTCCACCGGGCTGGGGCTCTCCATCGTCAAACAGAGAGTGGAGATGCACGGCGGCCGCGTTTGGGTGGAGAGCATTCCGGGGGAGGGTGCCACCTTCTGCGTGGAACTGCCCCTGGGAGGCCTCGGCTAGCCGACGGGCTCTACGCGAACCTGCAGCACCCTGGGCCCGTCCATTGCCATCACCGTGAAGCGTGCGCCAGGGGTTTCCACGCATTCCTGACGTCGGGGGATGCGGCCCAGCACGGACATCACGAGGCCCGCCACTGTGTCGTAGCCCTCCCGCTCCCACTGGGTGCCCAATCTCGCCTGGAGATCCTCGATGTGCACCTGCCCCTCCACCAGCAGGGAGCCATCCGGCAGTTCCTGGATTTCGGCAGAGCCTTCATGCTCCTCGCGGATCTCCCCGAACACTTCTTCCAGCAGATCCTCAAGGGTGACGATGCCCGACACACTGCCGAATTCATCCACCACGATGGCCATCTGGTTGCGAAAGCGCTGCATCTCCCGCAGCAATTCCAGGGTGTGCTTGCTCTCCGGCACGAAGACGGCGGGCTTGGCCATGGCGCGGAGATCCACCTCCTGGCCCAGTTCCGTCTGAAGGAAATCCTTGAGGAGCACCACCCCCAAGACCTCATCCGGCGAACCCGCCACCAGCGGTAACCGGGAATGGCGGCTGGCCCGGAAGGCGGCCAGCACTTCCTCGACGGTGGCACCGGCGTCGATGGCCTGGATGGAGGTGCGGGGCGTCATCACCTCGCGCACCACCGTGTCCGCGAAGCCCACGACGTTCCGGATGAGTTCGCGGTCTTCCTCTTCCAGGATGCCTTCCGCCTCTCCTTCCTCTAACAGCGCGGTCACGGCATCGTCGCTGGCGTCTTCATCAGTGGCATCTCGCACCCGCTCCTGCGCCTCTCGCTGTCGCTCGATGTAGCGGGCCAAGGGGGCCACCAGGGGCCCCAGCAGGCGATGGAAGGGCGCGTAGAAGGGAAAGAGTCGGAAGATCCAGGTCGCGGGCGAGGCCCCCGTAAGTAAGGTGGGAAGGGCCAGATCCAGAACCCACACATAGGCGATGGCCAGCGCCGCGAAGGTCCAGGCCTCACCCGGCAGCGCTGCCCGGATGGGCCAGAGCAGGACCAGCAGCACCACCAGCAAGGCCTGGTTCCATAGGCCAATGCAGAGCCCGAGAGCATGGGGCCGCGCCAGGAGCCCCGCCAACAGTGCGTTGGGGATGGCCTCCTCCTCCAGCAGGCGTCGCCGCTGGAGAGAAGGCAGAGCATGGAAGGCCTCGAAGAGACTGGCCACAACGCCGCGGTAGAGGATCAAGCCTCCGGCAACCGCGGGCAACCACGACGGAATTAGACTACTGGCAGGGTCGCTCACAGAGTGGATTCTAGCATCCGCCGTTCCTCGGGGCTGAGCTTGAGCCTGCGTCGGGCCTTTTCTCTCGCGATCTCCCGCGGATCCTGGCTCAGGCCGTCTGGGGTTGCGGGCAGTCCCTTGCGGAGGCGGGCCGCGTTCAGGAAGGGATAGGGTTCCCGCGCCAGCTCGGGGCTCTTGCGGAAATGGAAGTAGGTGAGCCATCCCCCCGCCAGAAACCAGACCCCGAGCACTATCAGCGCAGACCGCTGGATCTTCCAGGCGAGGGCGCCCTGCTGGCGCACCCACTGCCAGGCCACGCCCGCCGCAAGATTCACGGCGATGATCACAGCCGTCAGGGTGAGCGTCCCGGTCCAGCCCATGGTGTACCAGTCCCAGCCCGTGCGCACCCGCAGGGGCTCCACCAGCAGCAGGCCGAAGATGATATTGAGGTGCAGCATGTAGAGCAGTAGGGATTCCTTGCTGGCGGCCGCCACCAGGTTGGGCCCGCGCCAGGTGCCCCGGATCATCTCGATCCAGCCCATGAGCGCGCCTGCCGCGCACACAATGCCCAGGCGCTGGGCCACGCTGGGCAGGGTGGTGTTGTGCAGCCGCCAGGTATCGCTGGTGATCCAGGTGCCATCATGCAGCCAGGTCTTGGCGAAGCTGGACCCCAGGAGGATGAGGGCGCCACCCAGGAGCAGCAGAGACACGAGCCAGCGCGTCTCGCTCCACCGGGCCTGTCCGGCCACGGGCATCACCCGGAAATGGCGATAGAGCCCGCCCAGCACCGAGCCGAAGGCCGCGAAGGAGATCCAGGGAAAGAGGGGAAAGAGTGCCGAGACGCCGCGATCCGTGTTGCCATTGATGAGTCCTCGGATGGGCAGCCACCAGCCGTCGGCCACGCCCTCCCGCCAGAGATGGGGCGCCGCCCAGGCCGCGCCGATGGCCACCAGCAATGCGGCGAAGGCATAGGCCATGGGCCTGCGGATGAGCCGTGCGAGCCCCTGCAGGATCAGCAGGGAGAACACGATGCACTGCAGGACATCGACCTTGAAGAGCTCGCGGAATTTCTGCGGCGTGCTGAGCACCGTCCATTCGGCCAGGGTGAGCCCCGGTGCATGCAGCAGGTAGGCGCAGAGCAGGATGAAGCCCAGGCGCTTGGCCGTAGGCAGGAAGGGACGCAGGGTGCCATCTGGTTTGAAGGTGGAAAGCACCAGGCTGTAGCCCGCGCACATGATGAAGCTGGGCGCCACCAGGCCATTGAGGAAGTTCAGCCAATCCGGCGTCATGCCCTTCATCAGCCACACGTTCACCACGTGCACTTCGATCATCACGATCACTGCCCAGCCCCGCAACTGGTCGATCCAGTCGCAGCGTTTCGAGGGCGTACGATCCTTCCATCGATCCATGAACATCCATTCTCCTGCGGGATTGCCAACCTTCTGAGGTGGTGATTGCCGACTACGTACCTTCGGTACCGTGGGCATCCAGATGATGCTTCATCACACTATGCCTGCGCCCGTAGAGGAAATAGATCACGAACCCCAGTGCCAGCCAGGCCAGCAGCCGCCACCAGTTGCCCGTGGGTAGCGAGAACATCAGCAGAAGGCAGGTGAGGATCCCAAGGATCGGCACCACGGGGACCCAGGGACACCGGAAGGGCCGATCGGCATTGGGATACTTGCGGCGCATCACGAGCACCGCCGTACACACGATGACGAAGGCCAGCAGGGTGCCGATGTTGGTCAGATGCAGGAGGAAATCGATGGGCGCGATGCCCGCCAGCGCCGTGATGAACAGGCCGATGAGGAGAGTCGATTTCCAGGGGGTCCGGAATTTCGGATGCACCGCGCCGAAGACGGACTTGGGCACCAGCCCATCCCGGGCCATGGCCAGGAAGACCCGGGGCCCGCTGAGCATCATCACCAGGAGCACCGACGTGATTCCCGCCACCCCTGCGGCGGCGACGATGCCTTCCGCCCAACCCAGCCCCTTCTGCCTGAAGGCCACCGAAACCGGCGCATTGATATCGAGCTGGTCGTACTTCACCATCCCGGTCAGCACGGCCACGACACCGATGTAGAGCACCGTGCAGAGCACCAGGGAAACGATGATGCCGATGGGCACATCGCGCTGGGGGTTCTTGGCCTCCTCGGTGTGGGTAGAGACGGAATCGAAGCCGATGTAGGCGAAGAAGATGATGGCCGCCCCCGCGAGGGTGCCCACGGGCGTTCCGCTGGGATCCACCTGCCCCGCCACGTGGTGGCCGAAGAAGCTGATGCCCGTCCAGCCGAAGGGCGCGAAGGGATGCCAGTTGGTGGTACTGATGAAGAAGGCGCCCACTCCGATGACGAAGAGCACCGCCGCCAGCTTGATGCCCACCATGGTAGCGTTGAAGGTGGCGCTCTCGGAGATGCCCTTCACCAGGATCCCGGTGATGACAGCCACGATAATGATGGCGGGGAGATTGATCAGGGAGCCCGTGCCCACGAAATGCCCCGAGACGGCGTCATAGCGCCACGGGGACTCGCTCAACAGCGTGGGCACGTGGAGGCCGACCTTGGAGAGCACACTCTGGAAGTAGCCCGACCATCCCGTGGCCACGGCGGCGCTGGCCACGCCGTATTCCAGCACCAAATCCCAGCCGATGATCCAGGCGAAGAGCTCACCGAGGGTCGCATAGGCATAGGTGTAGGCGGAGCCCGCCACAGGCACCATGGCCGCGAATTCCGCGTAGCAGAGGGCGGCGAAAATGCAGGTGATGCCCGCGATCACGTAGGACAGCATCAGCGAGGGCCCCGCCACATTGTGGGCGGCGGCACCCGTCGCCACGAAGATGCCCGCGCCGATGACGGCCCCGACGCCGAGGGCCGTGAGCTGAACTGGCCCCAACACGCGACGGAGCCGATTCTCGCCCTTCACCTCGTCCAGCAGCATGGCCAGAGGCTTGCGGGCAAAAAGCTGAGAGGAAATCCTGCGAGATCCAGACATCGGCCGCTCCGATCAGACTCGAGTTCCAGGGATGCATTCAATCAGGGACGCCCGAAAGCACTGCGACCGAGGTCGAGAATCGACAGCTAAGGACGGCGGGCCGTGGAACGTGGCACCATTGTGCGTTTCCAGGTGCAGGGATGCAAGCTTCCACCCGTCGTGCCGTGCTTCCCCGCCTCGCCGACGGGCTGATGATCTGCCGTGGCTGTCTGTCTTCGCTGATCGGCCCGGTCGAGGCCGGGCTCTGCGGACGCTGCTGGGAGGGCCTCATGCCACTGCCGGAGCCACGGTGCCCTCGCTGCGCTCTGCCCCATGAGGCCGACTCGCCTTGCCCCGAGCCCGTCGCCTGGACCCTGGGCGATGCCCTCTGGGACTACCACGGTGGACATCCGGCCCTGGGCGCCCTGATCGTGCCTGGCATCAAGGAGGGCGAGCTGGGCTGGAAGGCGGCCCTGCTGGGACGGGTTGCGGCGGCGGCAGTGCCCCAGTGGGCCGCCGAGGCTCAGCTCATCACCTGCGCGCCCACCGCTGCCCACCGGCGCTGGCGGCGCGGCTTCGATCTGGCCGAGGAAACGAGCCAGCACCTGGCCCAGCGGCTGGGCATCCCCTTTGCCCGCACCCTGACCAAGGCCTTCCTCCGCCGGGGCCAGACCGAGCGCACCGAAAGCGAGCGAAGGCGCCTCCCCCAGAGCGCCATCCGACTCCGACGAAGGGCCGCTGTCGAAGGCAGGATCATCCTGCTGATCGACGATGTCTGGACCACAGGAACCACCCTGCTCCGCTGTGCCCAAGCACTGGCATCTGGGGGCGCGGCGGAGGTGAGGGTACTGACGGTCTTTCGAGCCCTGTAAGGACCGTTAAACATCCTCGCGGATGATCGACAGGTCCAAGCCTTCCGGGATAGATCCGGCTCCACCGCGGAAAAGTGATCCTCGCCTCGGAACAGGACCTGATTGACCTACCCAGCATCGACACAAAATCCGCTGCCTCCATTCGTCAGCCTGTAAGGTAGACAGTCATGTCTCGCCAGGTCGATCACAACTATTGAAATCGCAGAACGGACACTTCATTTCTAGCGTCCCGGGGTCAAGCGCACGATCGTGGGAAAGGGTACATCCTTCTCCAGCATGGCGTGCCACTCCTGGTAGCCCGCCTTGCGGATCCGCAAGTCATGGAGGCCCTCCGAGGGCACCGGCAGCGACCACAGGGGCGTGGTTCCCACGGCCTGGCCATCCAGGAACACCTCGGCCCCGGCCGGGTCGGTCACCACGGCGATGGGATAGGGCGAGCGCTTCAGCACGAAATGAAGGCTCCACTCGCCGGGCTGGACCTCGCGGGTGACGGGCTCGAAGCCGCTGCGCTCCACGCGGATGATGTGGCTGCTGTCCTTGCCCAAGGTGACCCGCAGGGGCGCCTGGCCCTGGAACCGGCCATCCACCAGCAGGTCGGCGGCGGGCGGGCTGGTGGCCACCTCCAGGGTCCAGGGCCTGCGATCCATCATCGCCACGACGAGGAAGAAAACCCCGATCAGGGTGGCCAAGGCGAGGACCACCATCCCCCAGGGCTTGCGGAACCAGGGCTGCGGGGCAGGCACCGGCTGAGGCTCCACAGGGAGTTCCAGGGGCAAGGGTTCCGGCTGGGGCGGCAGGGATTCCGGCGTCGCGGGAGGATGAAAGGGGCGTGTCCAGGCCAGGGGCAGATCCCCGGACACGCAGGCGTGCAATTGCTGGCGCGCCGCCTCCCGGATGGGCATGGCGTCCAGGAGTTCATGCAGGAACAGCTCGAGCCCTGGATGGCGCTCCGCCGGGGACTTGGCGAAGGCCCGCTGGAAGACCTCGCGAAAGGCCGGAGACCAGCCCGGGGGAACGTTGGGGCCTTCGTGCACCACGGCGTACAGCGTGGCCCCCACATTGGCCCCGTGAAACGGCAGAGCCCCCGTGAGCACCTCGAAGGCGGAAATGGTGAAGGCCCACCGATCCGAGGCGGGGGAAGCGTCGCCGCCCACCAGCAACTCCGGCGCGGTGTAAGAGGGGGTGCCGAACACCATGCCCGCCTGGGTCAGGCGGGATTCCTCGGCACGAGCGATGCCGAAATCCATGAGCTTCAGGCGCCCTTCCCGGCTCACGATCATGTTGTCAGGCTTCACGTCCCGATGGGCGATGCCCTCATCCCCGGAGGCCTTGAGGGCCATGGCGCCTTGGATGAGCAGGTGCAGGCTGGTCTCCAGATCCAGGCCCTTCTTGGCGAGGTGCGAGAGCAGCGATCCGTCCACATATTCCATGGCCATGAAGGGCCCCACATAGGGGTCATCCCCCACGTCGAAGACCGTCACGATATTGGGGTGGTTCAGTCGGGCGCTGATCTCCGCCTCCCGCTGGAACCGCTGCAGCAGCGTGGCCCGGTCCTCCGATAGGCTGTAGACGATCTTCACCGCCACCTGGCGCTTGAGCAGGGGATCCCGGGCCAGGTAGACCACGCCCATGGCGCCGCGGCCCAGCACACGCTGGACCTCGTAGCGGCCGATGAGGGGAGGGGGAACGGTCATGGGAAAGGCACAGGAGCCTCCCATGGTACCGGCAAGGGAGACGCCCGCCGTGAATCCCGACTCGGGAAATTCGCCTTCAGGCCTTAGAATGGAAGGTTCGGGGGCTTTGATGCTGGCTGTTCAAAACGTAACCATGCGCTTTGGCGCCAAGATCCTCTTCGAGGATGTCACCACCAGCTTCCCGCCGGGCCGCCGCTACGGCCTGACGGGCCCCAACGGCTCCGGCAAGTCCACCTTCATGAAGGTGCTCACCGGCGAGACAGAGGCCCATTCCGGCACCATCCAGCGCCCCCACAAGATGGGCGTGCTCGCCCAGGACCAGTTCGCCTTCGACGAGTTCCGGGTGATCGACACCGTGATCATGGGCAACAAGGGCCTCTGGAAAGCCCTCCAGGAGCGGGACGCCATCTACGAGAAGGCCGAGATGACCGACGAGGACGGCATGCGGGTGGCCGAGTTGGAAGGCATCGTCGCCGACGAAGACGGCTACACCGCCGAGAGCGATGCCGCCGTGCTGCTGGATGGCCTGGACATCCCGGAATCGCTGCACGAGCGCAAGATGGGCGAGATGCAGGGCGGCCAGAAGGTGCGGGTGCTGCTGGCCCAGGCCCTCTTCGGCAATCCAGAGGCCTTGCTGCTGGACGAACCCACCAACCACTTGGACCTGGATTCCATCCACTGGCTGGAGAACTTCCTCAACCGCTACAACGGCTCCGTCATCGTCATCAGCCACGACCGCCACTTCCTGAACGGCGTCTGCACCCACATCGCCGACATCGACTACCAGACGATCATCCAGTACACCGGGGGCTACGACGACATGGTGATGCAGAAGACGCAGATCCGCAGCCGCCTGGAGGCCGAAAACACGCAGCGCGAAAAGAAGATCGCCCAGCTCAACGAGTTCATCCAGCGCTTCGCGGCGGGCACCCGCAGCAGCCAGGTGAACAGTCGGCGCAAGGAAGTGGAGCGCCTGGCTCCCGGCGAGCTGGCCAGAAGCAACATCGCCCGGCCCTTCATCAAGTTCGACCAGAAGCGCCCCAGCGGCCGCCATGCGCTTGAGTTCGAGCACGTGAACATGGGCTACGACGTGGACGGGCAGCGCCTGGAGGTCATCAAGAACTTCACCGCCAACGTGGCCCGGGGCGAGAAGATCGCCGTCATCGGCCGCAACGGCGCCGGCAAGTCCACGCTTCTGAAGGCTCTGCTGGCCAATGCGCCGCAAGTGACGGAAACCGATCGGGGCATCGACTCCGGTGAGGTGCGCTGGGGCCACGAGGCCAGTGTGGGCTACTTCGCCCAGGATTTCCGCGAATCCATACCCGGCGGCTGGACCCTGGCGGATTGGCTTCGCCAGTTCGATCCCGATGCCCTGGTGGAAGAGATCCGCGCCGTGCTGGGCCAGATGCTCTTCCGCGGCGAGGAGGGAATGAAGAAGACCGAAGTGCTCAGCGGCGGCGAGGCCTGTCGCCTGATGTTCTCCAAGCTCATGCTCCAGAAACCCAACATCCTGGTGCTGGACGAGCCCACCACTCACCTGGATCTGGAAGCCGTCATCGCCCTCAACACGGCCCTGCAGACCTACGATGG
>JAYREN010000030.1:0-23717 GCA_041908845.1 Holophaga sp. | reverse complement strand
CGGGATGGCCGCCCAAGGGGCCGCATCCTCAAGGTCATCTCGCGCACCGAGAATCCCGTGCCCGCCCATCTGCAGCAGCAGGCCTGGGGCTGGCGGGCCGTGCCCCTGGAACCACGCATGCAGCAGATCATCAGCGTGCCCCCCACGGAACTGGCCGCGGATGGCGATCTCGTCACCGTCAAGCTGGATCCCAACCCCGAGGCCCAGCAGATCAAGGGCGTGGTGGTGGCGCGACTGGGCCGTCCCACGGATCTCAAGATCGAGAACAAGCTCACGGCGGCCCTGTTCAACCTGCGCACGGAGTTTCCCACCGCCGTCATGGACGAGCTGGCGCCGCTGCCCACGGTGATCCCGGAGGAGTGGTGCAAGGATCGCGAGGATCTGCGCGAAGTGCTCACGGTCACCGTGGATCCGCCCACCGCCAAGGATTTCGATGACGCCATCAGCCTGGAACTGCTGCCGGAGAACGAAGGTGGCGGTTGGCTCCTGGGCGTCCACATCGCCGATGTGAGCCACTACGTGAAGGAGGGCGGCCCCCTGGACCGGGAGGCCAACACCCGGGGCACCTCGGTGTACTTCCCCGACGAGTGCATCCCCATGCTCCCTGAGCGCCTCAGCGGCGAGCTGTGCAGCCTGCGGGAAGGCGTGGACCGCCTCACCATGACCGCCTGGATGACGATCTCCCCGGATCTCGAGGTGGTCGAAACGCGGTTTTCCGAGAGCGTGATCCGCAGCCGCAAGCGCCTCACCTACGACCAGGTCAAGCTGGCCTGCCTGGATCTGGACAAGCGTTTCCGCATGGAACTGGGGGATGAGGTCTGCGAGATGCTTGACCAGGCGCTCGTGCTCTCCCGCAAGCTCACGGAACAGCGCCTGGGGCGGGGCGCCCTGAACCTGGATTCCGACGAGACGGAATTCGTCTTCGGCGACGATGGCCTGCCCGTGGATGCCCGGAAATACAGTCACCACGATGCCCACCGCATGATCGAAGCCTTCATGCTGTTGGCCAACGAGGCCGTGGCTACCTTCTTCACCCGGCGCAAGATCCCCACCATCTATCGCATCCACGACGAACCCGATCCCCTGAAGCTCGAGGTCTTCAAGGAGATCGCCGCGAGCCTGGGCCTGATGGGGCCCCACGATGTGCCCGAGCCCGAAGTGCTCAACGCCCTGCTGGACAAGATCCGCGGCGGCCCCCTGGAGGCCATGCTCAACACCATGCTGGTGCGCTCCCTCAAACGCGCCGAGTACAGCGTGGAGAACATCGGCCACTCGGGCTTGGCGCTGCAGGACTACCTGCACTTCACCAGCCCCATCCGCCGCTACCCCGATCTCATCGTCCACCGCTGGCTGCGGCGTACCTTGCGCAAACAGCTCATCCCAGACGGCCTCCAGGGCCAGCTCGCCGTCACCGCCAAGCAGTGCACGGACACCGAGCAGACCGCCACCGAGGCCGAGCGCGAGAACGACAAGTGGAAAACCTGCCTGCTGATGAAATCCAAGATCGGCCAGAAGTTCGAGGGCCGCATCCAGGGTTTCTCGCCCAAGGTGGCCTTCATCCGCCTCACCAGCCCCTTCGTGGAAGTAGGCGTTCCCATGGGCGCCCTGGGCGGCAACTTCACGGTGGATGAGCATCGCACCCGGGCCACGGGCATGAACGGCCAGATGGTCTTCCAAATCGGCGATGCGGTCAAAGTCGAGATCACCGGTGTGGACGAGGATCTGCGCCGGGTCTCCGCCTGGATCGTGGAGGCCCAGGCCTCGGACCCCAAGGGCAAGCGCACGGTCTTCGTGCCCAGCCTTGCGGCCCCTGCCACGCTGCGCGAGGGCGACTTCGTCCCCGAAAAACGCGGAGGAGCACAATCCCGAGGCGGCGCCGAGCGCGGGCGCCGCGACGACCGTCCCACCGGCAGGCCCCCCAAGGGGGTTCGCGAGGCGGGTCGCTCGGCCAAGCCCGGCGGACGCTCAGGCCGCCCCGGCGCCAAACCTGCACGGCCCGGGGACCGGCCCGCCCGCCCGGGTGATCGCCCTTCGCGCCCCGGTCGTCCAGGCGATCGCCCCGCCAAGCCCCCCAAGGGCAGCGTGCGGGGCTCAGCCAAGAAGAAGTGAATCGGATTGCCGCCCTTCCAACAGAGGGGCGGGCAGTTCCAATCCCGAACACCCATCCTGCGCCAGCAGTGACCAGCCCAGGGCCCCGCAGTAGCCGTGCCGGCGCGCCAGTTCGAGGATCTCGCGCCGGCTCCGGCGGGAGTTCCGGGTGGGGTATTCCCCCAGGAGCAGCTGCCGATCCAACCCCAGACGCTCCACGGAGCGATCCAGGGGCGAGGCCGCATCGTGGCGGTCGTACCAATGAATCTGGAAGAAATCCAGGCCAAGTCCCCGCACCAGGGGAAGGCCCCGGGCGGAGGCGAGCCCCACGGTAACGGGCCGATCCCCATGACGATGGGCCAGTCGAACCATCCGCGCGAGCCGGGCCCGCATGAGCCAAGGCAGGAGGCTGGCCTCCCGCCATCCCATCCCAAAGACCGCCCACTCCGGTTCGTTGAAAAGATCCCAGGCGAGGATGGCGGGGTGGCTTCCGTAGCGCATGAACAGAGGGCTCAGCACGTGGGTCTCCAGCGCCACCCAGTGGGGCTGGCTCCGAATCCAATCCCTGCGCCCGCCCAGCTGCACCTTTCCCGATATCTCTTTCGGCCCGCAGAGCAGGAAGTCGAAGCACACGGGAATGATACGGATGCCATGGTCGGCGGCCAATTCCAGGGCCAGGTCGAGATCCGGGAAGACCCGGTCATCCAGACCCGTGGGGCATCCGGTGGCATCGACGCGGATGCCCGAGCGCCCATCGGCGAACAGCCACCAGCGCAGACTGGTGATGCCTTCCCGCTGGAGGGCCTGGAACACCGGACGGATGTGATCGATCCGCCCGGGCGCCGAGATGCCTCCCTCGGGGTGCCAGGCGTTGCCGCCGAAATCATTGCCGCAGGAGAACCAGGGGAGGTTCACGCCCTCCAGGAAGGCATCCTCGAAGCCCCGCGCCGGCCGGGATTCCGTCCTTGGACCGCGGAGCCTTTGGATCTGCAGCCAGAGCCATCCGAGCAGGCCCAAGGCCACCCGCCCCGGGAGCCGGTCGATCCATGCAATGAAGAGGGCTGAGCCAGAGGTTCGGATCATGGGGGCTTCGAAGGGCCATCATAGCCTCTCCGTGGGGTCTCTGATGGACCCTGGCCCGGCTTGGAAGGTGGCATCATGGTCCAGTTCCGCCACCAAACAAGGAGACTCCCATGCAATGGCAAGGAAGGCGTCAGAGCAGCAATGTGGAAGACGCCCGCAGCGGGGGCGGCGGGCGCAAGATGATGATGGGTGGCGGGCTCGGAACCATCGTGATCGCCCTCCTGATCCTGCTCTTCGGTGGCGACTTGAAGGACGTGATGCGCGTCGTGGGGGCGCAGCAGGACCAAGTCCAGAGAGCGCCAGCCTCCCGAGGCGAACTCTCTCCGGAGGACAAGGCCGCCGGGGAGTTCGCCAGCGTAGTGCTGGCCGACACCGAGGATGTCTGGAAGAGTCTCCTCCAGGCCCATGGCAAGACCTATCGGGAGCCCAAGCTGGTGCTGTATGCGGACTACACGAATTCGGGCTGCGGTGCGACGGGTTCCTCCACGGGGCCCTTCTACTGCCCCGCCGACGAGAAGGTCTACCTCGATCTCCGCTTCCTGGCCCAGCTCCAGCAGCGCCTCAAGGCCCCCGGTGACTTCGCCGCCGCCTACGTGATCGCCCACGAGGTGGGACACCACATCCAGAAACTGCTGGGCACCAACCAGCGCATGGAGCAGGCCCGGGCGCGCCTCTCGGAGGAGCAATACAACGCGCTGAGCGTGCGACTGGAGCTCCAGGCGGACTTCCTGGCGGGGGTGTGGGCGCACCACGCCCAGCGGATGAAGAACATCCTCGAACCCGGCGATGGGGAGGAGGCGCTGAATGCCGCGAGCGCTGTGGGCGACGACCGCATCCAGAAGCAGCAGCAGGGTTACGTCAGCCCCGACGCCTTCACTCATGGCACCTCGGAGCAGCGCCAGCGGTGGTTCCTCAAGGGTTTCCAGACCGGCGACCTCACCCAGGGCGACACCTTCGCCGCCCGGAATCTGTAGCGTTCACCTACCTCCGAAATGCAGCGGCGGGGACGGGAGTCCCCGCCGCCATTCCATCGGGCCGTGCTACTTAACCGTGAAGTCCTTCTTCATGGCGCTGGCGCCGTTCAGGAGGATCTCCACCTGATAGGCGCCCTTGGGCCAGGGCGTCTTCTTGGTGATATGGAACTCGTTGACCGTGGGACCGGCGAGATTCACCAGTTCCATGGAATTGTCGTTCACGGAAACGGGGCCCTTGGAACCGGTGAAGGTCCATTTGGCCTCCAGCTTGGCCCGGTCAGCGGCGCCCACCGTTTCAACGCTGGCGTAGATCTCGTCCTTGACGCCGAAGGTATCCGTAGCTTCGACGATCTTCTTGTCTGCGCCGATAGCCTTGCCCAGAGTCACGGCTTTCACGGCGAAGACTACAGGAGCCGGTGCGGGCGGCGGAGGCGGAGGCGGGGGGACCTCCTTCTTGCCGCAGGCAAGAGGCAGAAGCAGGAGAGGGAGCAAAAGCAGACAACGAAAGCGCATGGGAGCTCCTGTTCAGGGTTTGGGGGGAATGGTGAGGGTCCAGCCGATCTGGATCTGGTCTGGATTCTTGATGAGCTCCCGGTTGGCCTCGTGGATCAGGGGCCAGAGTTTGGGATCCCCGTAGAAACGCTTGGCGATCTTGGACAGCGAGTCGCCGCCAACCACGGTGTATTCCTGGACGGCAGTGGAGGATGAACCTCCGCTGACATCGGAGAAATCAGGATCCTGGGGTGTATCCGACATGATGCCTCCTGGGCGAATAGGTTGGATGTGGGACTACGGCGCGACCTTCTTGGCGGCTTCCTTGACCTTGTCGGCACCCTTGGCAGCCCCCTTCTTGGTCTTGCCTTGGGCCTTCTGGGTCGCAGCTTTGGCCTTCCCCTCGGCCTTGGCGGTGGCGGCCTTGGCGGTGTCGCCGCCCACGGGCAGGGCCTCGGCCTTGGCGTCGAGTTTCGCCTTGGTCTTGTCCACCTTGGCTTCGGCCTTGGCCTTGGCGGCATCCGCCTTGGTGTCGGCCTTGGCCTTGGTCTTGTCCACCTTGGATTCCACCATGCCCTTGGCGGCATCCTTCATTCCGTCCACGGACTGGGCGCCGAGCGCCATCGAGGCGGCGACGATGAGCATTGCGATTCGCATGGATTCTCCTTGAAAAAGAAAAATGAGTAATGGTGCGGCCGAGCATCTAGCCCAGGAACTTGCCCAGCAGGCCTCCCAGGCCTTGCTGAAGATCGCCTTCCTGGGGCATCTGACCGTTGGGGGTGAGCTGGTTGATGATGTCGGGCAGCATGGCGGCCAGGCCGCTGCTGGCGTGTTCTGCAGGAACCCCGGCCTGCTGGGCGATGGCGGCGACCTGATCGCTGCCCAGGGCCTGCTGGAGCTGATCCGCGCCCAGGGGTAGGTTCTCGCCGGTGCCCACCCAGGAGGCGACCTGATCCCCCAGGCCACTGCCCTGGAGCTTGCCCAGGAGTCCCTGCAGGCCCCCAGGCTGATTCTGGATCATGCCGATCACCGCATTGAGCAGTTGGCTTTTGTTGTCTCCACCGCCCTGGCCGCCACCCAGAAATTGTCCGGCGAGATCCAAGAGACCCATGGGGTCCTCCTTTTGTGGAATGAGATTCCTGGCGATGGTATTCCCACCGAGGATTCTTGGTTCATGTTTTTTGGCCACTCCTTGAAATAGATGCCCCTGGTCCCCCGGATCCCAAGCCCCAGGTCGGGGCCTGTCCGGTCCCTGGGGGAATCGTCAGATCGATTCCAGCAGGGATTCTCCAAGTGATGGCCATTATCTGAGAGCAAAGTCTAAGGGCAGGATCAATCCACTTTAGGCTGACCATACATGGTCGATAAATAGGATTGAACGGTCAGGAATGGGGGCGTCTTGGAGACATCGGGCGAGATGCGGCGTTTCGAGCGTCTCAGCGTGGGGCCCGACTACCGGGCCACGATGGCGTTCCAGGGGCGAGACCTGAAGCACATCGTCCTTCAGAACATCAGTGCTGGAGGATGCGGCGTGCAGGTACCCCGCCCCGAGGCCAGCGGAATGGACTCTGGCCTTCACATTTCTCTGCACCTCATTCACCCCTCGCTGCCCTATGTTCCCCTGGAGGCGACCATCGTGCGGATGTTGGGGCGCGCCACGGGTAGCCGGGATGGATACGTACTCCTCGGCCTTGAATTCGTCTATGTGACTCCCACGGTTCAGCGGTTGATCCAACGACATGTGACCGCCCACTTGCACGCTGTAAGCGCCTGAACCCCCCGGAGTCTCCTTGGTTGCCGATATCGCAGGACAGTTCCGCCGCCTCTTGGATCATCTGGACGCAGAGGATCCGGACGACCAACTGCTGTTCTTCCATATGGTCAACCTGGTGGGTGAGGATGGCATTCAGGAGCTCGCGCCTCGCATGCTGCGGGTCAGTTCCAGCCCGGCGTTTCGCCTCTTGGTAGCAGAAGCCGCCTACTACTACCCGAACCCTGAGTGGGTGGTCCCCCTTTCTCGCACCCTTCGCCGAGAAAGCAATCTTGATGTCTATGCCGTCTGTGTCCGGGCCCTTGCCCAGATCAGGACACGGGAATCCGATGCGGAATTGCGACGGCTTTCCGCCCTTACTCACGAACCGCCAAAGCTCGAACTTCTCTCAGCGGCCCTCCAATCCATCGATCCCGAACGAGCCTTCGAGTTCCATCTGTCAAGGCTCTTCCAGGGCAGCAGCAATCCCAGCGTCGCGAATCAGGCAGCCGGAGAGTTGAGGGGAATCGTCGGCAAAGATCACCTGGAACCCCTGCAGGTGGTGGTCTACCACGAGGACCTACTCATCGCCCGCCATGTGCTCAAGCTGATCACCCGCATCCCCTCCTGGGAGGCCGCGCAGTTCCTGTGCGTGTATTTCCTGGAGTGTCACCGCGACATTCTGGATGACCGCATCATGCGGGAGATCCTCGCGACTCTGCGTCCTCTGACCGCCGCCGAGGTCTACCCCGAAATCATGCGTCACCTTTCGGAGCGCCTCGAGGACCGTGCTCCTGGTGCCCTCCATCGATTGCGGGAGGCGGGGCCCGAGGGCAGAACCGATTCCCAGGCGGCGCTCGAAGAACTCCGGAATTGCGCGCTCGGTTCGGTTGAGCCCTTCCTCCTGAATGCCCTCGGCTTGATCCTGGAAGGGAAGTCCTCCAGGTTGCCCAGCCTCTACTCGGAGGCCACAGCAGCCCACCAGCCCCGGGGGCGCCGAAGCACTCACGCTCTGGAAACCTGCGCGGCAGGCCTGGAAGAAATGGTGGCCCGTAAGCTGTTCACACCGGAGGATGTGCTGGATCTCCTGTACCAGGCGTTCCTGGCTCAGAGCGGAAGAGAGACGACCGCCAAGGTGCTGGGGCTGCTCCTTTCGCCCAGCGATGAAGCGTGCCTGGAAAGCATCCTTGCGACCCAGGACGTCGCCCTGAGGGCCTCGGCGCTGGATGCGATTGCGAGTCGGCACGACTCGCGATTCTTGCCATTCCTCGTTCGGGCCTGCCACGATCCCATCGAGGATGTGGCCGAGCGAATGATTCGTGCCCTCGATGGATTGGAAGGAGCGGTCGAGCAGGCCGTCCTGTACCTCGCGTCCCGAGATCCAGAGGAAGTGTGCCTGGGCCTTCGAATGGTACGAATCAACCGCATGACCTCCCTTGGCGATCAGGTGCTGGCCTTCATGGATGCCAGCAACCGGGAAGCCCTCACCCTGGAGGCTGTCTCGGTTTTGGGAGAGCTGGGGTGTCAGAACACGGCCCTGCTCGAACGACTGCATTCCGGGCAATCCGCGCGCATGCAAGTGGCCTTGGCCTTGGCGGTAACGCGCTGTGCCCTGCCCGAAGTCGCCTTGAAGGTCGCGCGCCTGGTCCAGTCCCTGCGCCACCCCGAGCTCTGGGTGATCGCCACCGAGGGATTGATCTCCGCCCATGCGACCCTGGGCGCCATGTCTCAGGAGGCATGCGAGTTATCGGTGGCCTTGATCAAGTCCTGCTGGGAGGAGAATCCTGGCGGCACAGGGCGCTCCCGCATCATCCAGATGGTGCCTCGATTTCCGAAGACGGCTCCCGAGCACCTGGAAGCCCTTCTCGGACTCCTGGTGCCCTGCGCGGAAGACAAACGCGGCCTGGCCGGATGGCCCCCCGAGCAGCAGAATCAACTCACGATCGCGATTCGCCACCTGAAACAGCAGATGGAAATGGACCCCGTGAAGGCATAGCCGCGGCCTCGCCCCAAGGCACGTAAGATGAAATGTGCCGAAGGCGCCTGAAGCGCCTTCAAGGAGGTCGAGATGCGATACCGCAATCCGGGCTGCGAGGGCTTTGTCTTGTGTCTGGCCCTGGGGACCACGCTCGCGGCCAACGATGGCGTGGATCGCTACCGGAAGGCCGTACCCAACACCTTCCAGCTCTTCCCCCAGCCGGTCTCGCCCGATGCCGGATACGGGATCCTGGCCCAGGACATGAAGGGCGGTGCCGATGGGGATATCCGTCACCGCTGGGCCCAACCCCATGCCGTGGACCTGGTGCGCATCGCAGCCCGAGCCGTAGTCCGGGACCTGGGCCCCGGCCCCCACCCCCTGCTCATCATGGATGCCAGTTCCGAGAACGGCGACACGCCCGTGCAGTTGGATCCTGCGCCCCTGGGCCGCCATCCGGGCGGCAGCCACGATGGCGGGCTGAACCTGGACCTGGGCTACTACCTCACCAGCCTGAAGGGGAAGGTCTACACGCCCGACTTCGCCGCGGCCACGGAGCACTTCGAGGCGCGCCCGGATGGCAGCCTCAAGGACGTGCCCCAGTGCCTGGGACCTGCGGATCGCCTGGATGTGCCTCGCACGGCGCGCTTTTTCGCCGAGCTCTTCAGGATCCACCGAGAGGCCTTCCGCTGCGATCTGCTGGAGGAGATCGGCGTGGACTTCCAGGTGCGCCAGCCGGTGATCGCCCAGGTGCGCCAGTGGGCGGCCTCCGGGAAATACGGCGCCAGCCAGGCCATGGTGGATGACATGGAGATAATCCTCACCAGTGATGAGGCCAATGGCTGGGCCAGGACCCACCATCACCACCTTCATCTGCGCATTCGGGATCTGCCCACGCTCGGCATGCATCGGGCGGCCATTGCAATCCTCTGCACCCGCGCCCGGCAAGAAGAGGCCGAACTGCGGACCGCCACCGAAGCCAGGCCCGGGCTCGCCGTGTCCCTGCTCAGCACGGATCTTTCCCGGAGCCTGGAAGCCGAACTGCTGCCCACGGGCGCGAAGGTCAAGGATCTGCGCTTCCGCGTGGTTGGATCCTCCTGGCGCCATGCCCAACCCGGCGACGCCCGGAACCGCGCCGTCCTGGATCTGCCCCGTGCGACGACCGCGGGGACAGCCATGGTGGAAGCGGAAGGCTTAGCCCAGGACGGCAAGCCCTTCCAACTCAAAGTCACCGTGGAGCTGCCCGAGCAGAATCCGCGCCTCGGCATTGCCGTGGATCCCGCGGCCTTGAAGGCCGACGTGAAGGAATCACTCGAGGGCCTGAGCATCCAGCCCCGGATTCCCACCAGCTTCAGGGCCTGGGTGACGGAAACGGCCCTGCTGCTGCATCGGGAAGGCCAGAAGGTGGAGCGGCGGGTGCTCCAAGATTCCCTGGAACAACAGGTAGATGCCAAGGGGCTCACGAAGGTGGAACTCCAGGTCGTCTGCTCCGGCCGCAAGGCCGCCCTGGTGCCGGTCTGGATCAAGATCTAGAGGGACTGCTCAATCATGTCCTCCAGGTACGACTCCTCCCAGTAGCGCTGGGCGAGGCCTGAGCCTACCCTTGGTCGCGGCACAGGCTCATCGAGAACCAGGTCGCGAATGGCCATTTCCACCTCGTTGTAGCCGAAGTGGGCGCGCATGGAGACACCACCGGAGAACCGCGGATTGATCTCAAAGGCCACGGGGCCACGTGCCGTCAAGCGAAGCTGGATGTTGCAGGGCCCCGAGGGATGTAGTGCCTTCGCGATGGCCAGCGCTTCGGCTTCCACGGCCGGGTGCGACAGAATGCGCGCCTTGTAGGTGTCCCCAGCGATCAATTGGCCCCGGCGATAGCAGATCGTTCCAACCTGCCGCCCGTTTTTGAGCGTGAACGCCTCAACGCTGTATTCCTCTTCGTCCGGCTGGAGATACTCCTGCACCACCATCTCGACCTCGGCCGCCCTTACCGCATCGAGATCGTTCCGGGATTCGATTTTCACGACGCCCCGAGCGCCGGTGCCCCGGCATGGCTTCGCGAACAGCGGGAAGCCCACCTTCTCGATGAGTCGTTCGATCTGGTCGGGAGCATCCGCTTTGGCGTATCCCGGGAAATTGAGCCCGGCGCCCTCAAGAAACCGACACGTCTCCCACTTGTCCATCGCGATGCGCAGCACCTCCGGTGGACTCGCCACCACGATCGCGCCGGTCTCCTGCCGCAATGCCTCCGCCTGACGCGAGAGCAGTTCCAGTTCCTTTTCGGAGCCCGGAAGAATGAGCTGAACGCCATCTTCCGCACAGATCCGGCGCGTCTCCTCAAGGTAGGGAGCCACCTGCGAGCAATGTGGAAGCACGAAGGCCCTGTCCACCCAATGGAGTCCTACCGCATGTTCGTCGCGGTCCATGCCCAGCACACGACAGGGAAGCGATGAGTTCCGGGCTGTCTTCACCAACGCCTGGCCAACGGTGTCGCCAACGCCAGTCACGAGGACGGTGGTTGTCTCTCGACCACTCATGGACCACCTCCGTGGCGAATTATTATCGGCTTGGACGCCAAGATAGTTTAATCGTGGACCTTACGACAAGGCTCGCACGGCCGGCACGGATTCGCCGATGGGGACACCGGACCATCAGGAATCTCCAAACCGGACCATCCGATTCTCTCCTGGAACAGGGAGACTGGCAGAAGTTCCTTTGACTCTTGCCAGCCCGTCTCGCACCGACTACGTGTACCTGCTGGTCCCGTTGGATCACCGCCACTGAGGTTGGGGGCCTGAATCAGCCGACGACTTTGGCTAAACCAGGATCCACGACATCGATCAGCCGTTCTCTAGCAACATCCCACCGTTCCACTCTCCCTGGAGATACCTATGAACACCCCTCAGACCCGCAACTCCATCGGTCGTGCCCTCGCAGGCATGGCGCTCCTACTCGTGGCGGGAGCTCCTCTTCTGGCGGCCCGCCCGGCCGGGGAAAGTCCTCTCGTTCGTCGCATGAAGACCCACGGGTACACCCTGACGGCGGCCAATCAGCCGGATGGCTCAATCCTGGTCACCTTCGAGCTGAAGCATGAGCCAGTCCTCCGCACCGTGGTGAAGCAGGGCCAGGTCTTCAGCCGATTCGACATCAACGGGATGCTGACAGGTGGCAAGCAGGGCTTCCCCGAGATCCTGAGCAAGCAGGCGAACCTGACTGTGGACCCCACCCAGGAATACACCACGGAACTGGTGGATTCTGAGATCCGCGAATTCTCCCTGGCCCATCCCTACCTGCCCAGCCGCGGCGAGATTCTCCGCAGCCAGGATCCCGAAAAGGTCCCTTATGCCCTGAGCCCCGAGAGCCTGCGTGGCGGCACCTATCCCGAGCAGACCCTCGAGCAGAGTGAGGGCTTCCTGATCCGCAACGTCTCGGGCTACACCCTGCGCTTCGCCATCAATCAGGTGGATAATGCGGCCCAGCAGGCCCGCATCTACAAACGCCTAGTATTCAAGATCAAGCCCACCGGCCAGATGCTCGCCGCCCGCGAGGGTGTGGTCAGGTCCCGCAAGGTCGCCCCCGAAATCTTCGGCGCCCTGCAGGGCATGTTCCTGAATGCGGTTCCCGCCGCCAGCGGCACCGAGATGCCCACTGCCGCCGTGGACCGCGCGGCCTGGCCGTACGAACTGGGCGACCAGGGCCACATCCTGGTGATCTACACCGCCCGCGACGCTTCGGCGATTCAGCCCTACATCGACCACAAGCGCAGCCTGGGCTACACGGTCCAGACCCAGCAGGTGGCCACGGGCACCAACGTGAAGAGCACCATCCAGAGCGCCTACAACGCCAACCCCAGCCTCCTCTATGTGCAGCTGGTGGGTGACTGGGCCGATCTCAAGTGTGACACCACCACCAGCAGCGGCGAGACCTGCGCAACGGACACAGCCCTCGGTTTGGTGTCCGGCAGCGACAACTACCTGGATCTGATCGTCGGGCGTTTCAGCGCCGAGAGCACCACCGATGTCACCACCCAGGTGAACAAAGCCATTGCCTACGAGACGGGAGGCAGCAAGACCTGGATGAAGAAGGGCCTCTGTATGGCCTCCAACGAGGGCGCCGGCGCCGGGGACGATAGCGAAAGCGACGTGCAGCACGAGAACATCATCAAGACCAACAAGCTGACCACCAACGGCGGATTCACCTCCATTGCAACCGCCTACGACTCCCCCAGCACGGCCCCCCTGTCCGCCGCCACCACGCCCATCAACGCGGGCCTGGGCCTCATCAACTACACCGGCCACGGCATCCACTACGGGTGGGCCACCACCGGCATGAACATCACGGCGGTGAACAGCCTGACCAACGGCAGCGCCACCCCCATCATCTTCAGTGTGGCCTGCGTGGTGGGCCAGTACAACACCCAGACTTGCTTCGCAGAGTCCTGGCTGCGCAAGGTCAACGGCGGTGCCGTGGCCGCGGTCATGTCCACCATCTACCAGCCCTGGCTGCCCCCCATGAAGGCCCAGGACTACATGAACGACCTCTACACCGGCGGCTACAACTACACCGCCAACCCTGGCGATGGCACGAACTCGGACCACGGCAAGTCCACCCTCGGCTCCGTCGTCATGAACGCCTTCAACCTGATGATGGGCGAGTCCCAGGACACCTCCTCGGTCCAGACGGTGAAGTCCTGGGTGATCTTCGGGGATGCCGCCCTGCGCACCAGCCCCGCCTCCACGCCCAGCACCCCCGTGATCACCACCCAGCCCGCCAGCATTTCCGTCGTCGCTGGCAAGACGGCCACCTTCACGGTGGGCGCCAGCAACGCCACCAGCTACCAGTGGAAGAAGAACGGTGTCTCCATCACTGGGGCCACTTCCACCAGCTACACCACGCCTGCCGTCACAACCGCGGACAACGGTGCGACCTTCACAGTGACCGTGGGCAACGCCCAAGGCAGCGTGACCTCCAATCCTGCCACCCTGACGGTCACGAGTCCTTCGGCTCTGGCCATTTCCACCCAGCCCCTCAGCAAGACCGTGGACAGCGGCGCCAGCGTGACCTTCACCGTGGGTGCTACCGGCGGAACCGCCCCCTACACCTATCAGTGGTATCGCAGCGGCGTGGCGGTCAGTGGCGCCACCTCCACCTCATACACCTTCAACGCTTCCACCGCGGATAACGGAGCCACCTTCTACGCCAAGGTAATGGACAACGCCGTTCCCAAGGCCACCGTGACCAGCAACACCGCCACTCTGACCGTGAACCCGGTGACGGGATCCGATCGGATCGTGAACGGCGGCTTCGAGTCCGGCGCCACTTCCTGGTCCGGCACTACCGGTTCCATCGGCAACTGGAACGTCTCCCCCCACTACCAGCCTTCCTATGAGGGCGTGAAGGCGGCCTTCCTGGGCGGCAACGGCAAGACGACCACCGAGACCCTCTACCAGACCGTGACGATCCCGAGCACCGCCACCTCGGCGACCCTGAGCTTCTACCTGCACATCGATACGGCCGAGACCACGACTTCCACGGCATACGACAAGCTCGTCGTGTCCATCCAGAATGGCTCCGGAACAACGCTCAAGACCCTCGCCACCTACAGCAACGTGAACAAGGCCACGGGCTATCAGCAGCGAACTTTCGATGTCAGCGCCTACAAGGGCCAGACGATCCGGGTCAATTTCAAGATGACCGAGGACACCTCGCTTCAGACCACCTTCATGCTCGACAAGGTGAGCCTGATCGCGAAGTAGCCGAGTCTTCATTGCGGGAACGGGGCCGCCTTCGGGCGGCCCTGTTTTCATTCGAGCCCAGGGCCTAAGCTTGGATTTCCGCCTCCACCCCATCTTTGGCGGCCTTCAGGAGCATGCCCCCGGTGTAGACCACCACGAGAATCACGATCCAGCGAAGCGCACCCAAGGGGATCGCCTTCACGATAAAGGCCGCGATCAAGACGGCGGGAATGCCGCCCAGGGTGAGGGCCAAGGCGACCCGGGGCGAATAGCTGTGGGCTCGGATGAATCGCAGGCCACCCACGGGCATCAGGAAGGCACAGGAGGCCATCATGATGGGGAAGATGGCCTTCGGGCTCATGCCGAGGAAGCTGAGCATGATCATGCAGGGCGCGAACAGGCCAATCCCCAACGTCATCAGGGCTCCCAGCGCCAGATTGCCCGCCACGGCAAGCACGAGCCAACCTCCGGTCAGTCCGATGGCCGAACCTCCTGAGGGGAGCCAGTGGAGCTGCCCCAGGAGCATCAGGCAGGCCGCCACCAGAAAGGCCGCCCCCATGCCCGCCTGGACCCGCCGCCGGGGCCAGCTTGAGACCACCCCCGCGCCCAGCCAGGCCCCCAGCGTGGCCGAAGCCACCATCAGGATCAGGGTGGCGGCATCCACGGGAATGATGACCGTGAAGATGAATGCCTGGAGGATGGAGGCGAGGCTGTGCCCCGCGTTGAGCGTGCCCGGCAGCAGGCGGTCCGAGATCCTGCCCAGCATCCTGAGGAGCGCCGTGGTGGGAGCGAAGGAGCCGATTCCCAGGGTGTCGAGGAACATACCGACGAAGCCAATGAAGCCTTCCGCGAGCCCAGGTTTTCCAAACGCCTCGGCCCCCTCTGATTGCGGCCCCAGCCTGCGCAAGCGCAATAGCGCCGCAGCCCAGAGCCCGGTGAAGAGGGCCGCCATGGCGCCCAGCGCCGCCAGGAGAAAGGTGATCGGATGCAGAGCCATTCCGCGAGCATACGCAGGAATGTGCATCCCATCCAGAAGGTCCCCAAAATCCACGGTGGCTTCGCCTTTGGGATTCCTGCGCAGTTCAGCGGGCCGCCGTTCAGATTTACGGGACAATCAGGATCCGGCGAACCTCAGGAAACGAAATGGCCCCAACCCCAACCCCAACCATCTGCCTCGGCGTCGATCCGGGCTCCCTGGCCTGTGGCTGGGCGGTGGTATCCCGGCTCGGCTCGCGCATGGAGCTCCTGGCGGCAGGCGTGATCCGCAATCCGCGGGGAGCAGACTTCGATCAGCGCATCCTGGTCATCCATCAGAGGCTGGTCGAGGTCATCGCCGCCCACCAGCCCACCTTCATGGCCGTGGAATCGCCTTTCGTGGAAAAGAACGCGGCCACGGCCCTCAAGCTCGGTCAGATCCGGGGCGGCATTCTGCTTTCCGCCGCGCTCCACGGCCTGCCTGTGGGCGACTACAACCCCATGCAGGTCAAGAAGGCCGTCAGCGGCTACGGCTGGGCCGACAAGACACAGGTGGGCAAGATGGTGCAAATGCTCCTGAACCTCAAGGAGGCGCTGCCCTCCGATGCGGCGGATGCGGCCGCTGTCGCCATTGGACACCTGCTGGCGACCCGCAAGGCCTGACTCTCGATGGCTCCAGGCTCGCCCGGCCTCGAAGCCCTAATTGCCAAAGCGCTCCCCTCGCGAGACGATGGTTGAACTTCGCCTTGGAGGATTCAACCCATGAATGCATCGGTCACCATTGACGAAAAACCGAAAGGTCACCCCAAGGGCCTTTGGGTTCTCGTGATCACAGAGACCTTCGAGCGCATGTCCTTCTACGGCACGCGCCCCCTGCTCATGCTCTACATGACGGCCTCCGCCGCCATGGGCGGACTGGGGCTGGATCTGGGCCGCGCCACGGCGATCTTCGCGGGCTACTACCTCTCGCTCTATGTCTTCGCCCTCTCTGGCGGCCAGATAGCTGACCGTTTCCTGGGCGCCAAGCGCACCATCCTCCTGGGCGGCCTCAGCATCGCGGCGGGACAGCTTTTGCTCCAGGTGCACAGCACCCAGGCTCTGCTCTTCTCGCTGACCTTCATCGCGGTGGGCACCTGCCTCATGAAGCCGAACCTCAGCGCCAGCGTGGGCAAGATGTACGCGAAGGACGACTCTCGCCGGGACGCCGCCTTCACCATCGAGTACGCGGGCATCAATGTGGGTTCAATCATTGCCGTGGTCCTATGTGGCTGGATGGCCGGCAGTCCCAGCTTCATGTCCCTGCTCCGCGCGGTCGGGCTGGATAGCCCCAACGGATGGGCCTGGGCCTTCGGTATGACGGGGGTCGGCATGTTGCTTTCCCTGGTGAACTTCGTGCTGCGCCGCAAGCTCATCGTCGATCTCAGCATTCCCGAGGGTGAATCGGAACCGAGACCGGCGGGCCTGGGTTTCGTAGCCTTCCAGGTGGCCGTCGTGGTGGCCCTCGCCTACTTCGTCATCGCCAGCCAGAACTGGATCGTCCAGCTGGTGGCGGGCATCGGGGGCGCCATCTTCCTGATGTTCGGCGTGCAGGCCGTGATCAATCAGGGCTGGGTGGCCACCCGGGCCAGCGCCAGTGCTCCGGTGGGATCGGCCGCCCACGCCGAGCACCACAAGCTCAGCGGCGACGACTGGAAGCGCATCGGCGTAGTGGGTCTGATGATTGCCTTCAGCCTCATCTTCTGGATGCTCTTCCAGCAGGCGGGCTCCACCTTCAATCTCTTCGCCCGCGATTACAGCCGACGCGTCTTCGGCAATCCCGAGGCCCAGGCCATCGCCGTGGAACAGGCCAAGATCCGCGTCAACGAGCTGCCTCCCGTGGACAAGGCCGTGAAGGCCTTCGACAAGACCTTCGAGACCCTGCGTTTGAAGGACGCGAACCTCGTGGACGGCGTCCTGAAGCTCAAGGCCATGGACAAGGAAATCAAGACCCTCCAGGACATGAAGCCGGCCCATGACTCGGAGAAACTGGCCGCCACGCGGGCCGCCGCAGTACAGAAGCTCCAGAGCGAGCGTCCCGAAATCGAAGCCAGCGTCCAAGCCGCCTTCGCGCGGAACCCGGCCCTGGCCGAAGAGGTGAAGGGCGTGATGACGCAGGTCGCGGCGGCCGAGGCGAATCTCGCCGCCGTCGCCAAGAAGGAGAAGGATCTCGACAAGCAGAAGACCGAATTGCTCCTGAGCAAGGGCGGCCTCGAGATTACCCCGGTTTTCGTGCTGGTCACCAATCCCACCTTGGTGGTGCTGCTGGGTGCCGTCTTCGCCGCCCTGTGGCGCCGCCGCAGCGGCAAGTGGCCCAGCAGCCCCGTGAAGTTCGCCCTGGGCCTGCTCTGCGTCGCCCTCGCCCTCGGCGTCATGACCGGCGCCGCCTACTTCGCCCAGCCCAAACTCGGCGAAGTGCAGCAGGTGGCCCTGGGCTGGCTCTTCGGCACCTACATCTTCGCGACGCTGGGTGAGCTCTGCCTCAGCCCCGTGGGCCTGGCCTACGTCTCGAAGTTGGCCCCCAAGCAGCTGGGCAGCCAGATGATGGGCATCTGGTTCTTCGGCTCCGGCCTCGGTTCGTACGCCGCTGGCAAGATCGCAGGGGCCATGGCGGGCACGCAGATGTGGCACATCTTCATCCTCTGCTCCCTGCTTGCCCTGCTCGCCTGCGCCGTTCTCTGGCTCTTCGTCAGCCGCTTCATCCACAAGCTGATGGGCGGGTACAGCTGACAGTAGGCCCTCGCTCCAATAAAGGATCTCCCGCGCATTGCGGGAGATCCTTTATTTACACCTCTCAGGCCAGCCCAAGCCCCCGCAAATCACCGACGCAGAGTTCTTCCCGGCCAGAGTCGGTTCGTACCGCCAACCGGCCATCATCCAGCCATCCCTCGCAGATGCCATGTCCCTTTTCCCAGGCCACGGCATCGCCCGCATCGGGCCAATGGAAGGCGGGCACCCGAATCACCGAGAGATCCTGCCAGGCCTCGTGGATGGCCCGGGCCAGGGCAACAGGCTCCGGGATGTCACGGGCCCCGAGGTCGATCAGGGCCGCGGGAGGAATGGCCCGATCGGGAATGATCGGGGCGGCCCTGAGGTTGAGCCCCAACCCAAGCAGCACCAGGTCGCCCTTCTGCTCGCCGATGATCCCGCCGGCCTTCACGAGGCGGTCGCCCTTCCAGGCCACCAGATCGTTGGGCCATTTGAGGCCCAGCCTCACGCCGCAGGGCTCCAGCACTTCGGCCACGGCTCCCATGGCCCGCTGGAGCAAGATGCCCGGCGGCACCGCAGGTTGAGGAAGGGCCACCGAGAGCCAGAGCCCCGCGCCGGGGGCGCTCTCCCAGCGATTCTCGCCCCTGCCCCGCCCCGCCGTTTGCGCGTCCGCCAGGACGGCGCAGCAGCCCAGTTCAGGATGCCGCGCGAGGAACGCCTGGGTGGAATCGATGAGGGCGAGATGGATCATTTCCGGTTCTTCAGCCAAAGAATGCGAAGCCCCTCCAGGGTCAGATCCGGTTCCACATTCTGGATGTACCGGCTGGCAGGGGCGATGACCTTTGCGAGGCCACCGGTGGCCACCACGGGCCAGTCCGGATACTCCGCCAGCAACCGCGCCATGATGCCATCCACCTGGCCCACATAGCCGTAGAAGAGGCCCGACTGCATGGCCTGGACGGTGTTGCGGCCCACCAGTCGCTCGGGTTCGGCGATCTCCACCCTGGGTAACCTGGAGGCCCGCTGGAACAGGGCTTCAGCGGCGATCTTGAGGCCTGGCAGGATGATGCCGCCCAGGTATTCGCGGTTCGGATTCACGATATCGAAGGTGGTGGCGGTACCGAAATCCACGGCGATGAGGGGCGCGCCGAATCGCTCCATGCCCGCCACCGCATTGACGATCCGGTCGGCGCCCAGTTCGGCGGGGTTGTCGATGAGGAGCTTCAGGCCCGTCTTGATGCCGGGTTCGATCCAGAAGGGATCCACATGGAAGTAGGCCTCCACCCAGGCCTCCAGCACGGGATGCATGGGCGGCACCACGCTGGAGATCACCACCTGCCGGATCTCTTCCGGTTCGATGCCGCAGTGCCGCAGCAGCCCGAAACTGGAGAGGCCGTATTCGTCCACTGTGCGTTCGCGGCTGGTAGCCAGCCGCCAGGAATGGACTAGCGGGGCCTCCGGGCCCTTGGAGAGATCGAATACCCCCAGAACGATGTTGGTGTTGCCGACATCAACGGCGAGCAGCAGGCTCATGCTTCCTCCGATTCTTCAGAATGGCTGGGGCGGCGCCGCGCATCAACCGGACGTGATGTCCTGGCCTCGCCCGGACATTACGTGAGGGAGCACGAGGGAAACGCAGGGGGAGTGAAGCGACAGGGCGGTCTCCCCTCCTTCATGTCGGGCAGGATGAATTCGCCCTGGAGCACCTTCACAGCCTTGCCGCCGATCCGCACCCGATCCCCGCAGTGCTCGCAGGCGAGGTCCCCGCCCCGGCGGCTGATCTGCCGCGCCGAGAGTTGGGTCTTCCCCAGCCGCTTGGCCCAGTACGGGATCAGGGTACAGTGGGCGCTGCCTGTCACGGGATCCTCGGGAATGCCCGCGGCGGGCGTGAAGAAGCGACTCACGAAGTCAACAGAGTCGCCAGGTGCCGTCACGATCATGCCGAAGGAATCCACCCTGTCCAAGGCAGCGAAATCCGGACGCAGCGCCGCGACCTCGGCCTCAGAATCCATGACGATGAAGTGATCCCTGGCCTTGGCGATGGCGCGAGGGCGCATGCCCAGGGCCTCGAAGAGCCCCTGGGGAGCCTCGCAGGGCACGGGTGGGCGACTTGGGAAATCCAGCACCAACATCTCCCCTGCCCTTTCCACGCTGAGCGGACCACTCATGGAGTTGAAGCGGAGCTGATCCCCAGGGGCCTTCAACTCGTTGAAGACCACGAAGGCCGAGGCCAGGGTGGCGTGGCCGCAGAGGTCGATCTCCAGTTCCGGCGTGAACCAGCGGATCCGCCAGCCCGTGGATTCCTCGACCAGGAAGGCCGTCTCCGCGAGGTTGTTCTCGAGGGCGATGGCCTGCATCAACGCGTCGGGCAGCCAGGCCTGGAGGACGATCACGGCTGCAGGATTCCCCGTGAAGGCACGATCGGCGAAGGCATCGATCTGATAGATGGGCAGGCGCATGGAAGGCTCCGGCCCTCAGAATACCCCGTGAAGGCTGTCGCTATTGGATCTGGAGGTCCTTCAGAACCTTGGGATCCTGTTCCTCCTGGGCCAGGATTGTATGGCAGGCATTGCAGTCGGCCTCGATGGTCTTGCCATCCTTGGAGGTGTGCTGTCCGTCGTGGCAGCGGAAGCAGCCCGCAGATTCCTGGTGGCCGATGTGGTTGGGATGGGTCCCCCAGGTGATCTTCATCTGGGGATAGACATTGCGCAGGTAGATCTCCTTCACCGCCGTGGCCGCCGCGTCCACCAGCCCCTTCTTCTGCGTGTAGAGGTCTGGATAACTTTTCTGGTAGAAGGCCTCGATGGCCTGCGGGATTTGCACTGCGGCCACGGCCTGATCGGGGTATTCCTGCTTGAGGACTTCCAGGCCCTTCTTCTTGATGAAGGGCAGTTCCCGGCTGATGCGCTGAGTGTTGATGGCCTTGTCCAGCGCCCGATCCGGCATCTCGAAGGCGTGCGTGGGGCGGTTGTGGCAGTCCACACAATCCATGCTGCGGGCCGCCAGGGTGGCGAGTTGCTCCGCCGGAATCTTGTTGTCCTCGGCGAAGTATTCCACCAGTTGGCCGCTGTCGTCCTTGTAGGTGATCTTGGCGATCTGCTGGCGGCGGTTGTCCGCGGCCACATAGGTGATGCGTTCGCCGGCATCCAGATGGCGGCCATGGATGCCCGCCTTGCCCTGCCAGGTGCGGCCGCCAATCTTCAGCAGCAGCACGCTGGTGGAGGGTGTGTTGGCTTCATCTTCGAGGTACTTGGTGCGCACGATCATCTTGTCGCCATGGAACTTCTCGGGCCAATGGCACTGCTCGCAGGTCTCCCTCGCCGGGCGCAGGTGCTCCACCGGACTGGGAATGGGCCGTGAATAGGTCTTAAGAGTCACCGCGAAGAGCTGGCGCGTGCCTGAGAGCTTGGACTTCACGAACCATCCCGCACCTGGGCCGATATGGCATTGAGTGCAGGCCACCCGGGCATGGGGTGAATCCTTATACGCGGCATATTCCGGCGACATCACCGAATGGCAGGCCTGCCCGCAGAACTGGGTGGAATCCATGTATTCCACACCCTTGAAGGAGGCCGTGCCCAGGATGAGGATGTTCAGGGCCGTGGCGCCCAGCACCACGAAGAGCCCGCGGCGCATGACCGGCGAGGCCAGATCCACCTTGGGGAACGAATCCGGGATCTCACTCGTCCGCCTGAGCTTGCGCCGCCGCAGGTACATCCCAAAGGGGATGAGGGCGAGACCCGTGAAGAATATCCCTGGGAACACGAGGAAGAACAGGATGCCCGTGTAAGGGTGCATGGGGTGCGGGCTCATCATCTCCAGGAGCCAGAACCAAGCCAGCGTGATGCCAGAAGCCGTGGTGAGGATCGTCCCCGCGAGACTGAGCTTGTTCTCGCAAAAGAAGAAAATGAGCCGCGCTAGTTCCCGGGTCCGTTCCGTAATCGCCATGGCTTCACCTCGCTAGGACTGCCAGGAATCCTAGCAGCGGAGAGGCTCGTTGGCTTTCGCTAGATTTCCTCCAAGGCCCGCTGTCGTTCTTCCCATTCAGTCATGGCGTAGGCCAGTTCCATCTCAATGGCCTTCAGCGCCTCGGTCTTTTCCTGGAACTGCTTCCAGTCGGCGGGGTCGGAGACCACCAGTTCGCCGTTCAGGGCCGCCGCCTTGGCCTCCAGTTCCGCAACTTTGGCCTCGGCCTCACCCACCAGCCGCTCCAGCCGTTTGAGGGTCTTCTGGCGTTCCTTGTCGATGGCCACAGGCTTGGCCGGAGCCGCCGAGACCTTGGGCGTGTCCTTGGGTTTGGGGACTTCCTTTTCCCGCACCTTGGGAGCTTCCTCGTCGCTGGGTTCCTGGCCGAGATCCAGATCCACCCAGGCTTGGTGATCCTCGTAACTGCCCTCCCGGAATTCTGCCTTGCCCTCGTGGATGCGCAGGAGTGAATCGGACACGCGGCCCAGCAGGTAACGATCATGGGTCACGAGCACCACGGCGCCTGTGAAGCTGAGGATCGTATCCTCCATGGCTTCCATCGAATGGATGTCCATGTGATTGGTGGGCTCGTCCAGCATCAGCAGATTCACGCCTTCGCGGATCAGCGTGGCGATGGACAGCCGGGCCCGTTCGCCGCCGCTGAGCACCGTCACGGGCTTGTCCACCTCATCGCCCCGGAACTGGAACTTGGCAAGGAAGCCGAGCACATCCTGCTTGGGTGCCATGGGAATCACGCCCTGGATCTGCTGGAACACGGTATTGCGAGGATCGAGATTCCGGTGATGCTGGTCGAAGTAGCCCAGCTTGACTTGGCTGCCCAACCGGCAAACCCCCGTCATGAAGGGAATTTCATCGGCGATGGCCTTCAACAATGTGGACTTGCCCGTGCCGTTGAACCCCACGATGGCCAGCTTCTGGCCCCGTTTCACCTGGAGGTGCTCGATGGGCGCGAACAGCGGCACCCCATCCCAACCCACGGTCACCTTGTCGAGGACCAGCGCCGTATCGCCGCTGCGCTGAGTTTCCGAGAAGGAGAACTTGATGCGGCGACGATCGCGCAAAGGCTTGTCGAGGCGCTGGAGCTTGGCCAAATGCGTGCGCCGCCCTTGGGCCATCTTGGTGTTCTGCCCGGCGATGTTGCGGCGGATGTATTCTTCCTGGCGCTTGATGTATCCCTGCTGCTGCTCGAAGTGGCGCTCGGCGATCTCGAGCTCCTGTTCCTTCTTTTCCATGAACTCGGTGTAGTTGCCCTCGTAGGCGCGGCTGCGGCCGGCCTCGATCTCGAGGATGCTGGTGGCCACGCCATCCAGGAAGTAGCGGTCATGGCTGATAACGGCGACAGTGGCCGTGGTGTCGTTGAGAAAGTTCTCGAGCCAGCGAAGGCTCGGCAGGTCCAGATGGTTGGTGGGCTCGTCCAGCAGGAGGAGATCCTGCCCCTGGAGGATGGCCTTGGCCAGCATCACGCGGCTCTTCTGGCCGCCGCTAAGTTCGTGGACCTTCTTCTCCAGCATGTCCGGGGTGAAGCCAAGCGCGAAGAGGATGCCCTCGGCCCGGGCGCGAATGGTGAAACCGTCCAGGCGCTCGAAGGACTCGGTAGCCAACTGGTACTGCTGCATCACCGTGTCCAGATCGGCACCGGGTTCGGCCATCCGATGTTCAAGCTCCCGCATGGATCTCTGCAGCGCCTCGATGTCCCCGAAGGCCGCGAGGGCCTCCTCCAGCACGCCGCCATCGGTCTCGGGTTCCAGATCCTGGGCGTAGTGCCCCATGCGGATGCCGCGCTCTCGGGTCGGCCGCACGGCCACGCCCCCATCCAGCTCCAGCTGTCCCAGCAACACCTTGAAGAGAGTGCTCTTCCCGGCTCCGTTCCGCCCAATGACGCCCCAGCATTCGTCCTCCTGCAGCGCCCAGGTGAC
>JAYREN010000029.1:0-23777 GCA_041908845.1 Holophaga sp. | reverse complement strand
GATGTCTTCGCCGTCCACTTCGCTCATGCCCTGGAGTTCCTCGACGTGGGCAGCCATGCGGCTGTATTCGTCGTCGAAGTCCTCGGGGCCCAGGTTACTGTCTTCGCGGGCTTCGGGGTACTGGCCTTCCTCGATCTCCAGGTTGCGGTAGATCGGCATGCCGGTGCCCGCGGGGATCAGGCGGCCCAGGATGACGTTCTCCTTGAGCCCGCGCAGGTAGTCCACGCGGCCTTCGAGGGCGGCTTCGGTGAGCACACGGGTGGTCTCCTGGAAGGAGGCCGCGGAGATGAAGGACTCGGACGTCAGAGCCGCCTTGGTGATACCCAGGAGCTGGGGCTCGCAGGTGGCGGGCTTGTTGTCCTCGGACTTCTGCAGCGTGACTTCGTTGATCTCCTTGAAGCGGTGCTTGTCGACCTTTTCCTCCACGATCATCGGCGTATCGCCCACGTCGGTGATCAGGACCCAGCGCATCATCTGCCGGATGATCACTTCGATGTGCTTGTCGTTGATCGTCACGCCCTGGGCGCGGTAGACCTCCTGCACTTCGTTGACCAGGAAGGCCTGCAGGGCCTTTTCGCCCTGGACCTTGAGGAGATCGTGGGGGCTGACGGCGCCTTCGGTGAGCTTTTCGCCCGCGATGATTTCATCGCCGTCCTGAACCTGGATGTGCTTGCCGCGCGGGATGAGGTACTCGCCCTTCTCGCTAGTCTCGACGTTCTCGACAATAACCTTCTGCTGACCGCGAACACGGTTGCCGTACTTCACGATGCCCGTCACTTCGCTGATGATGGCGGGATCCTTGGGACGACGACCCTCGAAGAGCTCGGTCACACGGGGCAGACCACCTGTGATATCGGAAGTCTTGGCCTGCTGGCGAGGGGTCTTGGCGAGCACATCACCGGCCTTGAGTTCCTGGCCGTCTTCGATCTCCACATAGGCGCCGGTGGGAATGTTGTAGCGCTGCAGGATCTTGTGGTTCTCGCCCTTGATGTTGATGTGGGGATGCAGCTTGTCATCGGTGGGATCGATGACGCGCTTGCGGAAGCGGCCCGTGATCTGGTCCTTTTCTTCCTGGTAGCTGGCATTGAGATCGAACTCCTTGAAGTCCGCGATGCCTTCCTTTTCGTTGATGAGGTAGTCATTGTAGGGATCCCACTCGGCGAGCATGGTCTTGGGCTCGACTTCTTCCCCATCCTTGACGCGGATGATGGCGCCGGGAGCGACCTTGTACCGCTCGCGCTCGTTGCCATCGGTGTCCACCACGAGGATGAAGCCGGAGCGGGAGAGCGCCACCACTTCCTCGACCGGCGCCGCGCCCTCGTTGCGGGTGGTCCGCACCACGGACTTGATGCCGTCGAGCTTCACGCGGCCCTTGATCTGGGCCTCGTGGGTGTTCTTCTCGCTGGCGCGGCTGGCGGCGCCACCGACGTGGAAGGTGCGCATGGTGAGCTGCGTGCCGGGTTCGCCGATGGACTGGGCGGCGATGACGCCGGTGGCCTCGCCCAGATCCACGAGCTTGCCCGTGGAGAGGTTCAGACCGTAGCACTTGGCGCAAACGCCGCGGCGGGCATCACAGGTGAGCACGGAGCGGATCTTGACGCTGACGATGCCGGAGGTCTCGATCTTGAAGGCGAGCTCTTCGGAAATCAGGGTGCCCGCGGCAGCCACGATCTCCTTGCTGTAGGGATCGACGACATCCTCGAGAACCACGCGGCCAAAGATGCGATCCCGCAGGCGGGCGCGGATGGTGCCGTCGCTGTTCACGATGGCCTTAACCTCGATGCCGTCCAGGGTGCCGCAGTCGTCCTCGTTGATGATCACGTCCTGGGCCACATCCACCAGCTTGCGGGTGAGGTAGCCGGAGTCGGCGGTCTTGAGGGCCGTATCGGCCAGACCCTTGCGGGCGCCGTGGGTCGAGGTGAAGTATTCGAGCACGCTCAGGCCTTCTTTGAAGTTGGCCTTGATGGGCGTCTCGATGATGTCGCCGGAGGGCTTGGCCATGAGGCCGCGCATACCGGCCACCTGACGGATCTGGGTCTTGGAACCGCGGGCGCCGGAGTCGGCCATGATGTAGACGGAGTTGAGGTAGGGATCGCTGTCGTTCCGCTTCTCCAGCTCCTTCATCATGTCCGTGGCCACCTGTTCGCTGGTCTTGCCCCACACCTCGAGGATGCGGTTGTAGCGGGTGGCGGCGTCGAGCTTGCCCTCGTGGTAGTACTCGTGCTCGATGGTCTTGACCTGGGCTGCGGCCTCTTTCAAGAGCTTGCCCTTGGTGTGCGGGACGACGAGATCATCGATACCCACGGACACACCGGCGCGCATGGCCCAAAGGAACCCGGTGTCCTTCATGGCGTCCAGCATCTGGATGGTGACTTCGGGGCCGTTGAACTTGTAGGCCCGGTTCACCAGGGAGAGCAGACCGTCCTTCTTGAGCAGACCATTGATGAAGGGCAGTTTTTCCGGCAGGGCGCGGTTGAAGATCACGCGGCCCACGGTGGTGGTGAGCAGTTCGTCCTTCACCATGCGGCTGGGGCACTCGAAGACCTCCTGTTCGGAGTGCTTCTTGGGGTCTTCCTTGTGCCAGGCCTCGGTGTCCACCAGCTCGCCGGTGTAGCGCATGCGGATGATGGCGTGGGTATCCACCACCTTGGCTTCGTGGGCGGCGATGATCTCGTCCATGGTGGAGAAGGCCATGCCTTCGCCCCTGCGGCCGGTGCGCTTCTTGGTGAGGTAGTACCCGCCGAGCACGATGTCCTGGCTGGGCACCACGTTGGGCTTGCCGTTGGAGGGGTTGATGATGTTCTGGGTGGACATCATCAGCACCTTGGCCTCGATCTGAGCCATGGGGCTGAGGGGCACGTGGACGGCCATCTGGTCGCCGTCGAAGTCGGCGTTGAAGGCGGTGCAGACGAGGGGATGCAGGCGGATGGCCTTGCCTTCCACGAGCACCGGCTGGAAGGCCTGGATGCCCAGACGATGCAGCGTGGGCGCGCGGTTCAGCAGTACGGGATGGTTCTGGATCACTTCATCCAGCACGTCCCACACCTCGGACACGCCCTGCTCCACCATTTCCTTGGCCTGACGGATGGTGGCCGCATGGCCCTTGTGCTCGAGCCGGTTGAAGATGAAGGGCTTGAAGAGTTCGAGCGCCATCTTCTTGGGCAGGCCGCACTGGTGCAGCTTGAGGTCGGGGCCCACCACGATGACGGAACGACCCGAGTAGTCCACGCGCTTGCCCAGCAGGTTCTGGCGGAACCGACCCTGCTTGCCCTTGAGGGCGTCGCTGAGGGACTTGAGGGGACGATTGCTGACGCCGCGCAGGAGGCGCCCGCGCTTGCCGTTCTCGAAGAGGGCGTCGGCGGCTTCCTGGAGCATGCGCTTTTCATTGCGCACGATGACTTCCGGGGCGCGCAGCTCGAGGAGCTTCTTCAGGCGGTTGTTCCGGTTGATGACGCGGCGGTAGAGATCATTGAGGTCGGAGGTGGCGAAGCGGCCGCCGTCCAAGGGCACCAGGGGGCGCAGCTCGGGGGGCAGCACGGGCACCACATCGAGGATCATCCACTCGGGCTTGTTGCTGGAGCGCATGAAGGCCTCTGCCACCTTGAGGCGCTTGGCGACCTTGATGCGCTTCTGGCTGGATGTCTCGGCCTTCATGGCCACGCGGAGCTCGATGGCCAGAGCCTCGACATCCACGCGCTTGAGCAATTCCTTGATGGCCTCGGCGCCCATCATGGCGCGGAACTTCTCGCCGTACTCCTGCTTGTACTCGCGGTATTTCTCTTCCGCCAGGATCTCTCGCTCCTTGAGCGGGGTGTCTCCGGCGTCGACCACCGCATAGGCCTCGAAGTAGAGCACCCGCTCCAGATCCTTGAGGGGGATGTCCAGCAGGTAGCCGATGCGGCTGGGCACGCCCTTGAAGAACCAGACGTGGCTCACGGGGCTGGCGAGCTGGATGTGGCCCATGCGCTCGCGACGCACGGCCTTCTTGGTGACTTCCACGCCGCACTTGTCGCAGATAACGCCCTTGAACTTCTGCCGCTTGTACTTGCCGCAGAGGCATTCCCAGTCGTTCACAGGCCCAAAGATGCGGGCGCAGAAAAGACCATCGCGTTCGGGTTTCAGGCTGCGGTAGTTGATGGTCTCCGGCTTGGTGACCTCGCCGTGGGACCAGGACCGAATCACGTCTGGGCTGGCCAGACTGACTCGGATGCATTCGTAAGCGTTGATGTTCTGCTGCTCGGGAAACATAGGAACCTCTTCAATCTGTGTTCAGAACCGGGAACGCACGAAGGATTGCCCTTCGATCAGGCCTCGATGGAGAAGGCGGGAGCCTCTTCTTCCTGAGGGGGTTCCAACTCCTCCCGCGTGAGCATGGCAACGTCGATGCAGAGGGCGTTCAGCTCTTTCTTCACCACGTTGAAGCTCTCGGGCAGGCCCGGATCCTTGATGGGTTCGCCCTTGATGATGGCCTGGTAGATCTGGGTGCGGCCGTGCATGTCGTCGGACTTGTAGGTGAGGAGTTCCTGCAGCACGTGGGCCGCGCCGTAGGCCTCGAGCGCCCACACTTCCATCTCGCCGAAGCGCTGGCCGCCGAACTGGGCCTTGCCGCCGAGGGGCTGCTGGGTGATGAGGCTGTAGGGCCCAATGCTCCGGGCGTGGATCTTGTTGTCCACCAGATGGTGCAGCTTGAGCATGTAGCTGCAGCCCACCACCACCGGCTGCTCGTAGGGTTCGCCAGTGAGGCCGTCGAAGAGGATGACCTTGCCGTCGGGGATTTCCAGTGTGCGCATCTGGCCGGTAGCGGGATCGTAGCGGTCCACCTTGACGTTCACGCCGGCGCCCGCGGGCTTCTTCTCGTGGGCCTTGGCCAGGAAGCCCTTGATGGCCTCCACCTTGGCGCCGTCGAAGACTGGGGTGGAGAAGGTCATGCCGAGTACCTTGCCCGCCCAGCCCAGATGGGTCTCGAGAATCTGGCCGATGTTCATACGGGAAGGCACGCCCAGGGGATTCAGCACGATGTCGACGGGGGTGCCGTCGGCAAGGTAGGGGAGATCCTCGATGGGCAGGATGCGGCTGACCACGCCCTTGTTGCCGTGACGACCGGCCATCTTGTCGCCGACCTGCAGCTTGCGCTTGACTGCCACGTAGCACTTGACGGTCTTGAGCACGCCGGGCATCAGCTCGTCGCCCTTCTCGAGCCGCTCCACGCGCTCGTTCAGGATGTCGCGGAGCACCTTGAGCTGGCTCTCGGTCTTGTCGAGGATGTCCAGCACCTGGGCCTCGAGGCGCTCCTTGCCCGCGGCCACCGTGATCTGGCGGAACCGCTGGTAGGGGACGGCTTCGAGCATGTTCTGGGTGAGCTTCTTGCCCTTGGGCAGCAACTCCTTGCCCTTTTCGTCGGCCAGGGGCTCGGAGAGTTCCTTATTCTTGAGCAGAGCCACGATCTTCTTCTTGGCCTCGGCGCGGATGATGCGCTCTTCGTCCTCGAGATCCTTGTGCCACTTGAGGATCTGGTCGTGCTCGATCTGCTTGGTGCGAAGATCCTTCTCCTGGCCCTTGCGGGTGAAGACCTTCACATCCACCACGGTGCCTTCGATGCCGGGGGGCACGGTCAGGCTGGCGTCCTTCACGTCGGAGGCCTTCTCGCCGAAGATGGCGCGGAGCAGCTTTTCCTCGGGGCTCAGAATGGTCTCGCCCTTGGGCGTGACCTTGCCCACCATGATGTCGCCGTGGCGCACGGTGGCGCCGATGCGAATGATGCCGGAATCGTCGAGATTCTTGAGCATCTCCTCGCGGATCTGGGGGATGTCGCGGGTGATCTCTTCAGGCCCGAGCTTGGTGTCCCGGGCGTGGACCTCGAACTCCTCGATGTGGATCGTGGTGTAGAGATCTTCCTTGACCACGCGCTCGCTGATGAGGATGGCGTCCTCGAAGTTGTAGCCGCGCCAGGGCATGTAGGCCACGATCAGGTTGCGGCCGATGGCCAACTCGCCCTTGTCGCAGCAGGGGCCGTCCGCCAGGATCTGTCCGGCGGCGACGTACTCGCCCTGCTTCACGAGGGGCACCTGGTTGTAGCAGGTGTTCTGATTGGAGCGGGCGTACTTGACCAGCGTGTAGATATCCACGCCGCTCTCTTCGGCCTCGGTCTCGGGATCGTCCTCCACCCGCACCACGATGCGGTTGGCATCCACGGTCTCCACGATGCCGGAGCGGCGGCAGATGGCGCAGGCGCCGGAATCCTTGGCCGCGTAGTATTCCATGCCGGTGCCCACGATGGGGGCCTCGGTGCGGATGAGCGGCACGGCCTGACGCTGCATGTTAGCGCCCATGAGGGCTCGGTTGGCGTCGTCGTTCTCGAGGAAGGGAATGAGGCTGGCGGCCACGGACACGACCTGCTTGGGACTCACGTCCATGAGCGTGACTTTCTCGCGCTCGATCATGCGGGTTTCACCGGCCACGCGGGCGGTGATCAGTTCGTCGCTGATGACGCCGTGCTCATCTAGCTCCACGTTGGCCTGGGCGATGATGTGTTCGTCCTCCTCCCAGGCGGAGAGGTAGAAGGCGTGGATCTCGAAGCGGGCGGGGCGCTTGCCGGCCTTCTCGAGCTTCTTGTTGGCGGCCTCGAGCTGGGCCAGAGGCACGGCCTGCTGGTAGAGGGATGAGAGCCCCTTGCGGACTTCTTCCTTCAATTCCACGCCGGTCTTGGGATCGACGATGGTGACGTCTTCCAGCTTGAGGTCGCCCACGTGGGTGATCTTGGCGAACTGGACGATCTTGCCATTCTCGACCTTGAGGTAGGGGCTCTCGATGAACCCGAACTCGTTGATGCGAGCGTAGCAGGAGAGGCTGGAGATGAGGCCGATGTTCGGGCCTTCCGGCGTCTCGATGGGGCAGATACGGCCGTAGTGCGAGGTGTGCACGTCGCGCACCTCGAAGCCCGCGCGGTCGCGGCTCAGGCCGCCCGGTCCGAGGGCCGACAGGCGGCGCTTGTGGGTGATTTCCGACAGGGGATTCGTCTGATCCATGAACTGCGACAGCTGGCTGGAGCCGAAGAACTCCTTCATGGCGGCGATGACCGGCTTGCTGTTGATCAGGTCATGGGGCTGCAGAGGATTGTTGGGATCCTGCGCCATGGAGAACTTTTCCTTGATGGCGCGCTGCACGCGGACCAGGCCCACGCGGAAGCAGTTCTCCAGCAGTTCGCCCACGGACCGCACACGGCGGTTGCCCAAGTGGTCGATATCGTCCTTGCGCACGGGAGCCACTTCATCCAGCCGGTCGGTGCGGGTGGTGTCGTACTTCTTCAGGCGCAGCAGGTAGTGCACCGTGTGAATGAAATCTTCGGTGCGCAGGGTCCGCAGGTCCAGGTCCGCATCCACCCCAAGCTTGGCGTTCATCTTGTGACGGCCAACCTTGGAGAGGTCGTACTTCTGGTTGTCGAAGAACATGGAGTGCAGCAGCTTCCGGCTGGACTCCACAGTGGCGGGCTCACCGGGACGGATCTTCTTGAAGAGCTCCTTGGCGGCCTCTTCGGCATCCTCGGTGTGGTCCTTGGACAGGGTCTCGCTGAGCACCTTGCCCGTGGCATCCAGATCGGGGAACGATACGGCGAACTCGCTGACATTGTTGGCCAGGAACATTTCCAGGTGGGTCTGGAGGAAGGCATCGTTGGCCTCCAGCAGCACCTCGCCGGTGTTCATGTTGACCACGTCCTCGAGGAGCACGGCGCCGTCGAGCATGCTCCGCTCCACGGTGACGCCCTTGATGCCCGCCTTCTGCATCTTCTCCATGAGTCGACGGCTGATGCTCTTGCCCTTCTCGACGATGACTTCCTTGGTCTTGGGATCCTTCACGTCCTCCAGAGCCTTCTGGCCCACCAGCAGCTCACAGGGCTCGAGAAGGAGGTGTTCCTTCTTCAGCGAGAAGCGGTAGGGGGTGTAGAAGTGGGACAGGATTGACTGGTTGTCGGCAAGACACTCGTCGAAGAGGCCCAGGGAACGCAGGAAGGTGGCGCCCAGAAACTTGCGCTTGCGATCGATGCGGGCGTAGAGCAGCCCCTTGGTGTCGAGCTCGAACTCGATCCAGGAGCCGCGGTAGGGGATGATCTGGGCGCTGTAGAGCGACTTGTCGGGGGAGATCGCGAAGAACACGCCCGGGCTGCGGTGCAGCTGGGAGACGATCACGCGCTCCGTGCCATTGATGATGAAGGTGCCGCGATCGGTCATGGTCGGGATATCGCCGAAGTAGACTTCGGATTCCTGACTCTGCTTGTATTTGCGGTTGCCCTTGTCGTCCTTCTCGAACTGATTCAGGCGCACACGGATCTTGAGGGGAGCGGCCATGGTGGCGCCGCGCTCGATGCACTCCTCCAGGCTCATCTTGGCGTGGAGCCCCACGGGCTCGTTGCACACGTCGCAGATGGTGGCCTCGTTTTTGTTGCGGGTGCCGCACTTGGGGCAGTCGACGGTGGGATCCTTGGGATGCTCGGCCACGATGTGGTGGCCGCAGCTCTTGCAGGTCGTGCGCAGATGGCCGAGGCCCTCGTTCTTGCCGCACTTGCAGGCCCAGTGGCCCACGGTGTAGTCCACGAACTCGACCTCGAGGGCCGCATCGGTGCCATCGGGGTTCTTCCCGTTGTGCACGGGGAACATGGAATCAAAGACGGAGCGAAGTCCGCGGTTCTCCCGCTCCCCGTGGAGCAGGTTCATCTGGAGGAATTCGTCATAGCTCCGCTTCTGGATATCGATCAGGTTCGGGATCGGAACCAGGGAGCGAATCTTCGAGAACGAATGACGCTGGCGATAAATGTTCTGCTGGACGCTCATGGTTCACTCCAGGATCATGCCGGGAACCGCCGCGGCGGCTTCCCGGAGATGCACGGGTTTGGATTCTTCAACGGCACGAAACGCGCACACGAGCCGATGGCCAGCCTTCCTTCCACCCAGGAGGAAAGCCGACCCCAACGACTTGGACATGCACGTGCGGGGGAAGTGTTGCAACCGAAGCCCTTCGTGGTGGCTGGTTCTGCCTGCCCGGGACGCCGAGCGGGACGTAAGGAATAAGCATACCACTTTGCGATAGCGGCGCAAAGCGCAAAGCGCAAGGCGCATTCGGCGCCTCGCGCTTTGCCTTTTCCAGCGGAATCGGTCTACTTGATCGCGACCTTGGCGCCGGCTGCTTCGAGCTTTTCTTTGATCTTGGCAGCTTCTTCCTTGGTGGCGCCTTCCTTGACGATCTTGGGAGCGCCGTCCACCAAGTCCTTGGCCTCTTTGAGGCCGAGACCGGCGACGATCTCGCGGACCGCCTTGATGACGTTCAGCTTGTTGGCACCGGCCTCGACGAGCTCGACATTGAACTCGGTCTGCTCTTCGGCAGGCGCGGCGGCGGCGCCACCACCCGCAGGGGCGGAGGCAACGGCAGCGGCGGAGACGCCGAAGCGCTCTTCAAGAGCCTTGACCAGGCTGGCCAGCTCGAGAACGGTCATGGATTCGATTTCCTGGATCAACTGATCGGCGGTGAGAGCCATGGGATACTCCTCTCGGAATTGAGATTCGGGGTTGAGGTGAGGCGACTGCAGCCAAGCAACGCTTCGCTACGCCGCGCCTTCCTTCTGCTGCCGGATCTGATCCAAAGCGATGGCCAGACCGGAAACAGGGTACTGCATGAGGTAGAGCAGCTTGCTGATGAGCACGTCGCGGCTGGGGAGCTCGGCGATAGCCTGGAACTCCTGAACCGAAACAGCCTTGCCGTCGAGGATGGCGCCCTTGAAGCTGGCGGCCGGATTATCCTTCAGGAAGGTGCTGACGGCCTTGGCGAGGGCGACGATATCGCCTTCGCTGGTGGCCACGGCCGTGGAGCCCTTGAAGTGCTGAGTCAGCACCTCGAAGGGGGTTTCCTTCACGGCCAGGCGCAGCAGGGTGTTCTTGGACACCCGATACTGGGCCCTGCTCTCGCGGATGCTCTTACGGAAGGCGGTGTCCTTGACCACGGTGAGGCCCTTGAAGCCCAGCACCACGGCAGACTTGGCAGAGGTGAACGTACCCTTGAGAAGGGTGACTTCTTGATGCTTCTGTTCGCGTTCCATGCTCCGCCTCACTTCTCAACAATACTGGTGGACACGGTCACGCTGGGGCCCATGGTCGAGGCCATGTGAATGGCCTTGACATACTTGCCCTTGGCCGCAGACGGCTTGGCCTTGTGCACGGCGTCGATGAGTGCATGGGCGTTTTCCGCCAGCTTCTCGACACCAAAGGACAGCTTGCCCACGGGTGCGTGGATGATGCCGGTCTTGTCGACGCGGTATTCCACCTTACCGGCCTTGATCTCCTTGATGGCCTTGGCCACGTCGAAGGTCACGGTTCCGGTCTTGGGGTTCGGCATGAGGCCTCGGGGACCGAGCACCTTGCCGAGACGGCCGACGCCCTTCATCATGTCGGGCGTCGCCACGAGGGCGTCGAACTCCAGGAAACCGCCAGCGATGCGCTCGACGAGATCATCGCCACCGACGATCTCCGCACCGGCGGCCTCCGCCTCTTTGATCTTTTCGCCACCGGCGATGACGGCCACCCGCATGGTCTTGCCCGTTCCGTGGGGCAAAACAATGGTGCCGCGAACCATCTGGTCCGCGTGCCGGGGGTCGACGCCGAGCCTCATGTGGACTTCCACCGTCTCGTCGAACTTGGCATAGGCCAGGTCCTTGATTACGGTGAGCGCCTCGTTGAGGTCATAAGGGCGATCTTCGATCTTGGAGGCGGCGGCCCGGTACTTCTTGCCAGGTTTTGCCATAAAATCTCCTATTGGAAGATCTCCCGCGATAACGGTCGCGGTTGCCGGGAGCCCCGCACGCTGCGGCGCTCCGCTGAAAAACAACTAGTCGACGATCTCGACGCCCATGGAACGCGCAGAGCCCGCGATGGAGCGCATGGCGGACTCGAGGCTGCCCGCGTTCAGATCGGGCATCTTGACCTTGGCGATCTCCTCGAGCTGGGTCTTGGTGAGCTTGCCCACCTTCTGCTTGTTGGGGGTCGCGCTGCCCTTATCAAGGCCGATCTTCTTCTTGATCAGCACGGCGGCCGGGGGCGTCTTTAGGATGAAGCTGAAGCTGCGGTCACCGTAGACGGTGATCACCACGGGCACGATGGTGCCCTTCTCCACGGCCCCCACGGACTTCGCGTTGAACTGCTTCACGAATTCCATGATGTTCACGCCGTGCTGGCCGAGGGCCGGGCCCACGGGAGGAGCCGGAGTGGCTTCGCCAGCGGGGAGCTGCAACTTGATGTATCCAGTGACCTTCTTGGCCATGTCTTCTTTCCTTTCCCGCAGCGGATTCCGGCAAATGCCGGCGACTGCTGCCTTGGTGTGCGTGCGGCAGGATTACCGCGGGCCTGGTTCTTTGATTGCTTCCTTTTGAAAGGCGCCCTAGCGCTTTTCAACCTGGATGAAGTCGAGTTCGACGGGGGTGCTGCGACCGAAGACGGTGACCATCACCTTGATGGTGGAGCGCTCCTCGTGGATCTCGTCGACATCCCCTTCAAAGTTGGCGAAGGGGCCGTCTATGATACGCACCTTGTCGCCCTTTTCAAAGTGGAACTTGGGCTTGGGACGCTCCTGAGTCTCCTCGGTGTGGTTCATAATCTGGCGAACTTCGTCGTCCGTTAGCGGCGTGGGGCGCTTCTTGTTGGCGCCGACGAAACTCGTCACCTTGGGCGTGTTGCGCACCAGGTGCCAGTCCGCATCCTCCATTTCATAACCAGAACCCTTCTTTGCCACGGCGATCTGAACCAGAAGATAACCAGGGAAGGACTTGCGCTTCTTCAGGACGCGCTCCTTCTTCCCGCTCTTGGCATCGACCTTCATTTCTTCGTAGGTCTCTTCGGGGATCTGGATGTCGCCGAAGGATTCGTCACGGGCTTCCATCTTGATGCGCTGGCGGAGGCTCTCCATCACCTTGGCCTCGTAGCCCGAGTAGGTGTGAATGATGAACCAAGCCAGCTTCTGTTCGGGTGAGGTCTCAACCGGAGTCGAGGCCTGCGGGGTGCCGATAAGATCGGTCATGGCGTCCTCCAGGCCTAGTTGTGCGGGAGGATGAAGGTCATCCCCCAGGAAATGAGCCGGTCCGCGCCGTACAGGAATGCGCCCACGAATACCGAAACCACGATGACGGCCCCGGTGGAGCTCATCACCTTCTCTTTGGTGGGCCAATCCACGCGATCAAGTTCCGCGAAGAGGTCCTTTGTTTGTTGCTTGATGGCACTGATCAAGATCTACCCCCTCGGCGGGCGTACTTTCAATAAACCGGCCCCAGCACGAAAGCCGGGGCCGAAACGAAGTGGCAGGGGAGACAGGGTTCGAACCCGCGACCTGCGGATTTGGAGTCCGCTGCTCTACCAGCTGAGCTACTCCCCTAGTGTCAAGAGGCCAGACTGTTGGCGCCACCCGTAAGGGCGGCGCCGGACAGCTGACTCACTTCGCTTCGCGGTGCAGCGTGTGTTTGCCGTCGTGGCGGCAGAACTTCTTGAACTCCAGCTTGCCCGTGGTGGTCTTCTTGTTCTTGGTCGTGCTGTAGTTCTTGCGTTTGCACTCGGTGCACTGCAAGTGAATGATGTCGCGCATGATGGAATCCTTGCTACTCGATGACTTCGTCGACGCGGCCGGAACCGACCGTGCGGCCGCCTTCGCGGATGGCGAACTTCAGGCCCTTTTCCATGGCCACGGGGCAGATGAGCTCCACGGTCAGGGTGACATTGTCGCCCGGCATGACCATCTCGCGTCCTTCACCCAGGGTGATGGAGCCGGTCACGTCGGTGGTGCGGAAGTAGAACTGGGGACGGTAGTTGTTGAAGAAGGGGGTGTGACGACCACCCTCATCCTTGCCCAGCACGTACACCGCAGCGGTGAACTTGGAGTGGGGCTTGATGCTGCCGGGCTTGGCAAGCACCTGACCGCGCTCCACATCCTTGCGCTCCACACCGCGCAGGAGGATGCCGGCGTTGTCGCCCGCCTCACCCTGATCGAGGAGCTTCTTGAACATTTCAACGCCGGTGACGACCTTCTTCACGGTGGGCTTGATGCCGACGATCTCGATTTCCTCGCCAACCTTGACCACACCCGCTTCGATACGGCCGGTGACGACGGTGCCGCGTCCGGTGATCGTGAACACGTCTTCGATGGGCATCAGGAAGGGCTTGTCCTTGGGACGAGCCGGATCCGGAATGTAAGAGTCCACGGCTTCCATCAGCTCATAGATGCAGCCCACTTCGGGAGCATCGATGTCGCCGCCGGTGGCCTTGTCCAACGCGAGACGGGCGGAACCCTTCACGATGGGAATGGCGTCGCCAGGGAAATCGTAGGCGGTGAGCAGCTCACGCAGCTCCATCTCCACCAGCTCGGCCAGCTCGGGATCTGCGATATCCATCTTGTTCATGAAGACCACGATGGCAGGCACACCCACCTGACGGGCCAGCAGGATGTGCTCGCGGGTCTGGGGCATGGGGCCGTCAGTGGCGGCGACCACGAGGATCGCGCCGTCCATCTGGGCAGCGCCCGTGATCATGTTCTTGATGTAGTCCGCGTGGCCGGGGCAGTCCACGTGAGCGTAGTGACGCTTGGTGGTCTGGTACTCCACGTGAGCCGTGTTAATCGTGATCCCACGGGCCTTTTCCTCGGGCGCGGAGTCGATCTCTTCATAGCTCTTGGTGGCGCCGCCAAATTTCTTGGCGAGCACGAACGTGATGGCAGCCGTCAGCGTGGTCTTGCCGTGGTCCACGTGACCGATGGTGCCGATATTGACGTGCGGCTTCGAGCGATCGAATTTCTCCTTGGCCACTGTTGCCTCCTGGGGTGGGTGGTATGGATGAACGTGTGAGGGACGGAAAAGAAGCTGGAGCCCACAGCCGGGATTGAACCGGCGACCTCGTCCTTACCAAGGACGCGCTCTGCCACTGAGCTATATGGGCGTTGAACTTCTGGAGCGGGAAACGGGGTTCGAACCCGCGACATTCAGCTTGGAAGGCTGACGCTCTACCAACTGAGCTATTCCCGCCTTGAGACCAGCCTTCCTCGAAAGGTCTGGGTAGGTGGTGCCGAGAGAAGGATTCGAACCTCCGTAACGCGTTGCGTGGCAGATTTACAGTCTGCTGCCATTAACCACTCGGCCATCTCGGCATTTCTTGGGTTGTCAACTTCCCTCGATCGGGCGGCTTTGCGGGGCAAAGCTTTCCTGAGAGGGAACCCGAAAGATATCACGCAGACCAACCCATCACAACAGAAAAGATTCAGCGGCTTCCCTGGGTCCGCACCGCCAGGGCCCGGAAGAGCATTACGGCGGCCGCGGCTGAGACATTCAGACTCTCGATGCCGCCGGGCATATCGATGCGCAGGAGGGCGTCGCACTTTTCAGCGATCTTCTGATGCATCCCCTCCCCTTCGGAGCCCAGCACCAGCACTGTCGCACGGTCAAAAGGTTCGGAGAGGTAGTCCGTGCTCTTGGGTCCCGCTGCCAGGCCAAAGATCCAGGCCCCGGCCCCCTTGAGTTCTTCCAGGGCCCGCCCCAGGTTTACCACCCGGACCAGAGAGACTCGACTCGCAGTCCCCGCACTGGCGCGAACCACGGTCTCGTTCACCTGGGCGTTGCGTCGCTCGGGAAAAATGACTCCATCCACACCCGCCGCCGCCGCAGAGCGCAGAATCGCGCCGAAATTGTGCGGGTCGGTGACACCGTCCAAGGCCAGCACCAGCGCGGCATTCCCGCGGGCCGCCACCCGTTCCAGCAAATGTTCCATGGAATCCAGTCGGAGCTCTCCGCCCTCCCCCAGAACGCCCTGATGGCGCTGCCCCTCGGCGCGCCGATCGAGCCCGTCCATGGGCTCTCGGTGAACCGTAACGCCTGCCGCCCGAGCCTCGGCGCGAAGCTTGGCGGAACGATCCCAGGCCGCAGGCGCGATTCGCAGCACCTGCAATTCACCCTGGGCTAAAGCCTCTTCGCATGCATGGGGCCCCAGGAATCGCATGGCGACTCAGAAGCTCCGCTTGAAGCCAATGGACCAGAGGTGGCCCATGCCTTCAACGCGGGTCTTGGTGCCCGTAGTCCGGTACCCCGCACTGTCCCAGGCGCCTTCCAGCAGAACGCTGTCCACGTCACGATTCTGGCGGAATTGGAACCCTGCATTCAGTTCGCCGCCCCAGATCCGGTAGCCAGCGCCGATGGAAAAGGCCGCCGAGCGGGATCCGGAGATGAGCGGGTTGACCCGGGAATCCTCCTGGAGCGCCGGTTCCAGGCTCGCACCCGCGCGAAGAGTCCAGTCGCGCCCGAGGGTGGCCTCACCCATCAGGCTCGCGCCAAACCCGCTGCGATAGCCGCCGTCCATCTGGGTCGACGCAATGCCCCCAGGCCCAATCAGGACGGGAGACGAGGGCAGTTCCAGGTTTGCGCCCTGGACATGCTTCACGTCGAATTCCCAGGTCACGAATTGATTGACCCGATGGCGAACGCCCAGCGTAGTCCTGCCCGGCAGCGTGACGCGCTCGGAACCAGGGCGGACCTGAAGCCGTGCCAGGGTCTCACTCGCTTGAGCCTCAATCCCCAGCGGCGCCGATCCGTTGCCCCCTGGATTCACAAAAAACGGCTGATCTTGCCCATGGGAGGCGCTCAGGCTCAGGTCTCCACGCAGCGCACCCTGGTGAGTGCCCGCCAAGGTCCAGCGAGGACTGATAGCCCACCGAAAGCCCAGGGAGAAGGAGGGCACCGTGGCGCTACCCTCTTGCCGGGCCCGCACCTCAGCAAGGGCAATGGCCGGATTGGTCGGCCCCACTGGCAGCCCGGGATCGGTGAGCACCTGGGTGCGCAAATTGACCGAGGAGTCGAAGGAAACGCGGGCGACTCCCACCCCGGCCCCGAATGAAATCCCGGGACGCAGGGCCCATGCGGCCTGGATCTCCAGGCGCTGGGCCTTGAGATCGATGCTCCTCCCGAGAAATCGGATGGTGCTTTCAAGGGGAAGCTCCGCATGGCGGAGAAAGGGCTGGTCGAATTTGAGCCCAAACGAGAGTTGCTCGTTGGCCTTCCACGCCGCGCCGAGCGAGGGCAGCATCCGGTTCCGCTCCGACGAAAAGAGGCTCCTCTGCGTGGACTGGAGGGTGGACTGGGCAGACGCCATGTCCATGCCGAGCCCCAGGTATGCGCTGGACTTGTCCCGAAGGGTGACCAGCAGCGCGGGGTTGAGCGTGGAGGCCTCCAGGCTCTGACCAAAAGCCACACCCGTACCGCTCCGGGCGATTCCCACGGGGTCGGAGGCGGGGAGCCAGAGGCTTTGGGCGGCCAAGGGTGCCGAGATTCCTGCCAACAGACTTGCCAAGCCGGTTCCCAACCATCGATGCAGACGCGCCATGCTCCAACCTCCAGAAAGGGTCCGCCTCCCAAATGACGCGGGTGCCCTACAGGTTCAATACCGAACTCCCAGGATGGCCGAAGGGCCCCTGGCCACCAAGGGGCTATTCTCCCTGTCCTGCAGGTGTCGCTCTGAATGGACCCATGGCCGTTCAGCCTACAACCTGAACGCAAGGGGAACCCGTCCACCCCCGAGTCGTCACCAAAGTTTCCTTTTCGATCTGTAAACCCCGCCGAACGCCCCCTCCGTGAGCGAGAGGGGGTCTGTCAGAATGTCCTCCTTGCAGATGGAGTCTCCATGAGTGACAAGATCGCCCTCAATCCCAACAAGCTGGTGCGCGCCCTCGGCAAGCCCGCGAGCGAGTTCACCAAGCAAGACATCATCCGGTTCATCGAGCAGAACGAAATCCGGATGCTCAATTTCCGCTATGTGGCGGGTGATGGTCGGTTGAAGAAGTTGAACTTCGTCATCAACAGCCGAGCCCACCTGGACAAGGTGCTCTCCATGGGCGAGCGGGTGGATGGCTCCAGCCTCTTCCCCTTCATTTCCGCCGATTCCAGCGATCTCTATGTAGTGCCCCGCTACCGCACGGCCTTCGTAAACCCCTTCACGGAAGTGCCCACTCTCGATCTCATCTGCTCCTTCTACAACAACGAAGGCAAACCCCTCGAGAGCGCGCCGGAATACATCCTGCGCAAGGCCCAGAAGAACCTTCAGGAAAAGACCGGCTACACCCTGGAAGCCCTGGGTGAGCTGGAGTACTACATCTTTTCCGAAGTGGACAGCATCTACCCCATCGTGGAACAGAAGGGCTACCACGAGAGCCATCCCTTTTCCAAGTGGGGCCTGGTGCGCCGAGAGGCCATGCAGGTCATCAGCGAGATGGGCGGCATCATCAAATACGGCCATGCCGAAGTGGGCAATATCATCCATGGCAACATCGAGATGGTGCAGCAGGAGATCGAGTTCCTGCCCGTGCCCATCGAGGAAGCCGCCGATCAGCTGGCTGTCGCCAAATGGGCCCTGCGTGAAGTGGCCTACAGGCACGGCCTGGAAGTGAGCTTTGCCCCCAAGATCATCGTGGGACACGCGGGCAGCGGCATGCATTTCCACACCCGCCTAGTGAAGGATGGCAAGAACGTCATGGCCGATGACAAGGGCCTGACCGATATCGCCAAGAAGGTCATCGCCGGATACCTCATGAGCGCCGAGTCCCTCACAGCCTTCGGCAACACAGTGCCCACATCTTTCCTGCGCCTGGTTCCCCACCAGGAGGCTCCCACCAGCATCTGCTGGGGGGATCGCAACCGCTCCGTGCTGGTGCGCGTGCCCCTGGGCTGGCAGGGCGTGGGCGACCGCATGCTGCGGGACGCCAACCCCCAGGAGCCCGCGGACGACAAATACAGCAATGAGAACAACCAGACCGTGGAAATCCGAAGCCCGGACGGTTCCGCCAACATCCATCTGTTGCTGGCGGGTCTGGCCGTGGCCGCCCGCTATGGACTGGAGCACCCCGAAGCCCTCAAGGTGGCCGAGCGGCTCTATATCAAGGCCGATGCCAGCAAGACCCCCGGTCTCAAGCAGTTGCCCGCCTCCTGTTTCGAGGCGGCGGATTGCTTGGTCAAGGAACGCGAGCGGTACGAACAGGACGGCATCTTCCCCGCAGGCCTGATCGACGCCATCGCCAAGAAGCTCAAGGAATACGATGACTACAACATGAGCGAGAAGCTCTTTGGTGATGCCGACTCCCTGCGCCAGCTGGTGAATCGCCACCTGCACTGCGGTTGAGTCGACTGATCTAGACTGGTTCCATGAGCCTGCCTCCCTACATCCCCGACCTGGAAAGCATCGATCCCCGGCTGGATCTCCCCGCAGAGATCCAGCGGCTTCGACGTGATCGCAAGGCCGTGATCCTGGCCCACTACTACCAGGAGCCGGAGATTCAGGATCTGGCGGATTTCGTGGGGGACAGCCTGCAGCTCAGTCAGGCCGCTGCGAAGACGGATGCGGATGTGATCGTGTTCTGCGGGGTCCATTTCATGGCCGAAACGGCCAAGATCCTGAGCCCTGCCAAGACTGTGGTGATCCCCGATCTCGACGCGGGCTGTAGCCTGGCGGATCGCTGTTCCGCCGAGGCCTTTGGCGAGTGGCTGAAGCAGTATCCCGATCACGAAGTGGTGAGCTACATCAACTGCTCCGCGGACGTGAAGGCCCTCTCCACGGTCATCTGCACGAGTTCCAACGCCGTGCGGGTGGTGGAGAGCCTGCCCCGGGACCGGAAGATCGTCTTCGCCCCGGATCGTCACCTGGGCAAGTGGGTGATGCAGCAGACCGGACGCGACATGGTTCTGTGGCCGGGCTTCTGCATCGTGCACGAGCAGTTCACCGCCAAGCGTGTGGCCATCCTGAAGGCCCAGTATCCGGACGCGAAACTCATCGTCCATCCCGAATGCGACGCCACCGTGAGCCGCATGGCGGATTTCGTCGGCAGCACCGCCGCCCTGCTGAAATACGTGGCCGAGCGCCCTGAGCGCCAGTTCATCGTGGGCACCGAGGCCGGCATCCTCCATCAGATGCGCAAGATGCGCCCCGAGGCCGAGCTCATCCCTGTCCCCGCCGACAGCGCCTGCAACTGCTCGCTCTGCCCCTACATGAAGCTGAATTCCATCGAGAAGTTGTATCTCTGTCTGCGGGATCTCCGCCCGGAGATCACTCTCGACGAAACGCTCCGCCAACGCGCCCTGCAGCCCCTGGAGCGCATGCTGGCACTGGGCTGAACGCTCTACTGCAGGGTGGGGTGGAGGAGTTCCTTCGCCAGTGAAAGGGACAGGATCTCCGCCCCTGCCTGGAGGGTGAACCCTGCACCGGGCGACAGTTCCGGCATGGCCTTGAGCCGGGGGTGCGGCAGCAGCATCACTTCAGCGGGCCGCAAGGGCGGAAGCGCGAGCCCCTCCCAGGCCTCGAGGGGTGCCGATCGTTGGCGCCCCTTTACGCTCAGGGTCAGGTGGCCCGTCCAGGCAAAATCCACTTCCAGCCAGGCACCCAGTACCGCGCCATGGAGATCCTCTAGGGCGAGGCAGAATCCCGCGGGGCGCCCCCCGTGCTGTCCCACCGCCGCGAGGGTCGGCAGGGGAAGGCAGTGCAGCTCCGCCTCCGGCCCCTGCACGGCGAGGCGGTTCAGGTGGCTGCCGTCGCCCCGGCGCAGCAGGCTGGGGCGGGGCAGGCAGGGCAGCAATTGGATGTCGGCCGAGCGGGGCGCCAGGAGCTCCGGCAAATCGCCTCGCCGATGCCACTTTTCCGCGTAGGCCACAGTCTGACGCAGGCGCTGCAGGGCCCGGGGACCCGCCTCCAGAACCTCCCGGAGCGAAGAAGGAGCGAGGACGTCCGCGAGACGCTCAGGGCGGCCTTCGCCAAACTTGGACTGCCGCGCCCGTTCCATCGGATTAAGATCCACCACTCGATCCGGGTCGGAAGGCAGGGCGGCCACCAGGGCCTGGCGCGGGGATGCGGCTCCGCCGAGAATGGCCGTACCCAGACGTAGCGGAATCACTGCCATGGTGACCTCGTGACCCCAGAGACAAACCGTCGGCAACTCAAAAGTAGAGACATGAAAGATCCCAAGAGGCTCTTCCTAGGAGACTAGCGCAAGCCTCATCCTGAGGTATGGACGAACCCAGAATCAGCCCCTGGAACCCGGACCGCCGCTGGGCCGATCCGCTCATCACGCTCCTGCTGCTGGCCTCGCTGCTCAGCACCTGGGGCCTCTCCACCGCACAGCGTGCCCCACGTTCGGAGCCCCAACGCCCCGGCCTCCAGGCTCGTGCCCAAGAGTTGGCGCGTGCGGCTCTGGTTGTGACCCGCGCCCCCAAGGCCCTCAAACCGCTGGAATCGACCCCGGGCAATCATTTCTGGGACCGCGCCCTCTTCTCTGTTCTGGCTGCGGAACAGGGTGATCTCTCCCGGGGGCGCACCCTGACACAGGAGGTTCCTGCCCTGCCCGAGCCCGCTCGGCAGGCCTTTCGGCGCTGCTGGCAGGCGGCCTATGAAGCGGGTCCGACTCCCACCGATGGAGAAATTGAATTGATTCGAGGACCGCTGGGCGAAGGGTTCGCCTACTGGAGCCTGAAGGCGCGCCTCGCCGAACGAGCCTCTCAGGCGCCGGAGCCACACCGCGCCAAGGCGCGGGACTGGGCCCTACCCCGCCTGGCAGCCCTGGGAGTGGGAACCCTCGTAACCCTCACCCTGGGCCTGTCGGGCCTCGTTGCCGCCGGGGTCTTTTTCTTCACCCGGAAGGGACCTCGACTCCAGGGACCTCTTCCGGCCTTCGATTTGCCCTGGAGAGCACTGGTTTTGGCCCTGCTGGGTTGGTTCCTGGCCATGCGCTGTTCCGGCATGGTGGCGGCCCTGTGCCTGAGCATTCTGCCGTTTCCAAAGATCATGGCGCTGCCCATCGCCTACGGTTTTCACGTCCTGGTGGGCGGCGGACTCCTGCTGAAGGCCGCTGGCCTCTCTCTGCGGGAAGCCTGGCGCCGCAGCACTCTTGGTTCTTTACCCCGGGCCCTGGGGTGGGCCGTACCCTTCCTAGGCATCGCACTGGCCGCCGTGGTGGTGGTGGGTCTCCTGGCCAGTCCATGGACTCGCGGGGCCGAACCGCCACAGCGGGAACTGATGGAGATCATCTCCGGACTCCGACACCCCCTCACGGTGGTGATTCTCCTGCTCACCATCGGGGGCTTGGCGCCAATTTTCGAGGAATGGGTGTTCCGGGGTGTCCTCCTGCCCTGGCTTGGCCCCAGGCTCACCGCGAGGTTCGGGCCCAAGGGCGGGTGGGGCCTCGCAATTCTCGGGTCGGGCCTAGCCTTCGGCGCCATGCACCTGCAGCCTGCGGGGCTTCCAACCCTGGCCACCCTAGGCCTGGTGCTGGGTTGGGCCTTCCTTCGCACCGGCAATCTATGGACGGCCATCGCCATCCACACCTGCTGGAATACAGGAGTGTTCCTGCTGGTCCGGGTGCTGGCCTAGGTCCTGGCTATTGCGGGGCCCCGGACATATAGGGCTGCAGGTAGCCGTAGATCCACCATGCGAGCTGCCCGAAGACCAGCACGATGAGAATCCACTTCAACAGAGCCTTGGGGCTCACGCCCCCGTCGTCAGGGTTCTGTGGCGGCGGCGCATTCCGGGGCGCGGGCAGCGGTCGGAATCCGGGGTTGGTCTGTTCCGGTTCCAGTTCGATGCGCATCGCGGAACCGGTGGGCGAGGCGGCCGACCGGACCGCACTGGACCGTCCGGTAGTGCGAGACACCACCATCCCCGAACCCGATTCCATGCCGGCCGAACTTCTCGGGCGGGACCGCCGCAAGGGGACGATGTCCCCCGCGTGATCATCGTGGCGGAAGAGCTCTTCCACCCGGCTCCGAGCAGAATTCTCCAGAGGAAAGGCGTCGATGAGGGCCACCAGGAACTCCATGAGCGTCTCGAAGCGCTCCTCGGGATCGAAGTCGAGCGCCTTGCGAAAGACACTGGCCAGATCGCCTGACATGCCCTGGGGCACCAGGATGGGCTCGTGAAGCACGTGGGTAATCACGGCGGCGACGTTGGGTCCGGGGTGGGGGAGCTGGCCGGTCATCAGCTCGAATGCCGTGACGGCGAATGCGTAGCGGTCTGAACTGGGTGTGGGATCGGAGCCCTTCAGTAATTCAGGCGCGCTATAGGCGGGGCTCCCCAGGAATTCACCCTGAGTGGTGAGGCGCGGTGCCATCGTCTTGGCGATGCCAAAGTCCATGAGCTTGACCCGCCCATCCTCGCTCACCAGGATGTTGTCGGGTTTGACATCCCGATGGATGATCGCGTGGCGGTGGGCGGCACGGAGGGCGCGCATGGCCTGCACCAGGATGCCCAGGCGAGTCTCGGGCTCCAGGTTGCCTTCACGGATGAACTTGCCCAGACTCTGGCCTTCCACCAGTTCCATGGCCAGGAAGGGCCCCAGGTTGGGTTCCTCGCCCACATCATAGATAGTGACGATGTTCGGGTGATTGAGCTGGGCGGAGATCTCAGCTTCGCGCTTGAAGCGCTCCAGGGCGATGTCCCGCTCCTCGCCCACGGCCCGCACCATTTTGATCGCCAGCCGGCGCTTGAGCATGGGGTCTTCGGCCAGATAGACCGTCCCCATCGCCCCCTGACCCAGGGGACGCAAAACCTGGTACCGCCCGATATTTCTGGGGTGTTCTGCCATGAGTTAACCGATCCCCAATAATAGCCATGCGCAGGGCCCTGCGGTCCACACCTTTCCTGGGGGGCAGGGCGGCTAGAATCAAAGATTCCCTCCTGAGGCGCCTCGGCGGCCCCTCGGGAATGAGCCTTAAACATCCAAGGAGCCCCATGGCCGCCCTCATTGAAGCCATCAACGTCAAACGAAAAATGTTCTTCGAGCTGGAAGGGACTCCCTACCACTGCCTGGATGTGGAGATCTCTACACCCACCGCCCGGGGCGGCCAGACCCTGGTGCGCCTCAAGATGCGCAACCTGCTCACCCGCGCGGTCTTCGACAAGACCTTCAAGGCAGGGGACAAGTTCGCCGAGCCCGATCTCAACATGGTGCCCGCCAGTTTCCTCTATGCGGATGGCGAAGGTGCGCACTTCATGGATCAAGAGAGCTACGAGACCCATACCCTGAATGACGAAATGATGGGGGATGCCCTGGATTTCCTCATCGAGGGCCAGATCATCCAGATCCAGAAGTACAACGGCAATCCCATCGGCCTTCAGCTCCCCACCCATGTGGAACTGGCCGTCACCTACACCGAGCCCGGCGCCCGGGGGGACACGGCCAGCGGCAACGTCACCAAGCCGGCCAAACTGGAAACCGGTATCGAGATCCGCGTGCCCCTCTTCATCAAAGAGGGCGAAAAGGTTAAGGTGGCCACCGAGACCCGGGAGTTCGCGGGGCGGGCATGAGGAAGTTCCGCCTGGGCCAGAGTCGCGAGGCTCACGACATGGACAGCCCGAACGCCTACGGACGCGAGGGGCGGGCCCAGAGCAAGCGCCGGCAGCAGAGCGCCGAGCGCCTGGAGACGGGCATCGAGGCCCACGATTCGGACACCATGCTCTACCTGCCGGACCCCGAGCCGTGGATGCACTACGAGGAAGCCACCCTCATCCAGCGCCACAGCCAATGGGTGGATCTGGAACAGGCCGACCGCAACCGCCTGAGGGCTACCCTTTCCGGGAAGCTCAAAGGCGTCAAGCTGGTGGTGGGCGACCGGGTGCGCTATTCACCCGTCCCCCTAGATGCGGTGGACCCCACGGGTCCCCAGGCCCAGGTGGTGGCCGTGATGCCCCGGCGGACGCTGCTCAAGCGGGGGGGCATCGACGACCGGGAACCCTGGCAGCTCA
>JAYREN010000028.1:0-24484 GCA_041908845.1 Holophaga sp. | reverse complement strand
CGAAACGCAGGCGGTCCATCAGGCGCTGGGTGGCATGCACTCCGAGGTCGGCCTGGAGGAGCAGATCCTCCAATTCCAGGAGCTGATCCTCGTCGAGGCGCCGGAGTCCCAGCAGCCGCCCCATGGGCGCCAGGACGAGCTCCTGGGTGCGCTGCAGGCCCTGCTTGAACTTGTCAATGAGGCCGGAAAGAAGACCCACGTGCACCTCGGCGTTGGATCTCCAGTCTAGCCGGGGTCGCGGGGGACTGTTCCATCTGGAACGTTCCCGGTCAGCGGGGCTGCGGGGGGATCGGGTTGGGCGGTAAGTGTGGGTTCGACACCAGGAAGGAACCATTCCCGCCTGTTGCGCCGACGAGCACCGTGAGACCAAAGGCCACGAGGTCGTCAGGGATCGGGGCAAGCCAGGGCCCCTTCTTGGAAGAGGCACTGAGGTGAATCCCATATCGCGGGATTGGGGGTTGGATATTCGGGAGCGCAGCCCAGTTTGGAGAACGGGCGAGGATGCTTGGGTGTGTGTTGTAAATATCTGATTTAAAATGATTTAATGCGTATTCGTCAGAACGGAAAGGTTCCACGTTGAGCACCCAAACCAAAGGGGCGGGTTCGTGTGCGGGGGGAGGAAGGCAAGATGGCAACATGGCTGGGATGCTTGTCCGGTCGGTTACTTCTTTCGAGTAGGCTTCTTGGGCCCCGACTTAGCGCCCTTCCCTTTCACGGCCACGGCCTGGCCGAGCCCTCGTCGATCCGGACACACCCACTTGGTGAGGGCCATCTCGAAGACTTCTTCCACGTGCTTGACGGGGTGGAAGCGCAGCTTGTCGCGCACCTCGGGGGAGATCTCCTCGAGGTCCTTGAGGTTGGCGTGGGGGATGATGATGTCCTTGATGCCCACTCGCAGGGCGGCCAGGGACTTCTCCTTGAGCCCGCCGATGGCCAGGGCCTCGCCCCGGAGATCGATCTCGCCGGTCATGGCGATGGTGTTCTTCACGGGAATGCCCTTGAGTACCGAAAGGAGCACGGTGGCCATGGCCAAGCCCGCGCTGGGGCCGTCCTTGGGGATGGCGCCCTCGGGGAAGTGGATGTGGATGTCATGCTTCTGGAAGGCCTCGGAATCGATGGCGAAGGCTTCGCTGCGGCTGCGGATGTAGCTCAGCGCCGCCTGGGCGCTCTCCTTCATCACATCGCCTAACTGACCGGTGAGGATCAGGCCGCCCTTGCCGGGCATCTTGAGGGCCTCGACAAAGAGCACATCGCCGCCGGTGGAAGTCCAGGCGAGACCAGTGATCACGCCCACCCGCGGGGCCTTCAGGCGCTCGTCCTTGAGCAGCTTTACGGGGCCCAGGAGCTCCTGGATGTTGGCGTCCGTGAGGGTGAACTTCCCCTTCAGCTTGTCCTCGGCCACCTTTCGGGCAACCTTCCGGCAGACGCTCCCGATCTCCCGCTCCAACTGGCGCAGGCCCGATTCTCGGGTGTAGCCCTGGATGAGGGCCTTGAGCCCCGACTTGGCAAAGGTCACCTGAGTCTTCGTCACTCCGTTCTTCTCGAGCTGCCTCGGGATCAGGTGCTTCTCGGAGATGCTGATCTTCTCCTCCAGCGTGTAGCTGCTGAGGTGGATGATCTCCATGCGATCCCGGAAGGCGGGCTGGATGGGATCCAGCTCGTTGGCGGTGGTGAGGAAGAGCACCTGGCTGAGGTCGATGGGCACGTTCATGTAGTTGTCGCGGAAGGTGTGGTTCTGCTCGGGGTCGAGCACCTCCAGCAGGGCGGCGCTGGGATCGCCGCGCATGTCGCGGCCGATCTTGTCCACCTCGTCCAGCACGATCACGGGATTCATGGTCTTGACCTGGTGCAGCGCCTGGACGATGCGGCCGGGCATGGCGCCGACATAGGTGCGGCGGTGGCCGCGGATCTCACTCTCATCATGCACGCCACCCAGGGAGACCCGGGCGAACTTCCGGCCCAGGGCCCGGGCCACGCTCTTGCCCAGGGAGGTCTTGCCGGTGCCCGGCGGGCCCACGAAGCAGAGGATCGTGCCCTTGAGGTCGGGGCGCAGCTTGCGTACCGCCAAAAACTCCATCAGCCGGTCCTTGATCTTCTCAAGGCCATCGTGATCCTCGTCGAGGATTTCCTTGGCCAGCTTGAGATCGCGGTTGTCGTCGCTCTGGACGCCCCAAGGCATCTCGGTCATCCACTCCAGATACGTCCGCGTCACGGCGGTCTCGCTGGAATCCGGGTGCATGCGCTCCAGCTTCTTGAGGTTGCGGTCGATCTCGGTCTGGATTTCCTCCGGCACCTTCAGCTTGGCGATCTTGTCCCGGAAGGCCTGGATCTCCTCGGCCAGTTCGTTGGCCTCGCCAAGTTCGTTCTGGATGGCCTTGAGCTGCTGGCGCAGGTAGTACTCGCGCTGGCCCTTGTCCATCTCGCCTCGGGCTTCCATGGTGATCTTCTGCTGCACTTCCAGCAGGTCGATCTCCCGCATCAGGAGCTCGTGTACGCGCTTCAGGCGCTGGATCGGCCCCGTGATTTCCAGGACTTCCTGGAGCTGAGGCGGCTTGAGGTCCAGGTTGGAGGCTACGAGATCCGCCAGGCGGCCGGGCGCGTCGAGGTTGGCGGCGATGACCAGCACTTCCTGGCTCAGGTTCTTGCCCAGGGCCACGGCCTTTTCCAGGGTCTGCTTCACGGTGCGCATGAGGGCATCCAGCTCGATGCCGCGCTCGGGAAGCTCCGGTTCTACGATGGGTTCCACCCGGGCCTTGAAGAGGTTTTCGGTCTCGGTGAAGTACTCCACCCGCACCCGCTGGAGGCCCTGTACCAGGGCGCGGATGCGGCCATCCGGGAGCTTGAGCACCCGCATGATCAGGGCGGCGGTGCCCACCTTGTAGAGATCGTCGGGGCCGGGATCGTCCATCTCCATCTGCTTTTGGCTGAGGAGCAGGATCATGCGGTTCTCCACCAGGGCCGTGTCCACGGCCTTGAGGGATTTCTCGCGGCTCACCGAGAGCGGCAGGATCACGTAGGGATAGACCACCACATCCCGCAGAGGCAGCACCGGCAGGACTTCGGGGATCTTGGGGGACTCGTCAAGGAGCTGGGGAACTTCACGTTCTTCGGCCACGTCATACCTCTGCTGTTCAGTGTAGCGTCACTCTCACCGGCCTTTTCGGCGCTTGGCAGGGCCCAGGTGAGTCGGGGCAAGGCCCGGAAAGAGGGGTGTAGGCCCCGAGGCTTCCTGGGAAGGGGAAGGTGAGGCCTGAGGTTCAAGGCGCGCGCGGAGAGCTGCGGGAACTGCTGGAGCGGCGGCGTGCCCCTGCCCTGCCATCATTCCCTCCAGCGCCTTCACGAAGTCCGGCAGATCCTTGAAGTCGCGGTAGATGCTGGCAAAGCGCACATAGGCGACGGAATCGAGCTGCTTGAGGGCGTCCATCACGAGATCGCCCAGGCTGCGGCTGGAGATTTCTCGGTCCGGCTGATCCAGCAGGCGGGCCTGGATGTCGCCCGCGGCCTGCTCCAGTTGGGTGAGCGTGACAGGGCGCTTCTGGCAGGCGGCCATCATGCCTCTCAGCAGCTTCTGGGCATCAAAGGGCTCGCGGCGGCCGTCCTTCTTCACGATGAGCACGGGCATCTCTTCCACCCGCTCGTAGCTGGTGAACCGCCGAGTGCAGGCTAGGCATTCCCGTCGCCGCCGGATGGCATCGCCCTCCCGGCTTTCGCGGGAATCCACCACCTTGTCTTCGAGATGGCCACAGAAGGGACAGCGCATGCCACTAGGCTACAGGCTTAAAGGCCTGGGCCGCAGGAGATTATGCGTGTGGATGAATTCACGACTGGATCACCCGATTGCGGCCCTCTCCCTTGGCGCGATAGAGCGCGTGATCGGCCGCTTCGGCCAATCGGTCCAGCGGCTGGTGCCGAGGAAATTCAGAGATGCCCACGCTGAAGGTCACACTGATGCGATCCACCCCAAAGGTGAATTCGAGGGCGGCAAAACTCTCGCGGACATCATCCAGAATCTCTGTGGCGCGGGAAGCCGTGGCCCCCGGCAGGATGATGGCGAACTCTTCGCCGCCGTAGCGGCCCAGCAGATCCGTTTTGCGGAGCCGCTGCTGGAGCATTCGGGCCAGACTCCGGAGCACCCGGTCGCCTGCGGCGTGGCCAAACTGATCGTTGACGCGTTTGAAGTGATCGAGGTCCAGCATCGCGAAGGCGAGGGCTTCCTTCGAGCGCCGTGCACGGGCCAGTTCGTGATCCAGGCGGTCCAGAATAGCGCTGTGATTCAACAGGCCCGTCAGGCTGTCGCGCACCATGTGGCTGCGGAGCACTCGGCCTCGCTGGGCTCGGGTGGAGACGATGGCCTGGAGGTGCTCGGGATCCACCGGCTTGGTGAGAAAATCGTCGCCCCCCTGGCGCATGGCCTCCCATTGGAGACTCCGCACCCGCTCCTGGGAGAGGAACACGATGGGGATGCCCACGAAGGCCTCCTGCTGGCGGATGGCGGCAGCCAACTCCACCCCGGTGCAACCGGGCATGTAGAGGTCCATCAGCACCAGATCGGGCCTTCCATCCACCAGGGGTTCCATGATTTTCAGGGGATCATGCACCACCAGTGTGTTCATGCCGGCTGCGCCCAACAGGGCGGCGTGGTGGCTGGCCTGCAGAGGGTCGTCTTCAACCACAAGCACGGTGAGGGGGGTGGCCTGGACCTGCGGAGAATGCGCCTCTACTGCCTCCACGAGCGCCAGAATGTCTGGTGGTTTGGAGAGGTAGGCCCTGCCCCCAGCCCGCACGGCCTGCACCCGGGATTCTAGATCGGGCCAGTCGGACAACATGATCAGAGGGACGGTGCAGGGTCGAGCCGTCTGCAATTCTGTCAGCGGGCCGGGGGTGGTGGGTGAGCCCGTCAGTGCCGCATCGTCAATCACGGCGACCGGTGGGGTGACTGCCTGTAGGGCGGCGGCGAAGGTGGCCCAATTTTGAAACTCTCTGCAGGGAAATCCGAAGGCCGAAAATTGGGCAACCCACTCGGGGCGTTCTGGTCCCCGGTAGAGCAAGAAAACTTCTGGAACCCGGGGATTCTCTTCCGGCGTATCCACGGTCTGGGGAGGATTCGGTTTCGGGATCGAAGGCAGGAGCGCCTCTTCGCCTGCGTGGCGAAGCTGGGCGAGCCGATCTTCCAGAAGGCTGCGGAGGGCCTTGGGCAGGGTGCCTTCCGCCAGTGATGTCGCGCGGGCCGTGAGTTCGAGCTCCCGGGCCGCGTGGGCCAAAGGCTTGAACCCGAAGGTGCCCGCGGTCCCTCCAAGGCGGTGAGCGAGCTGCTGGAGTTGAGCCACCCGGGCTTCGTCGTTGCAATTCGGATCGGTCCAGGCCTTTTCCAGTTCGGCAATGTGGGCCGGGATGCCCTGGGTGAATGCCTCGCACAAGACGCGAAGCTGCGCTTGGAAGGCCGGAGAGGGTTCAGCCATGGTGCCGCTCCCAAATCTCGAGCAGGGCGGTGGGGAGCCGCATGGGATCGAAGGGCTTGGGGATGACTCCGGCGGCGCCCTGGGCGAGGAGGGCCTGCACCTCGGTGGGATGGGTGTTTGCGGTCAAGAACACTACCGGAACGCCCTCCATGCAGGGTAGGGTTCGCAGCTCGCCCAAGGTGGTGGGTCCATCCATTCCTGGCATCGTGACGTCGAGCAACACGAGGTCTGGTGCCACAGTGGAGACTCGCGCCAAGGCATTGGCGCCCGAGGGGCAGAGTTCCACCTCGAGGCCCCCCACCGCGGTGAGACTGAGATGAGCCATCGCCCGGATATCCGGGTCATCATCGACCATCAGCACGCGGGTGAGTGTGGCTCCCATGGAGTCCCCCACGTTCCTATCGAACCGTTTTGGGAGACTCTTGAAAATACATGAAGAGTCAGGACTTGTTCCACGTGGAACAAGTCTCGGTTTTACCCCTCCACCACCCGGGGCTCCATGCGCACGCGGCAGGAGATTGAGTTGGCGATAATGCAATATTTATGTGCTTTGCGGAACAATTCTTCTACTTTCCCGAAGGGCGTTCCGGGGGCGACCCGGATGGTGGGGCGGAGCAGGATTTCGCCCACGCGAGCAATGCGGTCCACTGTTTCCAGTGACACTTCTGCGTGATCCTCGTAGGCCTTGATTTCCAGCCTGGCCTTGGCGGCCAGGGCCAGGAAGGTCAACAGGTGGCAGGTGGCCAGGGCCGAGCCCAGCATGTCTTCCGGGTTCCACCGGGTTGGATCTCCCGAATAGGCCGGGGCGCTGCTGGCGGGGATGGTCATGTGCTCTGGATTGCTGAGCTCGGCATTGCGACTGTAGGCGGCCTCCAACGTGTTGCCGGACCAACGAAGGGTGAGGGGAAAGGTGGACATGGCGCCTCGCAAAGAATGTTTAGGGGATTTAGTTGGACCGCCTCGCTTCCTTGGATGCGGGTGGAGGCCTCGGCATCTTGTCACCTGGGGCGGCGCGGAGATGGGGCATGGCCTACACTTGATCCATGGCGGATGAACTGACACTCAGCGGCGTGAGGGCCGTTTCGGCGGCGGGAGGGCGTCCCGCTGCGCCCACCGGAAACCCCCGAAGGCCTGCGGAAAACGCAGTGAGAGGCTCAGGGACGGCCAGCGAAGATGGTGTGGAACTCTCGGCCGACGCCAAAAAGAAGATCGCCGAACTGGCCCAGGTCGATCAGGCGGTGCGCGCCCATGAGGCGGCCCACATGGCGGCCGGGGGCGGCCTGGTGCGCGGCGGCGCTGCCTACAGCTATCAGCGGGGGCCGGACGGGAAGAACTACGCCGTGGGAGGCGAAGTCAGTCTCGATACCTCGCCCGTCTCCGATAACCCGGCGGCGACGCTTCAGAAGGCCCAGCAGATCAAGGCGGCGGCGCTGGCCCCAGCGGACCCCTCGCCCCAAGATCGCAAGGTGGCGGCCATGGCCAGCGCCATGGCCCTGAAGGCCGCTGCGGATCTGGCGAAGAAGGCCCAGAGTGAAGACACCGGAGGTCGCCTCAACGTCCAGGCCTGATCCGGGGCCCACTCAGGGGCGCGGGGTGCCAGGAGAGCCCAGGGCCGTGTGGCGCTCGCGCTCGAAGCGGGCGACATCCGCCAGGGTGAGGGCGGAAAGCTCCCCGTGGATTTTCTCCCGGACGTCCTTCCAAAAGGTATGGATAGGGCAGGCCCGTTCGTCGGAGCACTCCTCGAGCCCGAGCAGGCAACTGGTCCGCCAGCCCGCGCTGTCGAGCACTTCGGCCAGCTGGTCGAGTGTGACTTCCCTGGCAGGCCTGGCGAGAACCACACCGCCCTGATTGCCCCGCTTGCCGACCACGAGGCCTGCCCGGGCGAGGGTGCTGAAGATCTTTGCCAGGTAGGGTCCGGGCGCCCCGGTCCAGGCGGCGACATCCTGGACGAGTACCGGCTGACCGCCGGGATCTTCCAGGCAACTCAAGGCCAGAACCGCATAGCCTGCGGATTGAGAGAGGGGCAACACGGTTGACTCCAGATAAGAGTGAATCTACTTAGGGTGACCCAGGACTCGGCGGATTGAAATGCCTAGGTGCTTTCTTCCGTGGATTCAGCGGGTGCCTCGGGATGGGCCTCCTCCCAGCCGCGAATCATGGCCTTGAAATTGGACAGAGGGGTGGTGCCAGTGGTGGCGAGGTAGATGTGGCCGATCAAGAAGGCCAGGAGGCCGAAAGCCCCAAGAACATGGACCACCGCGATGACCCAGAGGGTAGAGGGCGGCCAGCCCAGGGTGTTCAGGTTGGGGTAGAAGTAGTACAGCGCGCCGGTGGTGACCTGAATGGGGATGATCAGCACCTTGAACCCAAGGTAGGCCAATCGTTGCAAGGGGTTCAGCTTGGCGGTCCGCTCTTTACGCACCGGGTGGGCGGCCCCCTTGAAGATGCCCGTCAGGTAAAAGGCCACCATTTCCCGAAGGAAGGCCCGGGTGGGGATGTACTGACGCCATTCACCCGTGGTGATGTGCCAGAAGACGGCGAAAACAATCAGCACGATGAGGGCCATGGCCAGGACGTTGTGCAGGTAGACCGCACGGGCATAACCGAAGATCGCGAAGGTGCCCCGAACTTCGAATCCGGTCAAGGCGAGGAGGATGATCAAAAGGGCTTGGGACCAATGCCAGAGGCGGTTGAAGAGGGTGTAGAGAACCAGGCGTTGCATTAAGGCCTCCCGGCAAACAGATAACGCAGGATCCCGTGGGTCAGGGTCGCGGCGGCCACCAGGGCCACCAGGGCCCAGCCCAGGAAATCGACGCCCCAACCTCGGTCCCGCCCGGGAAGGTAGAAGCCCTCGACGCCCTCGAGGCGGCCATTCCGGTCATGGCAATCCTTGCAGGAGAGGGCGTCCTTGGCAGGGGCGACCATGTGGGTGATGGGCCAGAGCATGGTGGTGGAAACGAAATCATGTTTACCGCTGTAGGGCAGACCCGCCTTCTCCATGCCGGTCTTGATGGCGGTGTCCCAGTCGTAGTCCCCCCAGAAGGCTCCGGAGCCTTTGGGACCTGCGGTGTAGGGAGCCACCAGGCGATTGAGGACGGGATCGAAGGGCTGCTTTCCTTCGTGGAGCTTGAAGGGCCAGATCTTGGCGGCGGAATCAATGTACGAGCCCTCCGCAGGGTTCAACACCACGGGACGCTGGGCAGGCAGGGTATCGGTCAGCAGGGTGAACTTGAGGTTGCCGTTGTACCAGATGTACGAAGGCTTTACATTTTTGGCCCACACCATGTCGCCGTGGATGGTGTTGTAGGTCTCGAACCCGTTGGCGTCCTCTTCCTTGTAGGGGCGGCCATTCTTGAGCTTCCCAGCGGTGGACCAGTCCCAGGAGAGGTTGCTGGCCAGGCCGCCCCGGGCGTATTCCGGGATGTGGCAGGTCTGGCAGGCGACCTTGCGGTAGTGGCGGTTCAGGACGGTGGAGGCGTGGGGCGAATCCGTGTGGCAGGCGCTACAGGCCATGCGCGACATGCTTTCGCCTGGGAAATGGGCCTTTTCGCGCTTGTCTGCTGGGATGACGTAATTGGGGCCGCTCACCTCGTGGGCGTGGGAGACATGGCAGTCGGTGCAAACCATGGCGGCGCCCTGCTTGGACATGTGGACATCCACGGCAGGGGTGGCCTTCAGGATGGTGTCGTCCAGGTCGCCGTGCTTGGTGGCATCGGCGCCGCCCCCGAAGAAGTGGCAGACCCCGCAGTTCTGGAGGGTGGACCGGCCCACTTTCTGGGCGATCTCGTCCAGGGGCACCGCCGGGTTCGGGAACCCTCCGGCGATCTTTTCATAATCCCCCGTGGTGTCGTGGCACACGAGGCAGTCGATGTTCTCGGACCTGGAGAAATCGAAATGGCGATCCGTCATGCCGTATCCGGCGTGGCAGCGGGCGCAGGCGGCCTGGTTGCCACCCTGGGCGCTGATGCAGAAGTTGTTCACCAGATGGGTCGATTTCCCGTATCCGGCCAGGCGCTTGTCCTTGGGGTTCCAGGTCCAGTGACTGGAGCCCATGACCTGTTCGGCCGCCTTGGGATGGCAGGTGAGGCAGGCCTTGGTGACCGCCGAGCCATCGCCTTCCTTGAAGGGGCCCTTGAGGATCTTGTACTGGCTGTGGTCTGCGGTGCTCCGGCGGGCAGCCTCCGCGTGGACCTTGGCGTAAGGTGAGGCGGGACGATGGGGCGAGGTGGTCTTCTGGCCGGCAGACTGGGCCAGGGCGGGCAGGCCCATCAGGAACCCCAGGAGGGCCATGATCCGCCAGATGGATCCAGTGCGACGCGGACTAGACATAAAGCAACCTCATGGCTGAAAACGCACAGAGCCGGGGCTTTTGGGCCCCGACTCTGCGCTGGAACCTAGAATCTCACTTCGAGGGATACGTAGGTGTTCTTGATGCTGGCGGGCGAGGCGTACTGGAGCATGGGGTTCTTGCTCAGGTCGTAGGCGTCTTCCCAGGAGCCCGCCATTGGGGCGGGGGCGATGTGCCAGCCGCTGAAGGCATGGCTGTACTTGTAGTCGATGTAGCCCACGCGAAGGGCGACGTTCTTCACGAACTGCCAGTGGAGGTAGGCTTCCCACACATCGCCGCGGGCACCAAGCTTTTCCGTGGCTTCGCCGGTGGCGGGGCTGTAGGTGAACCAGCGCGGTGAGCCGTGGTTGAACTCCAGGCCCAGACCCAGGTTCTCCAGCACATCCCAGCGGGCGCCCAGATAGTAGGCCGTGGCGGTCTGGCTGGCGTTGGCATCGCCCATCATGCCGCCGAATCCCGTGAGCTGGACGTTGGGGCCCGAGGGATACCCGGGGGGCATGATGGCGGGGAAATCCCAATAGGCCCCGTACTGGCTGACCTGGCCGTTGGGGTTGCTCTTGATGGCGCCGAAGCTGGCGAAGTAGGTGAAGGAATCACCGACCCGGTGCTTCCAGGTGGCGGTCCACTGATCCATGTCGCCCAGGTTGGTGGTGGCGGTTACGTACTGGGTGCTGGGCATGCCGCCCATTCCCGGAATGGCGGCCACCGGGAAGTTGGAGAGCTGCCCGAAGGGAATGTCCGTCATGTTGCCGAAGCGGTTGAAGCCCAGGTAGACGTTGGCGGAGTGGACCGTGCCGAAGGCCTCGAAGAGCAGGGGCATATCGAACATGGCGCCCAGGACCGTCGTGTCCTTGAGGGGGCCGATGGGGTTCACCTGCAGGGTGGCGGCCGCGGGATTGGCCATGGTCGCGTTGGTGAAGTTGAAGCCCACGGGGGCTGCGCTGGCCTTCACCAGGCCCCCGCCGCCGAACCCGCTCTCGTAGCCCACGCCGTAGCAGAGGCCGAAGAGGCTGTGTTCGGGCAGTCCGAGTTTGTCCAGGTGGAACTTCCAGCCGATGCCATCGACCATGGCATTCACCGCCAGGGCCTGGGGCGTGGCCTGGCGCTCGCCGCCCTCGCGCACCTCGAAGGGCGGGCCATCGGAGGTGTTCTGGCGACCGATGGAGAGCACGCCCAGGGCGGGCCAGTCGTACACGAAGCTGGCGCGCTCCACGTGGAGGATGTCGTTGGTGGGCACCTTGCCGCTGTTGAAGGAGTTGGCCACGGTGTTGGGCGATCCGTTGAACACCGGCACATCGGCACCCCCATGCACCTTATACATGGTCAAGCGGCCCATGATCTTGGCGTGCTCATTGATGTTGATGCTCATGCGCAGGCGCAGGCGGGTGGACCACTGAGATGAGTTGGACCAGTCCTGGTCCGGCATCTGCTGGAGCATGGGCATCGGCATACCGGTCATGGGCCCAGGGCCGGGGTTCTGCACAAAGCCCATGAACTGGTTGTACGGCTTGAAGTGCCACTTGGAGCTATCGAAACGAGTGCGCAGGTCACCGCCCCAGGCGATGTTGTCCTGGGCGACCTTGGTTTCCACCTTGGTGAGGGTCTTCTCCTGGTCCTTGGCCTTCTCTTCCAGCACCGCAACCTGCTTCTTCAGGTCTTCGAGCTGTTTCTTGAGGTCATCACTGGCGGGAGACTGGCCGGCCAGGGGGCCGAGGCCCACCAGTAGACAGGTTGCGAGGCGCGTCATGCGCATGGTGTGGCTCCTTGGAACGGGTTTCCGGGCAGGGCGAAGCCCTTCGGCGGGGCCGAAGGTCATCGCTCGAATTGGGGACGGGAGTGGAGCTTGGCGGATCAGCCGCCGCAGGTCTCGGGCTGGGGGGAATCGGAGGCGTGATTCACCAGGAAGGTCTTGATATCCAGCATCTGCTGGGGGGTGCCGAGCTTGGGCGAGAGAGGCTCACCCTTGTGCTTGCCGGTCTGGAAGAACTGCTTCCACTGGGCCTGGGTCTTGGAGAGGGGCGTCACCACCTTGCTCTTGCCCTCTGCGTGGCAGGCCTTGCAGGTCTTCTTGAAGTAGTACTTGCCCTTCACGTCGCTACCCTGGGCGTCGAGGGGCAGGACCACCGTGAGGGCCGTGAGGAGGACGGCGGATAGAAGGCGCATGCGTGAGTCCTTTCGGAGAGGAATATCGAGAAATCCGTCTCGGATCACATTAAAGATGAGCATATCGCCAACAGATTGCAAGGGTGAATTTTTATAGAATTGAATAACCGTGTTGGAATATAAAAGCCCCCCGGTACAGGCCACCCGGGGGGCTTGGATTCCTTGCTGGAAGAAGCTGGAGGACTATTCCCAGCCGATCTGACGGCCCTTGTTCTGCTTCTCGAGCCACTTTTGGAGAGGCGCGAAGTACTCGGCCATGGCGCGGGTGCTGAGGTCTTCGCCGGTGGCGTCCTTCAGCAGCTTGCGCCAGTTCTCAGTGGCGCCCTTCTCCAGCCAGGTGCGGAGGTACTTGCCCACCTCCTTGTTGTCGGCGTAGTTGGCGGCGTGGGGGTCCTGCTTGAGGATGTGTTTGCAGATGTAGTCGTGGAACTGGAACTTGAGCACGAAGGCGATGTTGTAGTTGAAGTAGTAGCCGGGGGCGTCATTGATGTGGGTCTTGGTGGCGGCGTCGCAGTAGGCCTCGCTGCGGGGGCTCGGAGGTTCCACGCCCTGGAGGTCGCGGGCCAGCTTCCACCAGCGGGCATTCATCTGGTCAGCGGGCATCTTTCCGGCATAGAAGTCGGCCTCCCATTCGGTCATGGTGCCGCTGCCCCAGAACATGAAGGGGATGGCGGTCTCCAGGGCCTCGGCCAGCAGCACCTGGATGGGATCGGCCTTGTAGTCGGCGGGCAGCACGCTCGTGGCCTTCAGGTAGGGCACCTGCCGGGTGGCGAGAGAGACGAGCTCCGCCATGGCCTCGTGGAAGGCGGTGGTGGCGCTGTCCCGCAGCAGGGGCGGTACGCCGGGATTGGAATAGGCCAGCTGATAATAGCCGTGGCCCAGCTCGTGGTGGGCGGTGCTGAACCACTGGAAGTTGGGCTCTACGCTCATGAGGGAGCGCACGTCCTGGTCCAGGTCGATGTGCCAGCAGGAGGCATGGCTGTTCTTCTTCCGGGTGTCGCCCTCCTTCACGGGGTAAAGATCGGACTTCTGCCAGAAGGTGGCGGGCAGCTTGGGGAAGCCCGTGCCCAGGAAGAAGTTCTCGGCGGTCTGGACGACCTTCTCGGAGGTCCAGCCCTTCTCCTTGTTCACGAAGGCATCGAAATCCACACCATTCACCATGCCGGTCCACTCCTGGCTCCAGCGGTTGTTGATCCAATGGGCGGGGATGGTCTTGGGCACGGGCTGCTTGTACTTCTTGGCCAGCTCGTACTTGGCCCAGGTGTGGAGCTGAAGGTAGAGAGGCTTCAGGACGGTGAGGAAGTCGCGGTGCAGCTTGAGCATCTCCTCGGTGCTGAGGCCGTGCTTGGCGGACTGGAGGGCGAAGAAATCCTTGTAACCCAGCTCCTGGGCACAGCCATTGCGTAGATCGCGAAGCTGGATCAGGCCGTCCTTCAGGGCCGGGCCGCTCTCCTTGGAGGCCGTCCAGACCTTAAGCCGCTGGGCCGCGTCGGTACTCTCGCCCAGGATCTTGTCGATGCCATTGGCCGAAATGGGTTGCCCATCCAGCTTGAAGACGAAGCTGTTCTGGGTGGAGGCCTGACGGGTCTCCATGACGATGCGCTGGTTAGTGAGCTTGGGGTTGGTCATGGGCCCGTCGGCGGCGTTGAAGAGCACCCGTTCCAGTTGGCGGACGGTGATGGGGGTGAGCTGGTCCCGGAACTTGAGCAGCTCCCGGGCCTCCTGGATCAGGGCGGGATTGCCGTTGAAGGCGGCGCTGGCCTTGCCCGCCCATTCGGCGGCCGCGTCGCTTTCGGGCTTCACGTCCGAGCTGGCGGCCCAGAGCGCTTCGGACTGCACCGTCACCAGGGACTGGTACGCGGCGTTCACGAGCTTCAGGAAGCGATCGGCGCGGTCCTGGTGGGGGGAAAGGGACTGGGCAATCATCGGCACACCTAGGATGAGGGCGGGGAGCAGGCGCATGGAACCTCCGGGTCGAACCTCCATTCTGCACCGGGTGGTTGGTCATGAACGAGGTGGACCGCCCGGCCACCCGGCTGTGACAAATCGCAAAGCTCATTGGGCATAAAGATGACGAAAGGGGTCGCCGTGGTACCCTGCCCAGGTGGAAGGCGTGCTGCCCTCCCCCAACCTCGAAGGATGCCTTATGCGCTATCTGCCATCGGCCCCCTCGGAGGACCGTGCGCTTCTGGACGCCATCGGCGTCGCGAGCGCCGAGGACCTGCTGAAGGGAATCCCCCCCGAACTCCGCCTGCACCGTGAGCTGGACCTGCCGCCCAAGGCGTCGGAGCTGGACGTGCTGCGGACCATGGAGGCCTTCGCGGCCCAGAATCGTCGCTTCACGGCCCGCTTCCTGGGGGCCGGGGCATACGAGCACTTCGTCCCCACCGCCGTGGACATGATGACCAGCCGCGAGGAATGGTTCACCGCCTACACGCCCTACCAGCCCGAGGTGGCCCAGGGCACGCTTCAGGCCATCTTCGAGTACCAGACCCTGATCTGCGATTTGACGGGCCTGGATGTCACCAACGCCTCCATGTATGACGGCGCCACCGCCACGGTGGAAGCCGCCCTCATGGCCGTGCGCGTGGCCAAGAAGAAGAACACCATCCTCATCAGCCAGGGGTTGCACCCCCACTATCAGGAAGTCCTCTGCACCAACATCACGCCTCACGAAGGCCTGAAACTGGTCCAGGTGGCGTTGAAGGACGGCGTCACGGACCTGGAGGATCTCAAGGCCAAGCTCACGCCGGATGTGGCCTGCGTCATGGTGGGCTATCCCAACTTCCTGGGGTGCGTCGAGGATCTCAAGGCCATCCAGGAGCTCACCAAGCCCGCAGGCGCCCTGCTGGTGTCCGTGACCCAGGAGGCCTTGGCCTTCGGCTGGTTCGAGGCGCCGGGCAGGCTCGGCGTCGACATGGCCTGCGGCGAGGCCATGAGCTTCGGCAACTATGTGAGCTTTGGCGGCCCCTTCCTGGGCTTCCTGGCCGTCAAGGACGCCTACAAGCGTGAGATCCCCGGTCGCCTCATCGGCCAGACCACGGACCTGAACGGCGACACCGGCTACGTGCTGACCCTCGCCAGTCGCGAACAGCACATCCGCCGCGACAAGGCCACCTCCAACATCTGCTCCAACCAGGCGCTGGTGGCCCTGCGGGCCAACATCTACCTCCAGCTCGCAGGCCCCGATGGCCTTCGTGGCCTAGCCGAACAGAACGCCGCCAAGGCCCAGTACCTGCGACAGCGGCTGCTGGAACTGCCGGGCTTCGAGGCGGTCCAGGACCGGCCCTTCTTCAACGAATTCGTCCTGCGTTACACGGGCGATGTGAAGGCCATGCAGAAGGCCTGCGCCGACGAGGGCATCCTCGCCGGATTGGACCTGACGCCCTACGCCGAGCCCCTCAAGGGGTGCACCCTCTGGTGCGCCACCGAGACCACCACCCGCGAGCAGATCGAGCGCCTCGTCGAGGTGTTGGCCCGCATTCCGAGCATTGGTTGAGGAGACGAACCATGGCCCTCCGCACCCGCGAAACCCTGATCTTTGAACGCTCCGTGCCCGGCAAGACCGGCATGGATCTCCCGAAACTCGATGTCCCCGCCGCCCAGGACACGCGCCCGGCGCACCTCACGCGCAGCGCTTTCGACGCCCTGCCCTCCTGCTCCGAGGTGGATGTCATCCGCCACTTTACACGCCTTTCCAAGTGGAATTTCGGCGTGGACGACGGCATGTATCCGCTGGGCTCCTGCACCATGAAGCACAACCCCCGGCTCAACGAGAAGACCGCCATGCTGCCGGGCTTCACCGAGAGCCATCCCATGGCCCAGGATGTCCATGTCCAGGGCAACCTGGCCCTGATGTACACCCTGGAAAATTGGCTGAAGGAGATGACGGGCCTGCCCGCCGTCACCCTTCACCCTAGCGCCGGCGCCGCCGGTGAGCTCACGGGCGTGATGCTCATGCGGGCCTACCACCTGTCCAAGGGCGCCCACCGCCGCGTGATCCTCATCCCCGACAGTGGCCACGGCACCAACCCCGCCACCGCCGCCATGGCAGGCTACGACGTGGTGGAGCTGCCCTCCCGGGAAGACGGCACCATCAGCTTCGAGGATGTCACGGACGCCAGCACCGGCAAGGTCCGCAAGGGCTTCGCCACCCTGGTGAAGGAACTGGGCTCCGAGATCGCCGGGGCCATGATCACCAACCCGAACACCCTGGGCATCTTCGAGTACCGCATCAAGGAGATCGCCGACATCCTCCACGGCATCGGCGCCCTGCTCTACATGGACGGCGCCAACATGAACGCCCTGGTGGGTACCGCTCGGCCCGGCGATTTCGGCGTGGACGTGATGCACCTGAACCTCCACAAGACCTTCTCCACGCCCCACGGCGGCGGCGGCCCCGGATCGGGCCCCGTGGCCTGCAGCGCGGCCCTGGAGCCTTTCCTGCCTCGGCCCGTGGTCGTGCGCGAGGCTCGCAAAGTGGGTGAGGGCGAGGTGCCCCAGTACACCTATCGTCTGGATTGGGATCGCCCCGCGAGCATGGGCAAGGTGCACGGCTTCTTCGGCAACTTCGGCATCGTGGTCCGCGCCATGACCTACTGCCTGAGCCATGGCGGCGACGGCCTCAAGGCCGCCACCCTTCGGGCCATCGTTAACGCTAACTACATCCGCAAGCAGCTCACGGGCGTCTTCCACCTGGAGTACGACACGCCAACCCTGCACGAGGCCGTCTTCGACGACAGCATCCAGGCCAAGAAGGGCGTGAGTACTCTGGATATCGCCAAGCGCCTGCTGGAATACGGCTTCCATCCCCCGACGATCTACTTCCCCCTGATCGTCCACGGCGCGCTCATGATCGAGCCCACCGAGAGCGAGGGCAAGGACGAGATGGACGCGTTCATCGACGCGATGAAGAAGATCGCCCAGGAGGCAGACGAGAATCCCGATCTCCTGCACCACGCCCCCACCACTACCGTGGTGCGGCGCCTCGATGAAACCACTGCCGCCCGCAAGCCCATCCTGCGGTGGGTGAAGGCCTAATCGGTTTCAGACTCATAGAACGAGAGGCCGGATTTTCCGGCCTCTCGTTCTATGGGAGGAAAACAAAAAGTCTCAGATTTCCGCGATGAGTTCGATCTCGACCTTGGCGCCCCGAGGCAGCGCGGCGACCTGGACGGTGCTGCGGGCGGGCTTGGCGGCGCCGAGGTGCTTCTCGTAGACGGCGTTGAAGGCGGCGAAATCGGCGAGATCGGTGAGGAAGACCGTGGTCTTCACCACGCGGTCCCAGCCGGTGTTGGCCTCCTTCAGCACGGCGTCCAGGTTGGCCAGCACGCGCTGGGTCTGGGCCTCGATGGGGCCGGTCACCATCTCCATGGTTTCGGGGATGAGAGGGATCTGTCCCGCGGTGTAGAGCAGGTTGCCGGTGATCTGGCCCTGGCTGTAGGGGCCGATGGCGGCGGGGGCGTTGGGGCTGGTGATGGTTCTCATGGTCGCTCCTGGAAAAGGTTCACTTGCTCCAGCGCCGCTTCTTGCCGCGCCAACCCTTGTGGGCGCTGGGGACGGGGGGCGGGATGGGGCTTTCGAAGGGAGACGTGGGCTGCGTTTCGGCCCCGCCCTCGGGTTCTTCCATGCTGCCGACCCCCTCTTCGATCTGGGTCTGAACCACCTGGGCCGTGCGGTGCAACAGGGCGGCCAGACAGAGGCTGGCCTCGATGCGGGCATGGGGCAGCGGGCCCAGCTGCACGAAGACGCTGGGATCGGAAGGCGGATTCCGGGGAATGATGAACTCGGGCAGGGGCGTGGCCAGTCGGTCGTAGGCCTCGGGTTCCATCCGCAGCCAGGGATCGAGGAAGGTCTGCTTCTGCACCAGGAGTTCGGTGAGGGGAACGATCTTCTTGGGCCGCCCCCGCTTGCGGGGCGCAGGCGCGGCGCCCTCGTTGGAGGCGTCCAGGAGCGCCTGCAGGGCCTCGAGGATGCCCTCTTTGGTCTTGCCCCGCAGATCGAAGAGCAGCCATGGGTCACGGTCCAGCGCCTCGGCCATGATGTAGCACACGGCGGCCACGTGCTTGCAGGGATTGGCCCAGTCGGGGCAATCGCAGTGGGTCTGGAGCTCCTTGGGCACTCGGGGATAGAGGCTGGCCCCGGCCTCGCGAAAGGTCTCGTCGAGGCCCTGGGGCATTTCGCCCGCCAGCAGGGAGGCCACGAAGCGGCTCTCCTGGGCGATGCCTTCGAGGGCGCGTTCCCACTGGGCGGCCGTCAGGGCGGGCAGGCCCAGAGTCACGTTGTAGGTCTTGCGGCCATGAACCTTGGCCTGAATCTCGCCGGGGCTCACGGTGAAGTGGCTGACGGCCCCTTCTTCCGCGTACTTCTTACCCCGGGGCAGGCGGTTCTCGTAGTCATCGCCCAGTTTCTCGAGGCCGTTGATCCAGAGGCGGCCCCACCAGGTCATGCCGAAGCGATCGCTGGAGTGGATCATCCGATCACTCCTTTCTTGGGGGGACGACCCCGGCGTTTGGGCGCGGGGGGCGGCTCAGAGACGGGGAATCCTGGAGTCTCCTCCGCTGCCTCCGCCTCCAGAGGCGGCTCTGCCACCAGGACTGGCCCAGGGAGAACGGAAGGCGCGCCATGGGTTCCGTTCCCGTTGCCTTCCTCCTCGCCCATGACATCCACGTCGGAATCCAGGGCCACCAGGCGGCGGAGGGCCTCGTCGTCGAGTTCCGTGAGCCAGCCTTCGCCCGTGCCCACCACGCGATCCGCCAGATCCCGCTTGCTCTCCAGCATGGCGTCGATCTTCTCTTCCAGGGTGCCCATGGTGATCATCTTGTGCACCTGCACGTTGCGGGTCTGGCCGATGCGGTAGGTCCGGTCCGTGGCCTGGTCTTCCACTGCGGGGTTCCACCAGCGGTCGAAGTGGAAGACGTGGGTGGCCGCCGTGAGGTTGAGGCCCACGCCGCCGGCCTTGAGGCTGAGGATCATGACCCGTGCGCCGTCAGCATCCTCCTGGAAGGAGCGCACCATCTCGTCGCGCTGATCCCGGGTGCTGCCGCCGTGGAGGAAGGGTGGCTCGAAGCCCAGCACTTCGTTGAGGTGGATCTGGAGGCGGTCGCCCATCTCCTTGAACTGGGTGAAGATCAGCGCCTTGTCGCCGCTTTCCATGACCTCTTCCAGCATGTCCGTGAGCCGCTCGAGCTTGCCGCTTCGGGCCTTGTAGGGGCCCTGCTGCTTGAGGAACTGGCTCGGGTGGTTGCAGATCTGCTTGAGGTGGGTGAGCAGCGCCAGAATGCGGCCCTTGCGCTCGAGACTCGTGGCGGCGGCCAGATCCTTTTCCATCTGGTCGACCCGGGCCTGGTAGAGCAGGGCCTGCTCCCGCGTGAGCTGGGTGTAGACCTTCATCTCGTTCTTTTCCGGCAGATCCTGGATGATGCTGCGGTCGGTCTTTACGCGACGGAGGATAAAGGGGCCCACACGCTGGCGCAGTTCCAGGGCGGCATCGGGATCACGGTACTTCTCGATGGGATTGGCGAAGCGTTCCTTGAAGCTGCTCTCGCTGCCCAGATAGCCCGTGAGGGCGAAGGCGAGAATGGACCAGAGTTCCACCAGCCGGTTCTCGATGGGCGTGCCCGTAAGGGCCAACTTGAAGGGGGCGCGGATCTTGCGCACGGCCTTGGCCTGGGCGCTGCCGGCATTCTTGATGCCCTGGGCCTCGTCCACTACCATGCCGCCCCAGGCCCGAGCGCAGAAGATCTCTTCTTCCCGCCGGATCACGCCGTAGGTTGTGAGCACAATGGTGTGGGGCTTGAAGGTGGCGGGGAGATCCTCGCGGTTATTGCCGTGGTGCACAAAGAAGGGAATGGTCGGCGCGAACTTGGCGATCTCGCGCTCCCAGTTGCCCAGCAGCGACGTGGGGCACACCAGCAGCAGGGGTGGGCCGAAAGTGGGACACTGTTCCTGGCGGTGGAGCATGAGCGCCAGCACCTGGATGGTCTTTCCCAGGCCCATGTCGTCGGCCAGGATGCCGCCCAGGCCCAGGCGAGACAGGCCCTCCAGCCAGGCGAGGCCTCGCAGCTGGTAGGGGCGCAGCTGGCCCTGGAAGGTTCTGGGCTGGGTGATGGGTTTGTCTGGGAGGTTCTTCAGCTCCGCCAAGGCGCTGCCGAAATCCCCCGCCACTTCCACTTCGATGGCCTCGCTCACGCCGGGGATGCGGGTGGTCCCCGTGAGGGCGGCGGCCAGGGCCTCGCCCCGGGTCATGCTTTCGAAGCCCGCGCCCCGGCTGGCCTGGATGACTGCCGTGATCTGCTTGAGGGTTTCGGGGTCCAGGGCCACCCACTTGCCCTTCCAGGCCACCAGCGGATGCCGCAGGCTGGCCATCTGGGCAAAATCCTCGATTTCCAGCTTGTCGTCCCCGAGCATGAGTGACCACTCGGCGGAGACGGAGCCCTCCAGCCCTTCCTGGCGGGAGACGAGAGTAGGCCTTTCCTCCACCTGCCGCGCCCCCAGGCGCACCTTGGCGCGCAGGCGCCGGGCGCCGCCGAACTCCGCCATGCCCTCGGGCAGGTGCACCAGGAAACCGGCTTCCTTGAGTTGATCCGCGCCGCGGGTGAGAAAGGTCCAGGCTTCCGTAGGCAGCAGCACCATATCCTCGGGCTTCTGTCCCGAGAGGGCGCCCTGGAGGGGCGGAAAGAAGGGCACGGCCCGGGCCAGGCCGCGCAGCAGCACCTTGCGCGCCTCCAGCACCACGGCCTCGGTGGAGGGCTCCCACAGACGGGCCACGGGGATGAATTCGTTGTCCTGGGTCTCGAGCCCCACCCGGAGGACCCAACCTGCCTCGCTGAGGCGATCGGCTTCCTGGATGGCGTCCAGGTCGCCGGGGATCGGCGGGGCCTCTAAGCGGAGGCTGGGACGAATAGCCTGGGCGCGGGCGCCCTCGCTCCACTGCTCCAGCTGCTCGCCAAGGGTGCGTTCGGTGACGCCAATGGTGGGGAATTCGTTCATGGGGTGGGATAGGGCCACCATCAGGCGCTCGTCCCAGGGCAGACGATCTCGCTTGTGACCCCGCAGGCGATGGATCAGGCCAAGGCGGGGATCCTCGCCCTGGCGCAGGCTACCGGCGACAAAGCGCACCAGAAAATCCGCGCCGTCCTCGAGAAAGGCCCGCAGCAGGGTTTCCGCCGAGGGCGGCATCGCCAGGTCATCCTCGATTTCTTCGGTGTCGAGGGTGCCCAGGGCCAGGCCCTTGGTGAAGACCCAGATGTCGTCCTCGGGAAAGGCCAACACCGAGGGAGGCATGGCAGCCACCAGCCGGTCCACGGCTTCGCGGTCCGTGGGGCTGGTGAGGCTGATGCCCCAGGCGGCCCGCCAGGGATTGGCGTCGGTATTGAGCTTGGGGAGCAGCGCGCCGCGGATCACCAGCGATTGCAGCAGTCGGAGCGCGGCGGACCAGAAGGCGAGACTGCCCCCGACCCGATCCGCCTCGGCGGGCAGGCTGGCAAGCCACGGGAGGGCCCGCTGCCAGCGCAGGGGAACGGTGTGGGCCTCCACCAGGGAGCCGTCGGCCTGGAAGAGCCGGGAGCGGGCGGGCGTCAGGCGATCCCGTCCGTGCAGGTTCCCCGGCAGGCCCCTCAAAACGCGCTGCCAGGTAGGTGGCTCGGCGGAACCGGGAAGGGCGATGATGAAACCGCGGTCCAGCGGGCGATACTGAAGGATGGGACGGATCATTCCGTTAATTTTCCCGGGAGAATGAAGAATGCGAATCGGATTTGCGAGCGACCATGCGGGCTACGACCTGAAGGAAAGCCTGAAGAAGTGGGCAGTGGCCCAGGGACACGAGGCAGTGGACTTTGGTACCGATGGACCAGCCTCAGTGGATTACCCGGATTTCGCGCATCGGGCGGCGGCAGGCAGGGACAAGTGGGACAGATTGGTGCTGGTGTGTGGCTCCGGCATCGGGATCAGCATGACGGCCAACCGCCATGCCCATATCCGCTGCGCCCTGGTGACCTCCCCGGAGCACGCCGAACTGGCCCGTCAGCACAATGACGCAAACGCCATCGCTTTCGGCCAGCGGCTGACGGATCCGCTGCAGGCTGAATCTTACCTCAAAATCTTCTTGGATACCCCTTTTGAAGGGGGCAGACACCAGGCTCGGGTCGAAAAGATAGAACTGGCTTGAATATTCGAGTGCTTCGATTCCGGATATTCGTCGTTTTTTTCTCGGACTGCCTTCGCTGCCGATTTTAAGAAAGAGGGAATTCATGCGCCAAACTCACGAAATTCGTCCCTTGTCCTTCGAGACCGGCCTTCAGGTCCACGCCGACGGCTCTTGTCTCGTGCGGTTGGGCAACACCCATGTGATCTGCTCGGCGAGTCTGGAGGAGAAGGTGCCCGGCTGGATGAAGGGCAAGGGCCAGGGCTGGATCACCGCCGAATACGGGATGCTGCCCCGGGCCACGAGCACCCGCACGGATCGGGAAGCCGCCAAGGGCAAGCAGCAGGGGCGCACCGTGGAGATCCAGCGCCTGATCGGTAGATCCCTGCGCCAAGCGGTGGATCTGAGTCTGCTCGGAGAACGACAGTTGACCCTGGATTGTGATGTGCTGAACGCCGACGGCGGCACCCGCTGTGCGGCCATCACCGGGGCCTGGGTGGCCCTCACCCTCGCCCTGCGCAAGGCCTCCTTGGAGGCGGCCCTGGTCCGCCAGGTGGCGGCGGTCAGCGCCGGAATTCTGGAACCTTCGACCGAGGAAGGCTGGGCGGGGCGCTCCGGGCTCATCCTGGACCTGGAGTATGAGGAGGACCATCGCGCCGCCGTGGACACGAATCTGGTGGCCGCCCGCGCGGGCAAGGCGCTGGAGATCGTGGAATTCCAGAGCACGGGCGAGGGCCGCAGCTTCACCCGTGCCGAAGCGGTGGCCCTGGTGGACCTGGGCCTGCAGGGGTGCGAAACCCTAATGGCTGCCCAGCTCCAAGCCCTCTCATGAAGGCACGCTCCGGGTTTCTCGCGCTGAGCCTGGTGGCGGGGCTCTGGGGCGAGGGGACCGGAGGCGGGGCGCCCGCCGGGTTGACGGTGCGAACGATCCCGCCGGATTTTATCTTCCACTTCAGGCCTCGGGTGGCAGTGCCCGGTCGGCCGAGTGTGGGACTGGTTCTGAGCGGCGGCGGTGCCCGGGGGGTGGCGCATATTGGCGTGCTGCAGCGTCTAGACGAAGGCGGATACCCCATCGATTCCATTGTGGGCACCAGTTCCGGAGCACTCACGGGCACGCTCTACGCCTGCGGATTCTCGGGGAAGGAGATCGAGGCCCTCTTTCAGCGTCTGGATTTCAGCCGAGCCTTCCTGGACCCCCTGATGCGCACGCCGGGCAAGACCTTGGAAGAGCAGGAGGCGGAGAACGGAACCCTGCTGGGTGTGGAGATCAAGCGAGGCCTCCCCAGTTTCGCCCTGGGGCTGAAATCCGGCCGCGAGGTACAACGTACCCTGGAGGGACTGCTGGCCCGGGGGGCCTACTTTTCCGGGGGGGATTTTGATCACCTCAAGGTGCCCCTGCGGGTGCTGGCCACCAACCTGGAGACCGGCCAGGGCAGGCGCTTTGCCCAGGGCGACATGGTGGAGGTCCTGCGGGCGGCCTTGGCCCTGCCAGGGGCCTTCAAGCCCGTGGTCATCGAGAACCAGCAGTACGTCGATGGCGCCCTGGTGGAAAACATTCCGGTCTTCCAGTCTCAGGAGGCCTTCCATCCGCAGGTGCTGGTGGCCGTGGATGTGAGCAGTCGGCTGGAAAAGCGCTACGCCACCAATTTCCTGAGCGTGGCATCCCGCAGCCTCGATCTGGTGATCGAACAGCGGCAGCGGGAAAGCGCCTCCGCCGCCAGCCTGGTGATCCGGCCAGAAATGAAGGAAGTGGGCTTCACCGAGTACGGGGCACAGCTTCCGGGACTGGTGCAGGCCGGGGCCGACGCCCTGCGCGCCAAGGAACCGGAACTTCGCCGTCTGCTGCTGGAGCAGGTGACGAACGACGAGGTGTTGCCAGTCCGCCGACTGGAGATCCGCAACCCGGTGCCCGTGGATCCGGGGTTGCCCCGGGTCATCCAGATGATGCTGCCCGAGGGCCAGCCCATTCATCGGCGCAATGTGCTGGCAGTGGTGCAGCAGGCCATCGTGCGTGGGTGGCTGAAGGATCTGAAAGCGGTAGTGGTACCCTGCGAGGGCCCGGAGGGCGGTATTCTGCGGCTGGAGTACGTGCCCTTCCCTCCCGTGCAGGCGGTGGATGTGGAGGCCCCGCCCGCGATGCGAGACGTGATCCTGCGGGATCTCCAGAGGGAGTTTCCCCTGGGGGAACGCTACAACCCCGAGCGTTTCGGCGTCATGCTGGGGCGGTGGGTGCACGCCTTCATCCTGGGCGGCATGCCCCTGGTGGACGTGCGAGGTTCGGGCTTCGATGAAGCCTCGGGCCGTCTCCGCGTGGTGATCCAAGAGCCGCTGCTTACCGCCCTGGCCATCAAGGATGCAACGCCCCGGGAG
>JAYREN010000027.1:7742-24879 GCA_041908845.1 Holophaga sp. | reverse complement strand
TGAGCCATCCATGTTCCGGCAGCGCCTGCACGGTGTCGACCTTTCCGGGGAGACCTGGCGCCGGGAGCATCAGTTGCTTGCCCAGGCCGGAAGAGGGGTCCACCAGCGTGAGCGCCAAATCAACGCCTTCGGGCTGACCAAGAATCAGGCTCCAGAACTGCCCTCCGAGGATCGCCTGAGGCGATATTAAGGATTGGAGTGGCAGTCCACCGTCTTCGGACTGCCCTGGATTCGGGTCTCGGACCTCCCCCCTGTGGATCGTTTTTGGCACCCTTGGTGATTGCCTACCCTCGAAGACAAGGTCTGCAGGCTGGAAGGTGGCTTGGAAGCCTTCGAGCTCACTCCCATCCATCTCTGTAAGGCGGGCTCGCAGGACAGTGAGGGGGAGTTCCAGCGTCTGTGTGCATGTTTCTCCGGCTGGAACCGTCGGCCCGCTCATCTCCACCCTGGCCCGACCTTGGGGCTCGTAGGTTGCCTTGAGCGAGAAACTGCCCGCTCGAGGGCCCCAGAAGGAACCTTCCACCCGGGACGTTTCGTCAGGAACCTCAGGCATGTAACCAAGGCCGATCTCGTTTCCGTTTCCGGAATCCCTATAGATAAAGGCACTGGGAACCGGTGTCAGGTGATCCCCCGCTACCACGTTCACGGAATAGGGCGTCTGCACCCAATCCAGGGTCATGGGCACATCGAGGACCTGACCGTCCTGGGTGGGAAGAACCGTGAAGTTCACCTGACCCAACTCGCCCCAGTGATCAGAAGTAAGTTTGATGACGTAGTCGCCCGTCTCAAACATGTCGTTGAACAGGGCATCCTCGAAAGATCCAAGGATGAGGAATCGATTCACCAGCCTGGCATTGGGCGCGCTGGCGATCCACGCATAAATGGGTGTGGCACCGAGACTACCGGTAAGCACTTGGCCTTGGGCATCTGCGAAGCGGAGCCGGGCAGAGGCGAAGGTCGGCAAACGGAGGGTGACCTCCTGCAAGGTGTCCGTGGGTGTCACCTGGACGCTGGCCGTGAGATCCAGCACCGAACTTTCACTGGACCCGGCGAGAAGAATTCTGCGCTGACCTGAAACCTGCAGGGTCGTCTGAGTGTCCACGGCCAATTCAGTCCATAGTGCGTCCACGCCAGCAGGTGGATTTTGGCCCGATTCCCCAACTGGATTGGCGCTCCAGTTCCAAACATCTGCGGTACTGGCGGGCTGGCCGTTGGCCCGCTGAAGGTGGGCTAGCACCTTGCCGCTGCTCTGGGGCCAGGGTATGTCCACCACCATATCGCCCTGAACCAGCGTGAAAGTGCTGGTTCGGGTCAGGGCCCCGCGGGTTGCGGTCACGACAACGCCTTGGTTCAGCGGCACATCCAGGATTGTCAGGCAACCGTCTGCGCCCGTGGTTCCATAGCCGTTGGTGGGGTTCCCCTGTTGCCCCAGGATCCTAAAGGCGAAGCCCACACCGCTTTGGGGCACCGGGCCCGCCATGAGGCGGAGGATCGCCTTGCCAAGGGGCTTGGTGCCCGTGAAGCTCTGCTGCTCCCCATCCTGGGTGAAAGTGAAGGTCTGGGACGGCATGATCGGATTCCATGGGCCACTGTCGGAGTAGTAGTCATCCGTAAGGGTGAGCGTTCGGCCCGTGGGGAGGGGCGTAACAGTGGCCTTGCCTGTACCATCGGTAGAGACGTACCGGGACCAGCCAAAGTCGTCACGAATCCTTAGATCCCGCCGGATCGGACGTCCATCGGCCGTATTCAAGCTGAAGTTCAGGGTTCCACTACCGCTCAATTGCACGGTGGCGGAAACCTGGGCCCCTGGGGCCACGGTAAGCGTCAAGGTGGTGTAAAGGCCATTCTGTGGGTTAGAGGCGCTGAGGGTCACAGTGCCTGGCGCCACATTCAGGAGATTCACCACACCGGAAGCATTTGTGTAACCAGAGAAGGATGAGCCATCAGAGGCAGTGCCGGAGACTCTAATGTTCTGAGCCGCAGGCCCACCGCTGGGGGTGAGCACCTGGAGGTTGATCTGGGCCACGCTGGAAAGCTGGACGCTGGTCTCGGTCCAGGCATCGGCGCTCACTTGGACCTGGATCTCGGGCAGGTAACCCGATGTGCGGGGGTCCCGAACCTTCAAGGTCCAGGTTCCTGGCAAGAGGTTCTGCCATTCCAGGATGCCGGTGGAGCTGGACGCATAGCGGTTCTGATTGTTCTGATCTCTCAATTCTGCAGAGGTACCCCCGGCAGCGAAAAGTTGCGCGCCTTCACCCAGGATGCGCACGCGCACTTGGCCCGTGGCGGGGAAGCTCAGGGTGATCCGGTTATCCACGCCAGCCTGGGCCGATACGGTGGCGGTCGCGGTCACGAGATTGGAACTGTCGGGCATGTAGGCCTTGACCTCGTAACTGCCAGGCGTGAAGAGCATGGGACCCACAAGACCTTGGACATCCGAGCTCACAGAAACGAAGTTCGAGAAACTGACTTGGGCATTGGCGACGGGATCGCCATGACTGTCCTTGATTTCCGCCACGATGGGCGCGCCTTCTTGAAGCACGAATTCCGTGTTTTGGGTCTGGGCAATTGTGCGCGTAACCCTTAGTTGGGGAGATCCACCGGGCAGCGTGAATTCAAGGGCGGCTCCATCCGGCGGCAGGGCATTCAAGGTGCTGCTCGCAGTGCCCGAGGTCCACGTCTGTGCTAAGGTTTCGGCCGGTTTTAAGTTCATGAGGATAGCCCCAGGGTTCACCACGTCGCGGCCCAAGGCGTCCTTGATCGTCGCCTTGAAAGTTGCGCTCCAAGGAACCAGGGCATCGGCCACGGGCGTCTGGGCGGGAGCCCAGTTGGACCATATCGCACCATTGCTGGCATAGGTCCATTCAGGAGCACCGTGCTGGATGCGGCCCAGCATGCGACGGGCGCCGATTTCACGCCAGTTGGAGCTGGCGGAATCTTGATGGTAGGGACCCACAGCCAGAGCGATGGATTTTTCTTCGCCGGGAGCCAGGGTCCATTCGGGCCAGATGATATGCCCCTGAGTGGAGCCATTGTTCGCGGAAGCAGTCACACTTGCTGGAATATCGCTGCCATCTCCCCACATCAGGCAACTGCCTTGGGTGGAAACAAACCCGGCGTCACGATTGGGCCCTAAGAGCACAGGCCTACTTTCTCCCGATGACAGCCCCCTTATGGAATCCTGGTACCAGGTCGTGACATAGTGCGCCATATCCAGGCTCACACGATGGGGCGTGCTATCCGCGTTCTTGAAGCGGATCTCGTCCCGCAGCAGGTAGCTGTCCTGCCCCACGGTACGAATGACCGTCACCTCCACGGATCCCATCTGGGCCGTGTAGGCGATCTGGCGATTCCTTTCCAGCCAGCGGGCGATATTGCTTGGAGCCTTTGGCACCTCGGATGCTGCTCCATCCACGGAAACCCTGGGCGTCAGAATGCGTGAGCGGAAATTCACACTGCCATCGGCTCTGACGTAGGCGTAATCGTTCAGGCCCCGGCCCGCTGTGATGTTCACGGGCAGTGTCACCGTATTGGGCTGAAGCACTAGGTTCAGGGTGGCCGTGCCGTCATCATCCACTAGCGAGGTGGTGCCACTGGCGATGGCGGTGGAAGTCTGGGCCGTTACGGTGTGTGAACCGGCGGCTACGCCCGTGAAGGCATAGGCGCCCGAAGCATCGGATTTGGTGTAGGCGGCACCGTTCAACCGCAAGGATGCGCCAGCTATGGGCGTGCCTCCCGAATCCTCCACTCTGCCCTGGATCTTGCCGAAAGCGGGGGCCTGGAGATCCAACACGGTGTCGCCGTTCTTCACCAGGGTCACCAAGCCAAGGGAAAGTGGGCCACCCAGGTTGAGGTCCACATATGCCTGGGCGGTACCATTGCCGTAGCTGAGATGCGGGCTATTGGCTGGAACTTGGATAGTGCCATCCGTCGCCATGTCGTATCGCTGTCCGTTCACGCGCAAGCGTGTGCCCTGGGGCCAGGCTAAAGCTGTATTGGCACGCTGGACGCGGCCGGAAATCGTGGTGTAGGGCTGAGGCTTGAGGGTCAACTGTACCGTTTGACCTATAGCCAGCGTTCCGCTCGCGGCGCAACTCAGGGATTCCAGCGTGGCACTGACCGTAATAGACCCTTCAAGCACTTCAGCGAAGGTGGCGTGGCCACTGGCATCACTGATCACTTGAACCGTTGAGCCATCAGACCAGCTACTGTCGTTCTTCAGGCTGACGGTTGCGCCCGCCAGGGCAGAGCCATCCGAGGCTTGGGTTGTGACCTGCACGATGCCGGTACCCTTGAGCGTGATGTTCAAGGGCTGGACTTCCCCGTCACCCACCAGGGTTGCTGAAGCGGTGCCTCGGGGCGCATGGCCCGGTATGGTTGCCACCAGGTAGCAGGAGCCCATCCTGAGCCCTTCCAGGCGGTATGCGCCAGATGCATCCGTGGTGGTCTGCAGGCTTCCCGATTGGACGACAGCTCCAGGGACAATCGCATTCTGATAATCGCGCACCATGCCTTGAACCACGCCGAAGGCCGGGGCTTGCAGATCCACCGTGGTGAGGCCGTTCAACTCGAGCGTGATGGTGCTCAGGGACAAACCGACGCCGCTTGGCAGCTTCACGGTCGCGGGCACTTGGTTCACGTAATCCAGTAATGGCTCGGGTGATGGTGGCACCAGGGTTCCGTCGCCCTGGAGGGCGTAGGTGAAGCCCTGCACGAGGAATGTGGTTCCTGCGGGCCAGGCATTCGCAGCGCCTGCTCGGCGCACACGGCCAACCAACCGGCTCACATCCCGGCTTCGGAGCATCAGTTCCAAGCTTCCGGAATTGCGCAAAGTGCCAGTGGAACTGCGGAAACGCCCATCCAGCGTTGCAGTGACAGAGATGGCACCTTCCAGCACTTCGGTAAAGGTTGCAAGGCCATTCGCGTCACTCACACCAGTATGCGTTTGACCATCGGAATCGGGACTGGTGTTGCGGAGAGAAACGGTCTGTCCCGCATAGGCAGAGCCATCGTCCTTCAATACCGTGACCCTCACGGAACCGGTTCCCTTGAGGTTCAGATCCTTCAACTGAACTTCGCCGTCAGCACCAAGCGTCACGTTGCTCTGGACCCTATTTGGGTGACCCGGCAGGGTGACCAGAACGTCGTATGCTCCCACAGGCAGCGGTTCGAAACGGAAAGATCCGGAAGCATCCGTCAATCGGGAGGCTCCAGCATAATTGCGCAGGGTCACTTGGGCACCACCCACCGGGTTGCCTTGAGGATCCCTCACAACGCCCGCCAGGGCCCCTTGGTCCGGTGCTGGATAGACCACAGTCATATTCTGTCCATGCTGGGCCAAGCTGATCCCTGGGCGAGTTCCCAGAATCCCGAAACCAGAGGCCTCCAGATTGAGGGCCCTGCCAATCCAGACACCGGACACGCGCCAGCTTCCATCGGCTTGGGGCACCCCACTCCAGGTGGGTGTGCCGCTGCCCGAAACGGTGAGGGCGCTCCCTGAGAGCACGCGTCCTGATGCCGTCTTTACCGCTATCTCGAGACTGCCCAACCCAACGGCAGGGATTGTAACTTCCTGGATTGCACCTGGATCGGGATTAACGATGAAAGCCACGTTCAGCAGCGGCTGATTGGGAATACCGCTCACCTGGATGTCATATGGACCCTCGGGCAGGCCTGTGACCGTGGCGCTGCCATCTGAGGCCAGATCACCACTGGCGGAAGCAGAAAGCAGGCCCGTGGAGGTAATCACGAAATGGCCCGGGCCGGGGGTCGGGCTTCCATCGGGGAACCTTGACTGGAGACGGATGGTCCGGGGTGCGGGTTGACAGAGTTCCACAGTCTCCATCTCCTGGATGCCTGTAGGCACATAGGACATGGAGGCAATCACGAGGTTCGTCATCTCCCTGCAGCCGTCCAAGCGGTAGGTCTGCCCAGCCTTCAGGTAGCGGAAGAAGAAGGTCGGATGATCGGGATCAAAGAGGTCGCCCGTGGTCACAGCCCGCTTCAGCTCGTAGCCTTGGGCGTCCCGCAATATCACGGTCATGGGGATCTTGTTGCGTTCAGAATCCAGGGTCCAGCCCTTCAGATTCACAAAGGCAGGAAGCGTGCGCTCCAGAGTCACAGTCTGACCTTCTCCAGGAATGGTGAAGGTTTCCTCCAGCGCCACGGTATGACCATCATCCCAGAGAGCCTGGAAACGGAGAGTCTGCCCCGCCGGGAGGCCCTCGATCTGGTAAGAACCACTTCCGTCTGTGCTTGAGGTGGCAAGTCTGATACCGGTAGGTCCACTGACATGAATGGCCATGGGCGGGAGTTGGGGGCGCAAAACATCACTCAGTCGGCCCTGGAGCCGCCCTGTCGCCTGCAAGGTCACGTTCGTTTCGCGATCTTCGTGGGCCTGGGTCAAGGTAAAAGATTCGGACCATCCCATCCGTCCCGAATTTGTCAGGGCGTAAACGGACATGGGCTTGTTTAGGCTCAACTCGGTGAACCGGAAAGCTCCGCTGCTGTCCGTCGCCCCTGTGCGCTCAGCAACCTGTACCGAGATAAAGGGCATGGGATTTCCCAAGGGGTCCATTACAATCCCGTGGATCCCAGCCGTAGGAGCCGTGATCAGATCCACGGTAACGACTTGGCCCTCCCGCTCGAGGGTGAAGGGTACATGCTGGGTTCCCGTTGCAGAGGCAGAACCAGTCCCCTGTTGCACATTTAGGAAGACAGCTTCGCCGTTGTTGTCCGTGTAGGGACAGGCCCCGCTCCACAATCCACCGCCGAGAGTGGGCTGGAGGTTGGGAATGGGATGGCCGTCAGCATTTTTCACCCGAACAACGACGGTCCCATAGGCAATGGCATTGAGCGTAAAGGGCTGTATGGCCCCGCCCTCTTTGGTCACGCTGACGGTGGCTTTGCCGCGATAACGGCCCCGAATCTCAGAAACCCGAACGGTGTAGGATCCGATGGGCAGATCCGTAAGCGTGCCCTGACCGTTGACATCCAGTGTGGTGCCACGGTTGAAGGTGTCCACATTCAGCTTCCAGCCTTCCAGGCTCAGTCCTGGTGCTCCCTCGGGGGGGACAACTGAGGCAAAGAGTGATCGCACACCTCGGAGGACTAGCGTCAGGGATAAGGGGTCCTGATCGGCGGCACGAGTGAAATCCAGGCTGCCGGTCGTCAAAGTCACGGGATCCGTCGCGAAGACGTTGTAGGCCCCTGGGGGCAGGAAGAAGCTGGCCTTTCCTTCGGTGTCAGCCGTCGCCTCGGTGGTGAATCCAAGGGCCGGACCTCCGGTGTACTGGACGGACAGTCCTGCCCGAAGCACGGGCGTTAAGTTCTCACCCAGCACCTGGATGGCCACGGGTCCCTTGTCCATGCAATCGATAGTGACCTCGGTGTATTCCTCCGGTTTCACTGTCACCGTGGCCCGACCTACCTGTCGGCTGTCGGGGTCCCAGGCTTCCAGGCGAACGGTCCCGGCAGGCAGGGGGTAAAACAGGAAGCGGCCTTCCACGCCTTCCTGATAGGAAGGAGATACACCCAGCCACGAATTGGCAGTGCCATTCAGGTTTCCATACGCATCCACCCGTCCCGCAGGAACCACGGTGCCGTCCGCTCGGCGCAGGAGTCCGCGGATCCCTCCGATGGGTTGGAGCCGAACGGTCACTTCGCTATTGCCACCGCCCACGGGTATTTCCGCAGAGGCCACACCCTGGAGCCCCGTTGGATTCTTGAGGAAGACGGTGATCGAGCCCTCAAGAAGATCCTCGAAACTGAGTTCGCCGTTGTGAGCCGGGAGTAGTTTTTGTGCCAGCTCTGGAAGGTCATTTGCCTCCAGCAGGCCGCTCTGGTTCTTGCTATGCACGAGGGTGATCACCCCCTCGGGCAACACTCGACCCAAGCTATCTTGGACATGGATTTTCAGTGTTCCAACGCCCCACAGGCGCAAATTACGAACCTGAGATTCTTCCAGTTTCATGTCCAGATTCGTCACGGTGATATCACCACTCAAGGGGTCTTCCGCACGCAGCTTGTATCCGCCAGCGGGAATAACCTTGGCGAACTTGTAGATGCCGTTGTCCTGGACGCTCACCTGGTAGGAGGCTCCGACGAAGCCTGGGGGAACGATCCGCGTGAGGATTACACGAGTACCACGCGGGGCGGGCGTCTGCCCGTCCCGGGCCGTAATGCGCCCCTTGAGTTCTCCCGCGAAGGAAGGAATGAGTGTGAGATCGTGGGTCTGAGTTGCGCTATGCGCTGCCCCAAAATCATCCTTGATAGAGGCCGCTACGGGGAAGATGTCGCTGGAAGCGGATAGAGTGAAGGGCCCAGAAGGAAGATTTCGCAAGGTATAAACACCGGTCGGTGGGGTATCCACAGCACCCGTGGTTTCCACCCAAGGGAGTCCCCAGTTCTCGTTTCCCGAATCTGGGGTATCGATACTTGGCAACTCGCCTGTTACCCAAACCTGAGCCATGGCGGGAGTTTTCTGGGTGCCTTCCTGGGGCTGATATACGGTCCCAGTGATTACATTGTTGCCAACGAAAGGCAACACAAGATCCAGACCAAGGGCCTGACCATCCGTCAACTGCACCTGCTTGTTGTCGCAGGTGCGCAGGTCCGGTCCCACCACTGCAAGTCGGAAAGGAGCGCCTATAGGCGCATTTGAGATCAAATACCAACCCCTGTCGTTGGTTATGCAGAGACGGTTCTTGTTGTTGTCGTCATACACAGGCGGGATGGCGACGTAGGCCCCCTTCACTGGAGTGCCATCGGGTCGACGCACGAAGCCTTGAATCGGGGCCCGAGCGGGCATGGTCACGCGCAGCACATACTCTCCACCGGCATGTGGGAGGAGCGAATCCCCTCCCGTTTCTCCGAGCCAGTTGGGATGGAAGGCAAAGGCCGTTACGGATGCTTCGGGGCGCAATGAAACCCAGTCCGTGAGACCATCCTCACCGGTTTGGGCGCAGTACCGCCCTCTGTCGTCCTGGGGATGTCTCCGAACGTAAGCTCCACTCACAGGACGGCCGGAAGCGTCCAGCACCAGAAAGCGCGCCTTGGCCAGGGCCGTGTCAGGGTTCAGCATGTGCAAGGTGACGGAGAGTTCTTGGCCAGCCTCCAGATACCCCTTGAACTCGGTGGCCAATTTCCCGACCACGTATGGCGCCAGGAGGTGAATGTCGCCTGCGGGCACGTCCTTGAAGCGCACCCAACCATCTCCTTCCGCTGTGGCTTGCTCGGGGTAAACGTACGCAATAGCGCCAGATCCATCCCTTAGAAGCCCCCCGGGGAAGCCTAGACGAACGAACTGGTCCAGAACAGGTTGGCCATTCAGGCCAATCAACTGCACCTTGATGGACCCGGTCTTGCCTTTAAGCACCAGATCCTTGCGCACCACCTGTCCATCGTGCTCAATGCTGCCGCTGGCAGCCACGCCGTATAGATCCTTGAGAGCCCGCATTGAAAAGACTCCGGTCTTCAAACCATCCAAGCGATAGTGGCCATCGGCTTCGGAGACACCACTCACAGAAAAGCTGCCGCCGCCTGTGCCAAAGTTTAATCCGTAAGTGGGCTGCTCCTGGATGGCCTGAATGCGGGTTCCCGGCACGGGGTTTCCCTGAGCATCAAGAATGTAGCCCTCCACAGAGCCCTTGCCCTCGAGCACCAGGTCCATCTGGATGACCTGCCCGTTGCCCAGCACGGATGCCTGTGCGAAGGCTCTGCCCTCCGGCAAGTCAGCCTGGAGGAGAAAGGGACCGAGCGCAAAAGACACCGGTTCAGGCACGAAGTCGAGCTGAAAACTTCCATCCGCTTCCGTGTCCACATTGTTGCTAACGAGGGAGTAGAAGGTATTAACCCCCTCAGATACAAACGGAATATTAGTATTCAGATCAACTTGGTCAAAGCTCATTGTCTGGGAGTAATACCAATAGGTGAGCTTGGCGGGCAGGCCCGTGCCATCCAGCTTTCGCACCTTGCCCTTGACAATGGCGCCGCCGGGCACCCACCCGCATTGAATGGGCCATGTGGTGGCCCCCTGAAGTGCACGCGCCTGACTGTCCTTCCAATTGGTTGAAAGAGTCAGGTTTCGCTGAATGTATGGGCCCACCGGCTTCTCGAGATACAAAGAGACGACACGGGGATAAGCTTTGATGAGAGCCGGAGGTGGGGGTGGGGCAGCTCCTGTAGATGGGTCGGCAGGCATCACCTTGCGCCAGAACTGATTTCCTTCAACCTGGATGAGTGCAGAGGCAGCCTGAAAGCCCGCATCACCACCGGGGATGCTAATCGGCATGGTGGGTCGGTTGAAGAGGACCATGACTTGAGTGCCGTACGGCGTGGCATCGGGGAATAGATCAATGTCGTAGCGATGGACACCCAGAACGCGGAAGGGCTCGGCAGGAGCCTCCTGAGTTGAAGTGGCCGACACCTGCTCAAGGAAGCCACCCGCAGCCGAAGTGAGCCTGGCTGAAAGTTGCCGGGTGGGCCCCAACTCAAAAGACGCGCTTACATGCTGGCCAAGTCGAAGGGAGAATCGGTTTAGTACAGGTGAAACCTCCCCTGCCACAGGGTTGAGTAATTCCAGGGTGAGATCCTGAGCCTCAGTTCCGTTATTGGTGAGCACCAATTGTGTGGGCTCGGAATCAACCATAGGGAACTGAGCTAAATGGAAGCCGTTGGCCTCGGCCCAGGCAGCACTGGTGGCTGAAAGCGCAGGAAGCGCACCTACGTTCTGGAGGACCTGCCCCTCGCTGTTCACCCAGGAAACAGAAAGACCGGGCTTTGCGCCCTCAATGCCCATCAGCGCTATGCGCGTGGCGCCGTCACCGTAGGTTGCAAAGTCTTTCAGACGCTCAGCTGGCCCCTGCAAAGGGTCCGCCCAGGGCCAGGCTTCCAGGAATGCCTTCCTCAACTGTGCACCCGCATCTGTGGTGCGCATGAGCTGGTCAAAACCCGGGTCTGCGGAATGCGTGAACAACTTCCAAAGATCCCACCAGATTCGAGTTCGCTCCGTGCCCATCTTAAGGAAAAGACCCTGCTCGGAAAGCGCGTTCGCGATATCGCCCGTTACCATGCTGCGCTGAATGGGCAGCACTCCGGGTGGCTGTACGCCCTTGGTAGTGGCAATGGAGTAGGCCTGCCCAAGCACCCGCAGCATGGCTTCCCGCAGGTCCGCCGGCAAGCCATCCAGTGTCTTGGGAAGGCGCAGGGTATCGGGGTTCAGACGGATGTTCCGTTCACCCAGACCCGTTGAAAGCTGGAAGCCGATTGTGCCATCTTCGACGTACAGGTAGGAACCAATCACCTCCCCATTCCGAAGCGCCTTGAGCTGGAACTTGAAGGAGACGGTGTCGCCAGGCTTCAGCGTGTCCACTTTCTGCACGGCAGGGTACTGATCCGATTCCACCAGCTTTACGTTGCCCAGGCGCGCCTTGTCGATGCTTAGGGATACGTCGTTGGCCAGGGTCTGTGAAGTGTTGGTGAGACGGGCTTCGAGGATATAGATCTCCCCTTTCCGCACCACATCTGGATGCACAAGCATCAAGTTGAAGGTGGGATTGCGCACCAGCACCTTGCCCTGAGCAATCCCGCGCAAAGGGATCGGTGAACTGAGGTCACCACCTTCAAACTGACCCTGGATGATGAAATCCAGAGGATGGTTCCCCAATTTCATGGCTTCCAAGAAGAAGGTCGCAGACGCGGATTCACCGCCGCGAATTCGATTCTCCCCCTGTCCGGGTCGCCCTTCAGCGTCTGCTGCACGGAGTGGTTTTTGTGCGCTATCGTCAATGCCCTCGCCCATTCGGGAAGCCAAGCGCAGGGCGCCGATGCCATCTGCCGCCGGGGGTGGGTTGTACGTGGCGCTAAGGTTGCTCACGACATATGGCGACGATGCGTCAAGCGCATTGAACACGACCGCGTTCACGCGGTAGAACTGGTGCAAGTAGCCGATGCTCCCGGGTATCACCAGCAATGCTTTAAAGTTGTGGCGCAGGGCGTGGGAAATGCTGGGGCGAGTCAGTGTGAAGGGATCCTTCCCTAATTCCGGGACAAGATTCGCCATGGCCACAGTGAGATCTAAGTCCCCGGCGTTGTCGGTAAAGCTCCCGATTTCCAGGCGCCCAACCGAATATTCCGACCTGGGATCTTCCAGGCCGTTGTAGATAGGAATGGCGACAGGCACCGAAAGGTCAACTTTCTGGCTTCCGATTACGAGGGCCATCGTGAACCGCCGCCCCTCATAGTTGCCGGCACCAAGCTGAATCCCGGAATCCCTGATCTCATCCATGGTCATGGGTGTGGAGCTAACCTGGGAAAGGATCACTTCGCCCAGGCAGCGCACCGTTACCACCCCAGGGGTCACGTCGTACAGATCTCGACTGCCATCCTTTAACCGGATGCCTGAGATCTGGTAATCCCCCATTTGGGGCAGGCCAGGAACCATGACACCGGCAGCCAGGGATCCACTCAACGTCTGAGGGGTCAGACCAGGGCCAGAGATCGTCGCCTCGAGAATTGCCGTGGGTGGAACCCAGTTGGATACTTCCGAAACTGAAACCTGCCTACTGCCCAACCAGGCAGTGACCGGAAGAACAAAGGGCGAACCCTGGGGAACATCGATGCGCTTCTCAGGAGCCCGGAGCTGAAGCCCAACAAGGTGTAGTTCGCCGGAGGCCAAGGCACCCGAACGCATGGTGGAAAAACTGCGTGCGCCTCCCCCGGCTTCATAGGCCGAAACAGATGAAAACCTCCGCGTGGCTTCGGCCGCCGGGGAGTGTCCCGAAACCAGCGTCGCCGCCATCAGCAATAGGCCTGACAAACTGACTCCCGCCTTCTGGACGAAGGCAAGGCGTTTTACACGAAAATTTTGGGCACAAATTGTCCAAACCACCGTCGCTATCCTCGCTTCCAGCTCGGCGACACCCCGTCCCGAACCCTAAGGGGATCGAAAGGAGAACCGTCCTGTAAGACAAAATCCAGTCAATTTATCACAATTTTATACCAAACACACGTCCAAAACGCTGACTCTTGACCCATTTCCTCCCTGTCCGTTGAAGCGGGGCGATCTGGTGGCGAAGGGCGAGGTTTTCGATGGCCAAGTCGAAGCGATGTGGGCGGACTCATGCGCGGAGGCAGGCAATCAGCCCATGGAAAAAGAATCTATTCCTTCCAATTTTCAGGATTGCCTGATCGATTTTCAGAAGAAAACGGCCCATTCCGAATTTCGAGAAGAGACACCCCTCGCCCATCCACCCCAGGTCACCAAACGTCCGAGATTCATCAGGGGTTTCGTTCGCATTTTCGCTATAATTTCGTCAACACATACAGGAGGGTACGCGTGCCTTCGCGCCCCATTCCTCCCCGCCGCATCGCTCACCTGGACATGGACGCCTACTTTGCGTCCGTGGAGCTGCTGGCCTACCCGGAACTGAAGGGGCTGCCCGTGGTGGTCGGAGGCCGCCGGCGTCCCGCTGCGGAGGATTCCGAAGGCTTCCAGCGGCTGCGAAGCTATGCCGGCCGAGGCGTCGTCACCACCGCCACCTACGAGGCACGGGTCTTCGGGATCCGCTCGGGCATGGGCCTCATGAAGGCGGCGGCCCTGGCCCCTGACGCCATCCTGCTCCCCGGCGACTACGAGACCTACAGCCGCGTCTCGCGCGCGTTCAAGGCCGCCGTGGCGGAGATCGCGCCCCTCATCGAGGACCGGGGCATCGACGAGATCTACCTCGATCTGACCGACGTGCCCGGCGAGACGAGGGAACTCGCCCAGCGCCTCAAGGACGCCGTGCGGCACGCCACGGGCCTCGGCACCCATACCAAGCAATTGGCGGCAGGTATCTGGTTTGTCTAAGACCAACAGGAGGCTTGGGGGCAAGGGTGGTTTTCCGTTCTTGTCCCGAACCTTCGGGTCCAGCCCTGCAGCGATGAGGCCCTTGGCCATCTCCATCCCTGGGGCACCCAGCCGCAAGGCTTGGAAGAGCGCCGTTTCCCCATTCAGGTCCTTAGCCTGAATATCCACCCCAGCTTTTTGCAGCATTTCCAAGCAATTGTTGATCCGGCCTGCCTCTGGTGAATTGTTTTTGACCCCAAGGTGCATGAATGCCGTTCGACCGTCCCTGGATAGGGCGTCCGCCTTAGCGCCACGCACGAGCAATAGCTTTACAATTTCCGGGCTAACGATCTGGCAGGCGGCGAGCAACGGTGTAACACCATCCTCGGATCTTGAAATATTTGGATTGCCCCCCCAGTCCAACAGCAGCCGCACTACCTCCGTCTGCCCTTGCTGGGCGGCTAGAACCAATAGCTCTCCCGCCAGCACGGCATCGGGAAGTCGGGCAGGTGTTCGCGTTGCGGGAACTGGGTTGGGGAACGAGGCGGATCGCGGACGAGATGGGGATTGCGCGGAACACCGTGCGGGACTGGCCACCGCCAGGAACTTCTTGGTGGGCGTATCGCTTATCCGCCTTCTCGCCATCCAAGCTGAGTTCGGCTTGCCTTTCGAGGCGGAAGAGGAGAACACCGAAGATCGGCCCTGAGGCCTACCCAACCAGGAACCACCCGGCGCGGCCCCCCTGGGGCCGCGTTTAATGGGCCATTGGAGTCCCGTGCTTAACTCCGTTTCTAGCCTGGCCGGGTAGCAGAACCAGTGAACGTGTAGATTGGCACTTACAGCGAAGAATCTTCGCTAGCCTTTCCGTGCAACTTTTCCTCTGGTGCCCGAGGTGCCAGTGGATCTGAATGTCTTCTTGGCCATGGGATCGCCCCCCAGATTTACGGTACACCCTGACGGTACACTTGGCGTATTGAAAATAGGGCTGATAGTTGCCGACCATTTTTTCATCGGCATCAAATCACTGAAACTTAAGTTCTTTTTATTCAATAGTATATTGGCTTGTTTGGCCCTTATGTTTCGATTTAACTTGGAGTCTCATAATCCTTAGGTCGGCGGTTCGAATCCGCCTCCAGCCACCACCGAAGTAAAAGCCCCGTCACCATTAGGTTTCGGGGCTTTTTGTTGGATTTTGTTATCAACACTTACGATGGGTATTTTTCAACGATTTTGCCTTGGGGAACAACCCAGGGGTACGATTTGGAGGGAAAACGCCCGAAGCCGATGTAGCGCAGCGCCTTTGCTTCCGCGGCTAGGCACGTCTGGCGTGCGTGCCGCCCATTCCTGGCTCATGCGAATGGAACCCAGGAAGCCGCCCTCGGCGGCGCTGAAGAGACGCGTCTCCGCGCCGAAGGAGCGGATGAGATCCTTGCGCTCCTTGCTCATCCAGTCGGGCATGAAGATCGTGACGGAATGTCCCAGGGCTCGCCCCAGTGCCGAGAACGCGACGCCCGTGTTGCCGCTGGTGGCCTCGGCGATGGGGGCCCCGGCCTTGAGCTGACCGCTCTCTGTGCCCGTGCGCAGGATGTGCAAGGCCATGCGGTCCTTGATGCTGCCGGTGAAGTTGAAATTCTCGGCCTTGGCGAAGATGCACCGCGCGGAGCCCCGAATGGTGAACTCGATGGCTAGGAGGGGCGTATTGCCCACCATCCGCGCCAGTTCATTGAAACGGTGCTGCGTTTCCACGGCCATGAAGCCCCCTTGTTTGCACATTATGCGTGAAATTTGCACATATTCGCCCCGCTTCACAAGTTCCGCACCCACGGGATGCTTGTGGGCCACGGTCACCCCACGGACACTGGTAGCTCGGAGTGCAGATGAAACAGAAGGGTGTTCAGGTCATCTCGGTCGTCCCCGAGAGTCTTGCGGACATGGCTGGGATCCGCCCCGGCGACTGGATTCTCCGCATCAACGGCGAGCCCGTGCTGGATCAGCTCAGCTACCAGTTTCTGGTGAGCCAGGGGGACGAGACCGAAGTGGAATTCCAGAGCGGCACCGAAATCGATACGGTGGTGCTGGAGAACGGCGGCGACGCCCTGGGGGTGGATCTGGCCCAGGACGATGTCAAGGTCTGCAAGCAGAACTGCGTGTTCTGCTTTGTGCACCAGATGCCCAAGGGCTTCCGCAAATCCCTCTACCTCAAGGACGAGGACATCCGCCTCTCCTTCCTGTACGGCCACTTCAGCACCCTCAGTTCTAGCGACGACGCGGAACTGGATCGGGTCATCCGCGAGCGCCTCAGCCCCATCCATGTGTCCGTGCACGCCACGGATCCCGAGCTGCGGGTGAAACTGGTGGGCAACCCTCGGGAAGGCCACATCCTGCGCAAGATCGACAAGCTCCTGGAGGGGGGCGTCCACGTCCACACCCAGGCCGTAGTGGTACCCGGCCTGAACGATGGCCCCATCTGGGAGAAGACCGTACGCGAACTCTGGGAGCGCCGAGCCTTCCAGACCTCCGGCCCCTGGGCGGGCAAGGGCGGCGTGCTCTCGCTCTCCTGCGTGCCCGTGGGCCTCACCGCCCATCGCCAGAACCTCCCCGACATTCCCGATGTGGATCCCGAATTCGCCCGGGCCTGGGTGAAGGCCTGGGTGCCGCGGGTGCGGAAATGCGCCCTGGAGAACGATGGCGAGCCCTGGCTCCTGCTGGCGGACGAGTGGTTCACCCGGGCCGGAGTGGAAGTGCCGGGGCGGGGCTTCTACTCCCGGAGCTGGGCCCAGCTGGAAAACGGCGTGGGCCTGGTACGGCGCTTCCTGGACCATTCCGGGCGCTTCATTCGCAGCCCCAAGGCGAAAGGCTTTGCCGAGCGGCGGGTCCTGGCCCTCACCGGCGCCAGCTTCGCCCCCACCCTCAACCGCACCCTGGCCCAGCTCAACCGCGCCACCGGCAGCCAACTCCGGGCCGCCTCGGTGGAGAACTTCTCCTTCGGCTCCACCGTGACGGTGGCCGGGCTCCTCTGCGGCAAGGATCTGCTCTACGCCGCCCACGCCGACCGCCAGGCCCACGGCGGCGACCCCCGCTGGGTGGATGCCATCGTCATCCCCAGCGCCTCGCTACGCACCCACATGGGCCCCACGGACCAGTACACCTTGGTGGGTGCCGACGAAGTGCGTCCCGAAACCATGTTCCTGGACGACATGACCCTGGCCCAGCTCCAGGACCAGCTCGGCGTCCCCGTGGTGCCCGGCGGCGAAAACCTGTCCCAAACCCTGGACCACCTCCGCATCGCCGAACGCGAAGCCAAAGATT